>CAZWPT010000034.1:0-25232 GCA_964635675.1 uncultured Nitrososphaerota archaeon | reverse complement strand
TTTCCTGTTCCTGCGTCCGGGCTTGTGTTGAAACCTGTTTCCCCTTGCCCTTCGTATTCATGCTTGACATCGTTGTCTCCATTTTCATTATAAGCTCCTCGGCTTGGGCTATAAGCTGGTCCGCGGTCTCCTCGTCTATGTGCTTGCCCTTCTGGGCTTCAACATGATGGATTAACGCTTTCAGGTTGTTCACGGCCGCGTTAAGCATGTTCGCCGCAGTATTCTCCTTATCCTCTTCAACCCATTTCGTGAACTGCTCTATCTTCTTCTTGACCACGCTTATCTTCTGAGTCAAGCTGTTCTCTATCCCTTCTACATCCGCCTCGACAGCCTCGTTCAGAGCGTCGAGCTCCCGGAAGATTGCTTCGATCCTGGCCTCTATGGAGGCGTCGACCTTGAATTCAACCGAGGCCAGCGGGGTTTCATCCCCCTCTTCTTCAGAATCCTCGGCTGCTTCGAAGACCTCGGCAACGTATGTTCCGCCTTCAGCGTCGAAGGGTATTCTCCAGCTTGTTCCAGGGGGTATTGAGCCCGGGGGCATAGTGTTCTCCTCGTCCTCCTCTGAAGCGGGCTCGGAAGTGGAGAAGAACTCCACTGTGCCTTTGACTTCTCCCCCTAACTTTATTACTATTACATATTTTGTGCCCGGCGTGTAACCCTCTCCTGAGAAAAACACTGTCTCGTCAACCATGTACTCCATCTTATCCGTCAGGAGCCTGGGTCCATCCACGGGTTCAGGCGGGTCCTGTGGATTATCCTCCGAGGGGGGTTGTGGCTCAGCCTGCTGCATGGCTACTTCCAAGTGGGATATGAGTTGACTGATGGGCTCAGCCTGGGCTAATGCGAGTATTGTTAGGGCTGCCAGGAGGAGGCTTACCGTGACGATTCTCATTCTCCTCATTGGTTTTCGCTATAAAGGCTTCCAGCGGGCTTCTAATAAGCGTTTTAACGTTTTTCCCGAGAAATCTCTTTGAAAAGGCTTTAATTCGGTTTAGAAAGGTTCATAATGGTTCTTTTCTCCGAAAGGGGTTTCTGGAATGCTTGGATCCGGGATAGGGGTTCTCAACGGCTCTCCCGGTTCATCCTTCCCCCCCCGGGTCCTGTTTAACCATGGGGAGGGCGTGCAGCCTTGTTTCCACCATGCAGGTAGGGCTTGTTTTACCGGCTTGAAAAAGAGGTTTTTCAAGCAGTCTGGTGCAGGCTTGAATCCCACTCATCCTGTTTACGCCCCGGGGGGAAGACTTATCTCTAGCAGTGACTCAAACTGCTTGATGAGGCCTATGAGGAGGATGCGCGTAACCGTCTGGAACGAGTTTCTGCATGAGAAGCAGGACCCCAGGATTGCCGAGATCTATCCCGACGGGATGCATAGTGTTATAGCGGGTTTCCTGCGCAGCCAGGGTTTTGAAGTCAAGACAGCCACGTTAAGCGAGCCTGAGCACGGTTTAACCCAGGATGTTTTGAACAATACTGATGTTTTAATCTGGTGGGGCCACATGGCTCACGAAAGGGTTGAGGAAAGTGTTGTCGAAAGGGTTTACCGGAGGATTGTCGACGAGGGCATGGGGCTTATTGCGCTTCACTCAGCCCATTTATCAAGGGTTTTCAGGCGTCTAATGGGTACTCCCTGCAACGTTAAATGGAGGGAGGCGGGTGAGAAGGAGAGGATATGGGTTGTGGGAGGGGGCCACCCTATTGCCGAGGGCCTGGGCGACTATTTTGAGATTGAGCATGAGGAGATGTACGGCGAGCCTTTTGAGATTCCTCAGCCGGATGAGCTTGTCTTCATAAGTTGGTTTAAGGGGGGCGAGGTTTTCAGGAGCGGCTGCTGCTTCCACAGGGGCCTCGGCAAAGTTTTCTACTTCAGGCCAGGCCACGAGACTTATCCCACGTACTATGATTCTAATGTTCTCAGGGTTATTGGGAACGCTGTGAAATGGTGCGCCCCGGTTGACAGGCCTAGGCCTGTCCACGGCAACGTTAAGCCTCTGGAGCCTCTTTAACGGTTTCCCGGTCTCGCGTGAGCTGGGGCTGTTTCTCCAAGTATTGCAGGAGGCTCGCCTGCCCCCGGCTGCGTGAACGCTCCGCCGCCAGAGTGTAGAATCTTCTCGCCAGGGAGAGCCTCGTAGCCCTGTGCTGCTCCCCGTCTAGGCCAAGCTCCTCCGCCAGGAAGGCTTGGAGAAGCTTTTGAGCCGCGACGCCTTCGCCACTCCTGGCTTCAACGTATTTCAGGAAGGCTTTGAAAAGCGTTTTCGAGCACTCCCTCATCCTCCTGATGTTCTCCTCCGCCTGGAGCCTGAGCTCCCCGTAGGTTTCAGCAATGCTTCTAACGTCTTCACGAGGCTTCCTGCTCACGCCTGTCTAGAATGTTTTTAAAACTGTTTTAAGCCCCAACCGTGGGCCGGGTTTTCAACCAGCGTAGTTTTCCTCAGCCGGCCCAGCCTTATCCAGAATAAGCAGGTCTATCCCGTTTCCGCTCGCCGAGTCCCTCTGCAGCGCCGTCCTTACGGCTTTTAAAGCAAGCTGCTTAGCCTCCTCCCTGCTCATCTCCTCCCTGTACTCCGCCTCCAGTATTCCGAGCGCCACCTCGGTTCCGCTTCCGGCTGCAGCATACTTGTCCTCTATGACTGAGCCGAGCGCGTCTAGAACGTAGATGCCGTGCGTGTTGAACGTGAAGCCTCCGATAATGGTCTGCGTTATCAACGGGTAGAGCCTGTTCGCGAAAAGAATGTTCGACAATAGTTTTGAAAGGGCTTTCGCAGTAATCTCCCTGGAAGTATTGTACTGGAACATTCGAGCATGATAGTTGAGCTCCCTGACTATCGTCTGAACGTCTGATATTAAGCCTGCGGAGGCGAGGCCTATTTTAGGGGTTATCTGGAATATTTTCTTAACCGACTTGCCTATTATGAACGTCCCGTAGGCTGCCCTCCTGTCCGCCCCGAGTATGACACCGTCCCGGTAGACGAGCCCCACGACGGTTGCGCCAGGCACGTATTCACCCATGTTTACTAACCACCTTTCTCCGCTCTTCAACCAGCCCGGGTGGAAAATAAGCTTTTATAGAAAAGCCTCCGCGTAAGCCTAACGCTGAGTAATGGTTGAGACTCTTGAGATAGACGGTTCAATGGGCGAGGGCGGCGGCCAGGTTTTAAGGACCGCCGTGGCTCTTTCAGCCCTTCTCAGAAGGCCTATCAGGGTTTTCAACATTAGGGCTAGGCGGTCTAACCCTGGCTTGAGGCCGCAGCACTTCGCCGCTGTGAACGCTGTCGCCCGCCTAACCGGGGCCAGGGTTGAGGGCCTTGAAGTCGGCTCCAGGGAGATTGTTTTCACCCCGGGCGGGGCTGAGGTTCTAGAGGCTACTCTAGACGTTGGAACAGCCGGCAGCGTGCCGCTGGTCCTCCAGGCGTTGATGCCTGTTTTAGCGTTTTCAAGCCGTGGGGCGAGCCTTGTTCTCAAGGGTGGGACGAATAATCCCAGGGCTCCCCCGATAGACTATGTTAAGGAGGTTCTCGCCAGGGTTCTCGCTGAAATGGGCTACCGTGTCGACGTTAGTGTTGAGCGCAGGGGCTTCTACCCCAGGGGCGGGGGCGTCGTAAGGCTCAGGTCTAGGCCTGTCGAGGCACTGAGGGCTTTCAACCTAACCGGGTTCCCTGGGCTCCGCAGCATCCGGATTCTCGTCTACAGCGCCCGGCTTCCGAGGCTTGTTGCTGAAAGGATTGCCCGCTCAGCCTCTAACGAGCTTAGCAGGAGGCTTGGGGTTCAGCCTAGTGTTGAGGTCGAGTTCCTTACGGGCGGGGAGAGTAATGCTCCCCTCGACCCCGGGTGCGGCATCATGATCCTCGGGACGCTTGAGAACAATATTGTTTTCGCCTCCAGCAGCCTGGGCGAGAGGGGTAAGCCTTCTGAAAAAGTTGGCTTCGAGGCTGCTTCAGAGTTCGTTAAACAGGTTGAGACAGGGGCTCCGGTTGACAGGAGCCTTGCCGACCAGCTTGTGGTCTACGCCGCCCTGGCTGAAGGGGTTTCGAAGCTTAAGACGTGCGAGATTACCCTCCACACTTTGACGACGATAAGGCTCGTCGAGCTCTTTCTCCCGGTTAGGTTCCGTGTTGAAGGTGGTGTCGGCTCCCCCGGGGGCTACACGGTTGAGGGCGTTGGCTTCAGGCGCCGGGTGGACTAAGGTTTATCAATAAGGCTGTTTCCGCATTCCGCAGAATGAGCGGTGAAGCATACCCGCTTTACATTGGCCGTTTCCAGCCTGTCCACCATGGTCACGTCCACGCTATAAAACATATTGTTTCAAACCATGAGAGGATTCTTATCGCAATAGGCAGCTCGCTGACGAGCCATGATAAGGATAATCCTTTCACCTTCGGAGAGAGGCTTCAAATGCTCCACCTGGCTCTTGAGGAGGCTGGGATAGGGCTTGAGAAAACAGTCGTAACCGGGGTCCCGGATATTCCTTACGCGCACTTCCTCTGGGTCCGTCTCGTCGAAGCCATGTGCCCGCCTTTCAAACTGGTCTACACTAACCAGCCTTTCACCGGGAGGCTTTTCAAGGAGGCTGGCTACGAGGTTAGGCCCATCCCCTTCCTGGAGAGGGAGAGATACTCGGGCGCTGAGATAAGGAGGAGGATTATTCTCGGCGTCGACTGGAGCCAGCTTGTCCCCGCCAGTGTCCACAAGTATCTGGTGAGCATCGACGGGCCTGAGAGAGTAAGGTCTCTAGCATCCTCGGACGAGGCTTTTTAAGCAACGGGAGTGTTTATAAACATCCTTTTCAAAGGGGTTTGAAGCATGGAGCCGGGTTCACTAGTGCTCGTCGACTATACTCTAACCGTTAAGGAGACTGGCAGCGTTATAGAGACCACTGTGGAGGAGGAGGCCAGGAAGGCTTCCATATACAGGGAGGGTGAGAAGTATTCCCCCAGGCTGATACACCTGGGTGGGAAATGGGTTTTGGAAAGCTGGGAGGAGGAGCTTCTCAAGAGCGAGATCGGCGTCGAGAGGACTGTTGAAATACCTCCTGAAAAAGCCTACGGCTTCAGGGACCCGGGTAAGGTTAAGACGTATGCTGCGAGAAGGTTCTCCAAGCCCCAGGAGCTTGCTCCAGGGGCCCTGGTTGAGATGGATAACAGGATTGGCGTTGTCAGGACCGTCAGCGGAGGCAGGGTTCAGGTTGACTTCAACCCGCCTCTCGCAGGCAGGACCCTTGTCTACAGGTTTAAAATACTCAGGGTTATTGAGGATGACGCTGAGAAGATTAAGCATCTTGTTAACAGGCGTCTGCCAGAGGCTTCCGTCGAGGAGGTTAGTGTCGAGATCAACGGTGACAGGGCTTCGATAAGGCTTCCCCAGAGGGTTCTCCTCACCGAGGGTGTTCAACACGTTAAGAAGGCTGTTTCAGAAGACGTTTTCACCATTGTTAAGAACGTTAAAACCGTCGAGTTCATTGATGTTTTCACGGCGCCTGAGGCAGCGCCCAGCGGCGAGGCCCAGGCTACTCCTCAGCAATCTCAGCCTTAACCAGGACCAGTTTCTCCCCGGGGCAGTTGAAAGCCCCAAGCTTCTCGACAACCCTGATCCTGCGGTTTGACACCAGCGTGTTGAAGACGACGGGGCACTCCAGGATCCTGCTGCACCCGGCTTTGCAGAAGCTGTTTCTAATCGTCATGGAAGCACCCTCCTTCACCCTTCCGGGCGCGAGGAGAGTGAGAGGCTCCATGCTCAGCTCGAAGGGCGCGGCCTCGCCTCCTCTCAGCCTGCAGTAAACCTTCTCGCCGCCCGTCTTCCTGACAACCCTGTACGAGAAGCCCGTGGCCAGAGAGCCGTGGCACCTCTCCCTGGCTGCACACTCCTCGCACTCGTATGCTTCACCCATGTAGGTGAAGACCATGCCTTTTCTCGCAGACGGGTCGAGGTAGCTGTAAATGCCCACGGCTAGACACCTATATCACCATCGTGCTTCTCGCAAGCTCCTCCGCAGCCCTCCTCGTTAAACCCTTGTCCCCGAGTATAGTGTATCTTTCAGGCCTTATGGTGTGGGCGAGGGTGAGGGCTTTAACAACCTGTTTCTCCGAAACGTTTATCCCCCTGGCTGAAACCGGCGCGCCGACTTTCGAGAGCGCGCTCCTTATTCTGAGCCAGTCGCCGTCGTGAAGCTTGCTCATCATTATCGTTCCTATTCCAACCTGCTCGCCGTGTAGAGCCGGGTAGCCCGCAACATAGTCGAGCGCGTGGCTGAAGAGATGCTCGGAGCCGCTGCACGGCCTGCTGCTTCCAGCTATGCCTATGAGTACTCCAGCGTGTATCAATGCTTCAACCAGTATGCTGGCTCCTTCAACCCTGTCCCCAGCTATCGTCTCGGCGCACTTAACTATTCTCTCCGCGATTGTCTCAGCAAGGCTTGCGGCATACTCGCCGTAGTATTCTCCGCGAAGCGTGTGGGAGAGACGCCAGTCTTTCACCGCAGTATGCTTCGCAACAAGGTCGCCAACCCCGGCGCCGAAATACCTTGGCGGAGCCGTAGCGAGGATTGAAACATCCCCTATTATCACCGAGGGCATTACCGTGTTGAACGAGTATCTTCTTCCCCGCCTTGGGGCTGAAGCAAGCGGGCTCGCAATCCCGTCGTGAGAGGGAACAGTGGGGACGCTTATGAACTCAAGGCTGTTCCTCCAGGCGAGTATCTTGCCGGCGTCGATAACCCTCCCTCCTCCGAAGCCGACGACCACGCTTGCCCCCGGCTTCCTGTCTCGCTTGGCTAGACGCTTCTCAAGCCTCAGGGCCTCTGTGAAAGCGTCGCCCTCTCCTATGGGGCTTAGACTGAAGAAGAGCCTGCTTTCAGAGAGTGTTCTCCTAATCTTCTCCCCGAAGAGCCTCATCGGGGTCTTGCTTGTTAAAACGATCACCCTCTTAGCTCCAAGCTCCTTCACGCTGGAGCCCAGCTCCTCAACAGCGTCTCTCCCCAGTATTATGCGCCTCGGGAGCCTAACCGTGTGCCTACTCTTGTCTCGCAAGGTGTTGACACGGATAGGGGAAAGATTTATCTTTAAGCCTTTCCCTACTTGAGACGGTTCGGGTTCTAGAGGTGTTTAGAAGAGTTGGCAAGCATTAATATGAGAGCAGGCAGAATGGGGGTAGTTGACCCTCTATGGGGCACCACCACGGTCGGAATATCCTGCACTGACGGCGTTGTCCTAGCCTCAGACACTAGGGTTGTCCAGGGATACTATTTTATCGCTCATAAACGCGGCAAGAAGATTCTGAAGATAGACGACTATATTGCTGCAACCATTTCAGGCGGAGTCGCTGACGCGCAGGCCCTCATAAGCTCTCTCCAATGGGAGGCGAGGTCCTACAAGCTTGAGAGAGGGGTTAACATGCCTGTTAAGGCAGCAGCTAACATTGCCTCAATAATCCTTTCTTCGACGCGCATGGCGCCACTCTACATCCAGCTGATAATAGGAGGCTACGACAGGGAGGGAGCTAGCCTGTACGTTCTAGACCCGCTCGGAGGCTTCTCGAAAGAGGTTTTCGTAGGGTCGGGGTCAGGCTCCCCTGTTGCGCTCGGATACCTTGAGGCTGAGCTCAAGCCCCCGGTTAGGGTTGGGGAGGCGATACCCATCGCGGTTAAATCCATTCTCGCAGCCATGCAGAGGGACACCGCCACGGGTAATGATTTCGAAGTCATGGTTGTCAACTCGAACGGGTGTAGGGAGCTCCCGCTCGAGGAGAAGACAAGGCTGACTGGTTTAAGATGAGCGCTGAGAAGGACATAAAGGAAGTAATCTTCGAGAAAATACCTAGAGAGGCTCAGATAGTCGGCATAGAGATGGAGGGGCCTGCGATAGCCGTCTACGTTGAGAACCTAGGCTTCCTGATGAGCGGGCAGCAGGTTCTGGCTGAGGTTGCGAAGCAGCTTAGGAAAAGGATTGTCGTGAGGCCGGCTGTTAAAGCGAGGAAGCCGAAGGAAGAGGCTGAGAAGACGATTAAACAGCTGGTTCCCAAGAAGGCTGGCGTCGAAGCCGTTGTGTTCAACGATGTTTTCGGCGAGGTTCTGGTTTCCGTAAGGCACCCGGATGCTGTCGAGGAGCTTGGCGAGAAGATTCTGAACGACATTATGGTTGAAACAGGCTGGAAGCCCAGCATCATTAGAATACCGCCGCTGAGCACGACAGTCATACCGCAGGTAATGTATGTCTTCAACCAGAATGCGGAGGAAAGGTTCAGGATTCTCAGGGAGATCGGTGAGAGAATATTCAGGAAACCCCTTTTCAAGACTGAAAACATTACTCTGACTTTTCTTGGCGGTGCTGAACAGGTTGGGAGGTCCAGCATACTCGTTTCAACCGACGAGAGCAATGTCCTCATGGACTTCGGGATAAACCCTGCTGCAAGCTCCTACTCAGACTCCTTCCCGAGGATCGACAGGATACCGGTCTCGGTTGAAGACATTGACGCCGTCGTGGTTTCACACGCCCACCTGGACCACATGGGTGGGCTCCCGCTGCTCTTCAAATACGGCTACCGCGGCCCAGTATACATGACTGAGCCCACAGTATACTTGATGTTCCTCCTGCTTAACGATCTCTACGATGTTCTTCAGAAGAACGGTGTGACACCGTTCTTCGAGCTTAAGGATCTCAGGACTATTCTGCAGCACACGATCCCGGTGAAGTTCGGCGTGGTCGTCGACGTCGCCCCGGATGTTAAGCTGACTTTCAGGAACGCTGGCCACATTCTTGGCTCAGCGATAATCCACCTCCACATCGGGGAGGGGCTTCACAACATTGTTTTCACCGGGGACTTAAAGTACGACCGCTCCATTCTGCTCGAGCATGCTTCAACAATGTTCCCCAGGGTTGAGACGCTTATAACGGAGTGCACGTACGGCGGTGTTAACGACACGATGCCGCCGAGGGAGGAGGTTGAGAACAGGCTTGTCTCCCTGGTTAACTCCACGCTGGAGAAGAATGGGAACGTCCTTATTCCCACGCTCGCCGTCGGAAGGGCTCAGGAGATAATGCTGGTTCTAGACAACGCTATAAGGAGCAGGAAGATCCCTGAGGTGCCGATCTATGTGGACGGCATGATCTCGGAGGTGACTGCGATACACGCTTCATTCCCAAACTACTTGTCTAAGGACCTGAGGGAGATGATGAGCAACGGGGTTAACCCGTTTAAATCCGAGTACGTGATTCCAGTTAAAAACTCTATTCCGAGAGAGGAGATAACGGAGGGCAGGCGCAACATAATTCTTTCACCCTCAGGCATGCTTGAAGGAGGCCCGGTGATAGAGTATTTCAAGCTGATCGCCCCGCAGGAGAACTCGACAGTGATATTCGTAAACTACCAGATAGAGGGGACTCTTGGAAACAGGGTTTTAAACGGGCTTAAGGAGCTTACGATGCAGAACGCTAACGGCAGGGTTGAGGCGATAACCATAAGGAGCACTGTGGAGAGGGTTGACGGCTTCTCCGGCCACTCCGACAGGAACCAGATACTAAACTACGTTAGACGAGTATACACTAAGAGGGGGCCACTGTTTCTCGTCCACGGGGAGGCTAAGAAGATCCAGAACATGAAGAAGCTTCTCAGCAGGATCTACGGGGAGAACGTTTACTCGCCTAGGCTTCTGGAAACCTACAGGGCTCTCTGAACACTCGTGGAAAAGCCGTGTTTTTAAGCCTGAAGCCTGTTTCCCACCGTCAGCTGGAAAAGTATTTATTTAAGCTTCCCGCGGAATCCTTGAGAATTGTCCGCGGACACTACGATGGAGCTGCTTCAAGCATCCCTAGGGAAGAGCATAATAGTGAAGCTCAGGGGAGGAGCGAAGATACGTGGAATCCTAGACGGGTATGATCCTCATCTCAACATTGTTCTTTCCGACGCTGAGGAGCTGAGGGGCAACGAGACGACTAGGCTTGGACTGATAGTTATAAGGGGGGACAACGTTATCCTGATCTCTCCCCCGATAGAGTATAAGCCTGAGGGGAAGGAGTAGAGGGGAATGGGTAAGACCTCGGCGGGTACAACAGCCTTCGGACGCCTCCATAAGAAGTCGACGCACAAGATATGCAGGAGATGCGGGAGAAGGTCTTTCAACATTAGGAAGAAGTATTGCGCTGCATGCGGCTTCGGCAGGAGCCCGAGGATAAGAAGATACTCCTGGCAGAATAAGAAACTGCAGAGGACCGTGAGAGTTGTCTAGGCTTTGACGGCTGATTTAAACAGCAGGGTAAGCCTCCTCATCAGAGAGTCCTACGAGTATTTGAAGAGGCAGGAGGACGTTAAGTACGACCTGTTGAGGAGCATAAGCAGGGTTGTGAAGAAGTGCAGGAGCTCCGTTAAAGAATCCTACGCGCAGGACTTCAAGGCTTCGAGAAGGATACTGGACGACGTGCAGCGCGACATTGCGAGACTGGTTAAGACTGCTTACCAGGAGGGGGTGTGGGAAACATGGCCCCCGATAGTGCAGACATACCAGGAGTTTCTCGAGGCTGTTCTAGTATACTGGTTCACATCCGGCAGGGAGTATAGGCTTAGGGTTAAGCCTCCCCCGGCTTCGATTCTCTACGCTGTCTCAGACTTCATAGGCGAGTTGAAAAGAGTCATGCTCGAGCATCTTCGGAGAGGCCGTTTGAAAGAGGCGGAGGAAACCTACAGGATAATGGTGCAGCTCTACGAGAATGTTTCGACGATCGCGCTCGGAGACTCTGCTCTACCCGGCTTCAAGAGGAAGATAGATGTTAACAGGTCCTCGGTGGAGTCCGCGTTCTCAATACTTAACGAGGAGCTGCGTAGGAGAACATTCTTATCATCCATGGAAAAATACTTTGAGAAGCCCCGCTGACGCGTCTAAACCCTTGGAGAGGCTTGAGCCGGGTCAGGCTCTGTACGAGAGGCTTTGCGAAGCCCAGAGGCGCGTCTCTGAAATGGTTGTGCTCCAGGATGGTTTCGCCAGGGGCTTTGAGAGGGTTGCGGGTGTTGACGCTTCCTACCGTGGGGATTCAGCCGCCGTGGGCTTCACGGTTTTCAGCATCCCGGAGAACAGGATAATCCTTGTAAGCGTCTCCAGAACCCGTTCGCGAATACCGTATTTCTCCTCGCTCCTGTGCTTCAGAGAGGGGCCGGTTGTCCTCCCCACTCTCAGAAGGTTCATCCGAGAGTATGACGTTCTCCTGGTTAACGGCCATGGGCTCGCACACCCTAGGAAATGCGGCCTAGCCACATACCTCGGAGTACTTCTTAAGAAGCCCACTATAGGGGTTGCTAGAGAACCATTGGGGAGGCTTGACGCAGAGCATAACGTTAACAATTTAAGAGTGTTTGAAGACAGGTTTTACTACAGTGTGGGAAACATGGTGACTCTTGAAGGAGCGTTCAAAGTGCTTGGGAAAACCACTCTGGGGGACCGGCGGCTCCCCATACCTCTTGAGGCTGCTCACAGGTTCTCCAGGAGAGCGTTAACGCTGGTGGCTGGTGATGAAAGAGTATAGGAGGATATTCATGCTGATCACTATTGCGAAGCTTGCTGGAGAGGAGAAGCCTGTTTCGACGAGAAGGCTCTCAAGCGCTGTCGGAGTGTCTCATCAATCCGCCTCCAGGTATCTCAGGGAGCTTGAGAAGGAAGGCCTGGTTGAAACAGTGATGACGCCCAAGGGGAGGGTGATAAAGCTTTCAAGCAGGGGGTTGAACCAGATTAAGCTTCACGCCGGCACAGTCCTATCGTTGATAAACAGGGTTGACAAGGCCTATGTTTTCACCGGGAAGGTTTTCACCGGGCTGGGCGAGGGAGCATACTATGTTTCTAGAAAACCGTATCTGGAGCAGTTCTACTCTAAGCTCGGCTTCTACCCTTACCCGGGTACTCTGAACCTTAGAATAGAACAGTATATGGATCAGCTTCTGCTCATCGAGAAAATGTCCAAGCCACCGGTCTTCATCCAGGGTTTCACAGACCATGAGAGAACCTTTGGAGACGGGTACTGCTACCCGGTTATCGTGGGCAACAATTACGAGGGAGCCATAGTTAAGGCTTTGAGAACGGTTTACGACAGCTCCGTCGTCGAAATAATTTCACCCCACAATCTCAGGAAGGAGCTGAGGCTCAGGGACGGTGACACCGTAACCTTCACGTTCAAGACCGTGGAAACAGTTTGAGGGAACTAGGCTGGTGAGAAAACCCGCTAAGTGTTCCTAATCTTCTCAATAATCTTGCTTGAGCTCGTGTTGAAAAACTTCCTCATTCTAACAGTCTTGACTTCAAGCCCAAGCCTTTTCAAAACCCTTTTAGTCCTCCTCATGATACTGGCCTGATCGTAGCCGAAGACAATAATATCCGGCTTAAGCCTCTTCAGAAACCACTCAATATTCTTATCAATATCACCCCTCCTCCCGACGTAAACCCTGTCAACCGGCTTAAGCCTTGAAACCATGAAAGCACGGTCCCTAGCCCTGAACATCGGGCTCCTGCCCTTACTACCCTTGACGACACTGTCGCACGCGACGATCACGAGAAGCATGCCGTCCTCGCCCGCCAGACGCTTAGCCTCCTCCAGAAACCTGATGTGCCCCGGGTGAATAATGTCGAAAACACCCGTGGTGAGAACAACCCTGCCTCCCCTGCTCATAGCCTGGTCTCCACCATACTGTGGATTCCCATCACTATAAAAGCACTCCGGTTGAAGAAGCCTGGGTCCAACACCCGCCGTAAAGAGGCTTAAGCTTACGGGGAAGGGAAAACCCTCGTGTTTAAGCAGCCATAAGGCTGAGCAGCTGAAAGCTTTGCCTCCACGCGGCTAGGAGTATCCCCTGAATAACAGAGATAAACAGCCTACAATAGCATTGCGAAGCATTTCGATACTCATAAGCCTAAATACTGTGAAGGAAAAACTTTTATTACCCCCGTTACGCTGAAAAACACAAGGGCCCGTAGCTCAGACGAGAAGGATTTAAATACGTCTCGGAGCAGCATGGTAGAGCAGCAGGCTCTTAACCTGAGGGTCGAGGGTTCAAATCCCTCCGGGCCCGCTGTTTTCGCCCTAAGGTTTAGTATTAAGAGTTTAACCAGTGGTTTCGAATCCTGTATTCAGCCTTGTCCCCTTGTTTCCTCGTAGATCGCTGCCAGCAGAATGGGTAGCGCCAGCGTGACGTCCACGTGGACGAGCGCTATGGCAGCGTTCTCCCTAACCTTGTTCCAGGTTATTGCTTCCTCCAGCCTTGCTCCCGAGAGGCTTCCGTCGAACTCGTATGCTGTCGTGAGGGAGACAGCGTAGTCCAATCCTCCTTTAAACTGGTTCCACCAGATAGTGTGGTGCTTGCTTATTCCTCCCCCGAGTATTAGGGCGCCGGTTTTCCTGGAGGAGAAAACGATGTCTGAAAGCTCCTTCATGTCTTTCAAAGGGTTCAGGCTGAACTCGTTCGTCTGCGAGAATATGAAGAGCTGCGTGCCGAACGCTGAGTCGACAAGCCCAGGCGTGTAGACAGGCACTTTCTTCTCGTACGCTGCCCTAAGTATCGAGTTCCTGTCTTTCAGCCTTTTCCCAACCTCCTCCGCAAGCTCCCTGCTGCTGAAAACCTTCTTCTCCCTCGTTATTTCTCTAAGCAGGGGTATTGTGAAGGATTCGATCGCCACCCCGTAGGAGTCCTGCGGTATAAGGATGTTTCCAAGCCTGTGGGTTTCCTTCTTCCTCAAATCCCTGTCGTTCATGATGAACTCCCCCCTGTAGTATTTCCTCATGCTTTTGGCGATGTCGTGGTCGAAGGTCCCGCCCGTGGTTATTATGACGTCGCACAGCCCTTTCTCAACCATTTCAGCAATGACTCCCCTTAAGCCTGTTGAAACAATGTTTGCAGTCAGAGACAGGAATTTGACGCACTCCCTGTCCCTAACCATTTCAAGCATGATCTCGTGGGCCCTAGCAAGCTGCGCTGCCTCAAACCCCCACCCCTGCCCCATTCTGCCGAGAAGCTCCGAGAAGGCTTTAACCCCTTCCAGCCTGTAGTCAACAACCTCCCTACTCATGACGAGAAATGCTCCCAGCCCTGGTTAAAACTGTTTAGCCCCAAGATACGTTTATATCCGTAGGGACCGCCGTAGGAACCAGTCTGACTTGACCTCTGAATCCCGCAACGTGGAGGAGCAGCATGTTTCAGGCTTAGCTAGCCTCATAGGGGGCAGAGCGAGGATCCGCGGCTGGCTCTACGTGAAGAATACTGTCGGCAAACTGGTTTTCCTAAGGGTCCGGGACTCCACCGGCGTGGTGCAGGTCGTCGTCAAGAGGAACATGGTTGGGGAACAGGTTTTCGACCAGGTTAAGAGGCTTAGGAGAGAATCCTCGCTCGTTGTCGAGGGGCTTGTCAGGAGGGATGCCCGCGCCCCCGGGGGTGTTGAGCTTCTAGCTGAAGCCGTCAGGGTAGTGTCTCCCTCTCTGGAGGACCCTCCCTTAAGGAGGAACATGTCTCCTGAAACCGTGTGGAAGCATCGTCATCTTTTCATACGGGGCAGAACCATGACTACTGTTTTGAAGCTCAGGTCTTCTCTTTCAACAATACTGAGGCAGTGGCTTCTGGACCACGGCTACTACGAGGTCAGCGCGCCATCGATAGTTACTGCTGCAACCGAAGGGGGTGCGAGAATGTTTGAAGTCAAGTATTTCGACAAGAAGGCTTTCCTGACTCAGAGCTCACAGTTCTATCTTGAGGGCGCGATCTTCTCGCTTGAAAAAGTCTTCTGCTTCCAGCCGAGCTTCAGGGCGGAGGAGTCTAAGACGAGGAGACACCTCTCGGAATACTGGCATCTCGAGGTTGAAGCGTGCAACATGGATTTCCACCAGCTGCTCCAGCTTGAGGAGGACATGCTTACGGAGGTTGTTGGAGAATTCTACGAGAAGCACAGGGAGGATGTTGAAAGGTTCAACCCTGGTTTCAAGCCTTTCGAAAAACCCTTTAAGAGAATAACCTACACGCGGGCTGTTGAGCTCCTGAGGGGCAGCGGCGTGGAGATGGAGTGGGGCAGGGACCTAGGCGTCAGGGAGGAGAAGATTATCGCCACCAGGGTTGGGCAACCGGTTTTCGTAACCCACTACCCCAGGGAGGTCAGAGCCTTCTACCATATGCCTGACCCCGGGGACCCCAGGGTTGTGCTTGCAGCAGACCTTCTGGTCTGGCCGTACGGAGAGATAGTCGGCGGCGGGCAGAGGATTGACGATTATAATGTTCTCTTGAATAGGATAGTGGAGTCAGGCTATAATCCTGAGGACTACGCTTGGTATCTTGACCTCAGGAAGTACGGCTCAGTCCCGCATTCAGGCTTCGGCCTAGGGTTTGAAAGACTCCTAGCCCATATTCTGCGGCTGCCCAGCATTAAGTACGCGGTCCCGTATCCCCGGACTCAGACAATCGTCTACCCGTGAGGCTGAAATGAGTCTTCCAGGCTACTTTATTCCGCTTAAGAAGGCTGTTGACGACTATCTTAAGGAGCAGGGTTTAACGGCGGCGGACGTGGTGGCGGTTATGGATGAGGACAGGGAGAGCCTCGCTGAGAGCCTTAGGAAGAGATGCGCAATATCCTTGAAAACCGAGAGGCTGCTTCTCGAGAGGCTGACGAGTAAGCAGCTCAACATGCTGATATTCGTAATACAGGTTTTCTACATCGTCAACATGGGCGGGATGTACAAGGGGTTTATCATTCACCCTGAGAGAAACAGAGTCGTGTCTGGGCAAAGGGTTACTGAAGAAGGTTTGAGGCTCGTCTTGAAGGCGCTCGGGTACCCGAGCCTGGAGCAAGCCTAGGCGCAGATTATAAAACGGGTTGACACCGCCAGCTTAGCTCGTGCTTAAAATGGGTGTCCATACAGATACTTGGATAAAAATTTAAAACCCGGTTCTCCCTTGAAGAAAAAGGGTGCCGGAGTAGCTCAGATGGCTAGACCCTAGGAGGCTAAAGCGCCAGAACCCTAAGGGGTTGATGAAACTCATAATCTGGAGGTCGCGGGATCGAGACCCGCCTCCGGCATTCTTCAAACGCATCAAACTAATTCCTTAAAGTATTTTAGACGCTCCGCATCATCTCACATTATCTGAAACAAAATCTTTTTAAATTACAGGGGAGGAAAAAACCTGCCGGGGGCATCGGCTAGCATGGTCTAGGCTCCGTGGCTTGGGAGATTAAAAATCCGAGATCACACGAGACCTGGGTTCAAATCCCAGTGCCCCCATAAACTTTCGATTGATTTAACTTTATCGTTTAACGTGACAAGTATTATAAGTATGGATTAAGGTTCAAGCTGAGCGGAATTGATAAGGTTAAAAATCGAGTGTATTTTTAAGTAAACTATCAAGTGGATGCCTATCGCATTTAAACAGGAGGCAGTTTAGCGCACGCTGTTTGATGGGGGTACCCGGATTTTCGGCACCAACAGGTGTTTTCGAACCGGGATCACATGGGCCCGAGCCATGGAGCCTACCAAGTTGGCCGGTTTCGCCTTTAGCCCATACCCCCTTTTCTTGAGCGTGCGCTCTGTTTTTGCAGCATGGTGTTGAAAAGCTTTCTTTTTAAGCGTTGCGGTTCCAGATTTATGATTGGTTAAGGGTTTTATTATGCGGATTGCTTTCTCCGATTAACCGTTGCTTATGTCTTTTCTAGTTTGCATTGAGCGTTAAGACGCTGATTCATGGGAGAATAAGGTGATTATCCTTAGGCATTAAGTTAAAATAGTTTCACCCTATTGTGCAGATTATTATCAAGATGGAGGAAGAAAACAAGGGTTTCAAAACGTTAAGCGACATCTTCAAGGCACTAGGGTTTCCAGTACGAGTTGAAATACTGAAAATACTGGAGAAGACCCCGCTCAGATACAGTGAGCTGATGAAGACTGTTAGGCTTGACAGGTTCAGCGACGCTGGGAAGTTCGCATACCATTTGAGCAAGCTCATGGAGAACGGGCTTGTCGAGTATAAGCCTGAGAACAAGATATACGTGATAACCCCGCTGGGCAAGGATGTTCTGAACCATGCTATGAATCTTTTCGAATCGCTCAGGAGGAAGGAGAATGTTCTCCTCGTCAGGAGAACAGACTCGTCGATCGAGCTTTTCGAGAGGAAGAGGATTGAGGAGTGCCTCGTCAGAGAGGCCGGCATGGATCAGGATACTGCTGAAACAATAGCCCTAGAGATAGAGGAGAGACTGTATTCCCTCGGAGTGAAGTATTTAACCGCGCCCCTTATCAGGGAGTATGTTAACGCTGTTCTCCTTGAGAAGAAGATGGAGAACTACAGGCATAGGTTGACGAGGCTTGGGCTGCCTGTGCACGACGTTTCTGAGCTGATATCTGTTAAGCGGAGCCTAGACGATGTTGTGAACGAGGCTGGTGAAGAGGTTTTAAGGCAGTACGCGTTTCTCGCCAAGCTTCCGAGGGAAGTTGGTGACGCACACCTTAGTGGAACGGTTAACATTAATCATTTAGCCAGCTTCATGTTTAAGCCAGACGAGCCTGTAAACTCGCTGGCGAGCCTAAGCCTTTTGAAAACCCATTCGTATATTGCTTTCTCCGGAGGAGAGTCGTCGCTTAAGCAGGCCGCGTGGAGGATTGTCGAGGCGTTCAGCAGCTCCTCCATGCATGCGAACAGCCTCCTCTTAGACAGCTGGGACCTGGAGCTTTTATACGAGTTTTTGAAAAGCATTGCGATAAGCCAGAGGAGGTGGAACATTATTTTAAGCGTGGAGCTGGAATCCGTTGCCCCCGAGCTCTTGAGAAGGCTTGGGGAAATAGCTGAGAAAACGGTTTTATCCAGTTTCTCTCTCTCGCTCGTCGGCTACGACAGGAAGGTTTTTGAAGAGGGTTTCGCGAGCAGTTTAGCGAAGATTTTAAACGCTGGAGGCGCCCTCGTGCTAGCGGGTTCTCAAAACTCCTGCCCCACTCATCATCTTGCTGTCTTAAACGATGCCGCCGGCAACCATGTTAGAACAGGCGTCTTGAGCTCTGTAAGCCTGAACCTGCCGCGTATTCTTGAAAACTCCTCTCTGAACGAGGACGCCTTCTGGAAAAACCTGAGCGAGATCGTGAGCAGGATCATCGAGACTTTCGAGCTTAAGAAGGAGAGTTTGAGAAGCATTATGGAGGGCAGGAAGCTCCTCCCCCTGTCGAGCAGGGTTAATGGTGAAACATACTTCCTCTCGGAGAAAGGCTGTTCAATAATAGAGTTAACCGGGCTTTACGACGCTGCCTGCAGGCTCGTTGACTCTCAGGATGCTTCCACCAGTTTCCCGGAGGCTGAGAAGATCGTTAAAAGGATGAACGAGCTTATCCACAAGTCTTCCAAGAGGGAGAACAGGGTGCTCGTCAGCCTTGTGAGCCACGAGGAGGCTGCGCAGAGGTTTGGAGGAAGCCGTGTGAACGTTTTCCCGAGGAACACGGCTTTCGAAGAATGGTTCAGGTTTGAATCCAGGCTTAAGAGCCTTACGCCTGAGTCTAACATTATCCATCTTCAGGGTTTAGAGGAGCTTGGGATCCTGAGGAAAGCCGGTAGGACCAGCTTCCTCATGCATTCTCCGAAAACAATGTGCACAAGCTGCGGTAGGATTAACCCTGTTTCTGAAGAAAGATGCTTATGCGGATCGTATTTAAAAACTGTCTTTTAAGCGGGAGAAAAATTTAATAGTGGGGTTCTCTTCCTCCCTCCCGGTTACCGGCCATAGGAGCCGTGGAAACACCCGTACAGGGGAAACCCGCGGAGCCGTTCCGAACACGGAAGTTAAACACGGCTCCGTTTCAAACATTAGTGTGGTCTTCGGCCACGCGAGGTTTGAAAGCCGGTAACCATCCACCCAGGTTGTTAATCAAGCGTAAAAATTCCCATTAAAGGCTTAAATATTCTCAGGCTGGAAAACCAGCGGCGTAAAGATAGATGCAAACACCATTATTCCTAGGGCAGGACAATACGGACATCGGCTACATAATCAACATACTCTACATGGCGATGTTCCTAGCGCTCGTGTTCTGGGGTGAGAAAATACAGACTATCATCCGGCTTCGAGACATTGAGTATGCTCTTGAAAGACTACGCTTGATGAGAGACGAGTCGGTAAAGTTCACTAAGGATAAGCTGAAGAAATACGGTAGGGAAGAGATAAACAGGTTTCTGGATAATTATCTCGAGTTTGTAACCATTCCCCCGGTCGACATGGATCCAGCCGGGGTGGTTTGGAAGCTCGACCACATAGTTAAGACGGCGGAGGACAGGGTTAGGGGCGAGATAAAACAGATAATCCCCGGTATCGACGAAAGCCAGGTTTTAAACATAATGAATCTTTTCGAAGCATCCTATGCTTTAAACTACTACTATAAGGTTGTTAGACACTACTATATTCTGAGCAAGAAGACTTCAAGCTATATTCTGATAATACAGCTGCAGGCTATTCTCCCGCAGGTGATGATGGAGGCTGAGGCCTACCTTGGGGCGCTGCAGGCTTTTTCAAGCGGCCAGCCGATTGGCGACGGGGCTGGAGCGCTTGTCGCAGCCCGCCTGATGAGGGGCGGCGAGATATTCGACATCGAGAGGGACAACGCGTACACTGTTAAGAATATTCAGGGGAGGAGAGTATACTTTATGAAGGCTAAGGGCCCGGGAGGGGCTGTGGGCACCCCCGGGGATGCTTTGATGAAGCTTAGTGAAAAAGAGAGTTTCAAAATGATATTCATGGTGGACGCTGGGCTCAAGCTGGAGGGTGAGAAAACCGGGAGCATTGCTGAAGGCGTTGGAGCAATCATCGGTGGAATAGGCACTGAAAAATACAAGATTGAGGAGGTTGCGACCAGGAAGGCGATTCCTCTCTACGGGATGATTATAAAAATGTCTTTGAAGGAGGCGATCACGCCGATGACCAAGGATGTTCTCAGCGGGGTTGAGGAGGCGCATCAGCTTCTTTTAAAAAGGATAGTTGAGAAGTCTTCCGAAGGCGACACGTTGATGGTGATAGGTGTTGGCAACACGATGGGCATCGCCCAGTAGGAGGCTGAGAGCAGTGGAGAAAAGCCCGGCTAGTCTTCTAGTCCCGTTCTACTTCTTCCTGCTTGGCCTACTCATTCTTTTCTCGCTGATCCTTCTTTTTCAAGGGGTCACGGGCACTGGTAGGAATGACAGTTTTACGAACATGCTTTTCATAATGACTGGCTTAACCGGATTGGTTTCAACATTCTACATGATAAGAAGATACCAGGTTAGCGTGCAGAAAATGCTGAAGGAGAGGAAGATAGTTGTTCTAACGGTTGAAGAATGCTCGAAATGCAGCTATAAGGCTGTTAGGCCTTTCCGTGAGGGAGACTATGTTTACGGATACGGCGGGGAGTGCCCCCGGTGTCCCAAGAGTGAGGACACTGGTGTTGAAAACAGGATGGTTATCACAGCAATATACTTGGAGGGTGGGCGGCAGGAGGAGCGCTACTAGCCTGAAGTCAGGTTTACAGCGGAGTCCTCAAGTATCAGGAAAGTATCCTCGGCCTGAGCTATCTTCCTCCTGCTCCTCTCAACCAGAACAGGGTAGGAAACCAGGTTTTTACCCAGTTCTTCAACAATGCTGTTGAAGACGCTTTCACCAGCCTCCTTGAAGAGGCTTGAAAACCATCTTTCGCAGAACGGGAGGGTTCTGAAAGCGCTCTGCATCCTCTCAACCCGGCTGCTCAACCTTCCCTTGTATTCCACGGGGAAGTGTTTGAAGCGATATATGTAGACTTGGCTGGCCTCGCCGACCTCACCCGCACCGTCGGCCAGCGTTACGAAAGGCTCTATCGCCACAACCATGCCTCTCCTAAGCTTCTCAGCGCTGAACGTTTTAAGATTCGGGATTGAAAGCCCTGCGTGAAGGTTGAAACGATCTATCTGGTGGCCGGTCAGGTTTCTTATCACCCTGAAGCCTCTCGACTTAACCGTGTTTTCAACAGCCTCGCCGACCTGGCTGATTTTAACACCGCTCCTTAGAACGCTTGATGCTTTTTCAAGGCTTTTCTCAGCAGCCTCAACCATCTCCCTGTCCACCTGGGAGAGCGGTGTTGTAAACGCGGTGTCTACGATGCAGCCGTCAACGTGAACACCAAGGTCAACTTTAACCAGCGAGCCCTCTGGAACCTCGCCTCCAAACCCCGGGGGCGGGGTGAAGTGGGCTGCAACCTCGTTCAACCCTATGTTGCAGGGGAAAGCCGGTTGGCCGCCGAGCTGCCTTATGCGATCCTCTATTTCCTCGCAAAGGTCTAAGAGCCTCGCTCCAGCCTTAACCCGTTGACGAGCCTCCTCCTTAACCCTCTTGGCGATCTCGCCTGCTGCAAAGTATTTCTCCTTCTCCTCCTCGTTCAACAGCCGGCTTCCAATTCCGGGGAAAGGCTTTAAATGGGTTTCCGGGGGTTTCCTAACTATTGCCAGGAGGAAGACGGTGATACTGGGCGGTACTTTCGACAGGTTTCACAGGGGGCACATGCTCCTCCTAGGGTTGGCAGCAGCCCTGGGCAGGAGCGTGATCGTCGGAGTTACTTCAGACGAGTTTGCAGCCGGCAAGCCCCACATGGTTGAGGCTTTCGCAGAGCGCTTCCAGAAGGTTTCAGGTTTCCTAAGGAGCGTAGGGTGCAGGGGCTTCAGTGTTTTTAAGCTGGATGATTTCGCCGGTCCCGCAGCGACCCTGGAGGAGGGAGCCCTGCTGGTTACCTTCCCCACCCTGGGAAACGGGCTGCTTATCAACAGGATTAGGCGTGGAAAAGGCTTGCGCCCCCTGGAGGTTCTTCTAGCTCCCCTCTTGGAGGCTGAGGATTCTGAACCCATATCCAGCACCAGGGTTAGGATGGGCGAGGTTGACGAGAAGGGTTTTTTAAAGCGTTAAAGCTTAAAAGCATGCGGAGGCTTTTCCTAGACGAGCCGTCCGAAAGCGGATCTAACCGAGCTTAGGGCTTAAGCTCTGCTGTGAGGGAGGAGGACCCAGGACGGCGAAACAGCAGAGCTCGGTTTAAGAGGCCTCGGAGCATGCGGTAGGCATGCTGTGAAAAAGGATGTCAGGCCGAGCTTAAACAGCCTCCTGCTTAGTCTTACCCCTGATGAAGCTGGGTATGCCTTCAACCTCCTTAGCGCAGCCTCCTAAAGCCTGCTTAAGCCTAGACTTATACTCCATGTTAATCTTCACCCTCCCAGAGCAGATTTTCCTTATTTTCAGGCTGTGCGACCTGCCCCTCCTGTCGAAATCAGTTAGGACAATTATCTCCGAAACGCTTTCCCTCTCCAGCCAGTTGGTGGCGGCGAGCCTGATGAAGCTTCTAAGCGTCATTATCCTGGTTTTAACCCCGAGTTTAACAAGCGCCTCCCTGTCCTTAGCTCCCTCAACCACTATGAGTTGCCCCGTGTCGCCGAGGCTCAACTCCTGCATTATCCTGCTTACTGATTCTGCTGAAGCAGCGTTGCGCCTGCTCGCCGTTTTCCTAAGCCTGGGCAACAGCACCCGCTTGGTCTCCGTATTCCCGGATAAAAAGTTTAAATCCCCTTTGAACAGTAGCATGACGGTGATGCTTTATGAGGTTGATGAAAGCATGCTTATCCGTAGAGGAAAGGAGGCTTGGTGGAAATGGCTGCTGAACAGCCCCCACCGGTTGCGAAGTACGTGATTAGGGTGGAGTTTGAAGTCGAGGGAGTTGTGGAGAGAATCTTCTTTAAAAGGGAAGATTCCCGTAGAAACACGATATTATAGGCGCTATTTTCGGACAGACTGAAGGTCTGTTCGGAGACACCCTCGACCTGAAGAAGCTCCAGAAGAGCGGCAAGCTTGGAAGAATAGATGTTGAGCTGAAGAAAGACGATAAGAAGACGGTTGGAAACGTGACTATACCCAATAATCTTGACCAGCCTACTGCGGCTCTTCTAGCGGCGACGCTGGAAAGCATAGAGAGGGTTGGGCCCTACGACGCCCGGTTTAAACTACTCGGTGTCGAAGACGTTAGGGAGGAGAAGAGGAGGAGGATCATGGAGAGAGCCAAGGACATTATGCAGAGGTGGTCGGCCTCTCAAAGGAGCGAGGTGATCCAGATGATAAGCCAGGTGAGTGAGGTCAGCGACGTCGGTAAAATAGTTAGTCTCGCTGCCGATGTTGAAGGCGGGCCTGAGGCTGAGACGAGCGAAACACTGTTCATAGTGGAGGGCCGGGCTGATTTAACCACTCTCATGAAGGCGGGTGTTAAGAACGTTGTTGCAACCAACGGTGTGAACATTCCCCAGTACGTGGTTAACCTGACTCACAGGAAGAAGGAGGTTACGGTGCTGGCTGACGGAGACAGGGTTGGCGACATGATTGTGAAAGAGCTTCTGAGAAGAGGTGCGAAAATAGACTACGTGGGCAAGGCTCCGCAGGGCAGGGAGGTGGAGGAGATGAAGCCGATTGAAATCCTTGACATGATAAGCAGGAGGGTTGACGTGAACACTTATCTAGCCACCCTGCAGGCGGCAGCTAAGCCTGTTGCCCCTGAAAACCTTCTGAACGTTATGAAGACTCTTAGAGAAAGGGTTAAGGAATCCTTCACCGCGATCCTCCTAGACGAGGATGGGGAGATTATCGAGGAGGTGCCTGTAAGCCAGCTTTACGACAGGCTAAGCGGGCTTGACAATGTTGCCGGAGTTATTTTCGACGGGATAGTTTCACAGAGGCTTCTCGACCTGGCTCAAAGCAAGAATATGAAGATCATGGTTGGCGAGAGAATAGGAACCGTTGAGAAGATGCCTAGGGAGATAGTTGTCAAGACTCTAGACGATTTAAAATAGTCGGCTAGGTTTCAGGACGACTATTCCCCAACAGCTCACGGTTAAGCTGTATGAAGGAGCCGCCCCATTTGAACTTTGAAAGAATGCTTGAGGCCTGCTCTGGGAAACCGAGTATGAAGAGGGCTGCGGCCAGGGCTTCAGCGCTTGAGAGAATGTTCGAAGAACCGTAGTTAACAGGGTTCGCCGCCAGCAGCCTAGGCAGCCTCCTCTGGAACGGTGCTTTAAGAAGGTGGAAGACACTGTTGTCCGCGGATTTCCAAGAGGTGTCTATGACTGTTATTCCATGCTTCACCGCAACATCCCTGTCCACGGGTGAAAGCGTAACCGTGGCCTCAGGGTTTAAGATTATGGAGCGCCTGGGGACTTGGGATATTTTCGAAACCACCTTAATCATGCCGTGCTTCTTCAAGACGAGGGTTGTGCACCTCCTAGGATCATCCTCGTGGAAATGCAGAGCGTAAAGGCAGGGGGGATGTTGAGAGTAACCCCTTTTCTGTTCGAGACGGGATTCGACTAAGCGGCCCACCTGGCCATCATGCGGGTTACTCACCTGGCCTGTTCGGCCTTGCTTGCTGCAGGCTGAGCCCGTTTCACGCCCGTTCCAGGGGTCGTCAGTATTCTTCATCCACATTCCTCCCGGAGGGGCTTCGTTTCTGTCTCAGCCTAGGGGTCTCCCCCTGCGCCTCGCGGCGCTGCAGCACCCGCACCAAGAAGGGAGTTTCCCCAGGCCCTCTTCGGACCCGACGCCCGTCCTTCAACTTCCCCCCTGCCTAAGCATAGTTCCGAATAACGTTTAAAAATTTTTGGTGAAAGCGTCACAGGCAGGTTTTCACCTGTTCCAACGAGAGTGGTTAACCGTGTACCTCGGGCTATTGGGAGCGGCAGGCTGAGCACCTCGGACGTTAATCCTTGGTGCTTACACCCCCACCCCATCAACGGAGTCTTCTACTCCCGCCCTCGACTGGGATCAGGCTGGTTGCCCAGCCCTACACCCAGGTTGGTCGCCTATTTTCGGGAGTGGCTTCGGGCTTAGATGCATTCAGCCCTTATCCGCCATGGCGCAGCTGCCCGGCAGTGCCTTGTCAGACAACCGGTATACCGTAGGCCACGGCACCCCGTTCCTCTCGTACTAGGGACACCTTCCCCTCAAGCGACCAACATTCCCAGCAGATAAAATCCGACCTGTCTCACGACGGTCTAAACCCAGCTCACGTTCCCCTTTAATGGGCGAACAGCCCTACCCTTGGCGGCTGCTGCACCGCCAGGATGGGAAGAGCCGACGGCGAGGTACCAAACCGCGGGGTCGATGGGAGCTCTCGCCCGCGACGAGCCTGTTATCCCCGGGGTAATTTTTCTGTCACTATCGGCCCCCACCAAAGGGGCTCGGTAGATCGCTAAGCCAGGCTTTCGCCCCTGGATCCCTTGCTCTGGAGGATCCAGTC
>CAZWPT010000033.1:0-62503 GCA_964635675.1 uncultured Nitrososphaerota archaeon | reverse complement strand
GTTCAAGCTTTACCTCGCAGACTGGTTCGCCTGGATAAACAGGAAGCTTGGAGGAGACCTGGAGAAGATAAGGACCTGCGGAGAATACTTCATAGAGGTTTGGAGGGCGGCGGGGGTCGACTTCAACAAGGTTGAAACAGTCTGGGCGAGCGACCTCGTTGATTCAAGCGAATACTGGAAGAACGTCATACAGGTTGCGAAGCTAACCACGGTTTCCAGGGCTGAAAGAGCATTGACGATAATGGGGAGGAAGAAAGGCGAGTTGAAAGACGTCGCCCAATACTTCTACCCGATGATGCAAGTGACAGATGTATTTACTCTCGGCGCAGATATTTGTCAGCTGGGGCTGGACCAGAGGAGGGCGAATATGCTTGCCAGAGAGGTTGGGCCAAAGCTCGGCTACTGGAAGCCTGTCGTAGTTAGCCACCATATGCTTATGGGTCTCCAAGGAGTCAAGGAGCCGGAGGGCTTCGACGAGGATAGGCGTATAGACGTTTTAATAAGCTCCAAGATGAGTAAGAGCAAGCCTGAGTCAAGCGTATTCGTGCACGACTCTAGGGAAACAATATTCAGGAAGGTTTTATCAGCCTACTGCCCGGAGAGGGTTGCGGAAAACAACCCTATACTAGACTGGACTAAACACATAATCTTCAGAAGGTTCAAGAGCCTGCGTGTTGAAAGATCCTCCAAGTACGGTGGGCCCGTGGAGTTCTACACGTATGAGGAGCTGGAGACCGCGTATGTTAAGGGTCTTCTCCACCCGCTTGACTTGAAAAACGCTGTGGCAGACGTGATCGACAAGATGGTTGAGCCGATAAGGAGGCATTTCGAGGAGGACAACAGGGCTAGGAGACTCTACGAGGAGTTGAAAACAGTGGAAATATCAAGGTGAAGCACGTGCACGCTAAGATCAGTGTTTAAACCAGTTTCAGGAGCTGCGGCTTCTCCGCCACCTGGAGGATTGTTGAAAACAATCCTTCGAAAGCCGTCTTCACGCTGAGGTCGTGAGCAGGCTCGTTCAGCATAAATATGGCTGAACCATCCTTAGCTGAGACAAGCTCGATCGCGTGCCTGGCGAAAGCATACGCCTGCTCCATGCTTGTTGAGAGAATCATGTCTGAGACGTCGAGAATAATCCAGGTGTGCATCTCTGAATCCAGCGACCTGTTTATAGCGTTAATCATCTGAGTAACGTCGTCGAAGGAAACGCTTTCACCAGGCTTAGCACCCATCGTCACCACGGGTATTAGCTTAACGTTCTCCACAGCCGGGATCTGGGACAGTATTCCGCTCGCAGGCCTCAATAGGAGAACGCATCTCTCAGTGTTCGCATATATCTCCCGCACAGCCTTGGCGACATACGGCTCGTAAAGGTATTTCGGATTGTATTCTAAAAGTATTTTTCTACGAATGAGCCTGTCATGCGTCAAGCCGAAGTCCTCTGAGAAAGCGTTCAGATCCTCTGCACGACAGTCCTCCATGCGGACAAGACGAGTTATTCGCGACCTACCGATATCCGTCGAAAGCCTATCGACTAGAGAGTAATAGGTCTTCCAGACACCCTTAGCCCCGGAATTAAGCATGAAGACCCTTCTCACCACCCCCAGATAGTTTTCAAACAGATCAGCGTTTTCTTTCACAAGGTAGCCTGAGACTGTTGAGAGAAGCGCGTTGAAAGTCTCCCTAACCGCTTCAACTCTTCTTCCGTTAGGAAGCGTCCTAACGTAGGCGATTAAGCGTTCAATACCTATTTCCCCGTCTGTCGAAACATCAAGATGCTTCGCCACATCCATGCTCCTCAACTTCTTGAAGAACTCGGGTGCCAGTGGCCCGGCGATAAGCTTTCTAACGGGAAGGAGTAGACGCCTATAGAGCCTGAGGACAGCCTCCCATTCTTGAATATCCTCCAGGGACTTGTCGAAGCCGATGAATGCCAGAAACTCGCCTGTGGCAAGCCCGTATATTATGTCTGTTTTCTTAAGATACTCCTGGTGGTTCATAATGATGGTTTTGAAGGCTTCCCTCTCCTCCAGCGACTTTAAGTTGAAATATATGCTTTCAAGAACCTCCATCAACTCGTCAGCCGCCCCGTAGGTCCATTCTCTACCCTCAAAATACTCCAGCGTTTTATCCAGAGCCTGAATACTGTCAAGGTTCTCAATCTTCTCCGCATTCAATATGATTCTCAGCCTGTCATAGGTAACCACGTCGCTGAGACGAGTCTTATCCAAGTATTCCAGCAGGTTCATAGTCTTCAAACCGAGTTCATCAGGCGGAGCAACATCCAGCAGCTTGTTAAGAAACTTCTGGTAAGAATCCGTTAACGGGTTGCCCATGCGCGTTAACACCACTTCTCTATGTGGCTGTATCTGGAAACCATACCAAATAAACATGAATGAGAAAAAGTATAGGAACCCTCCAATATGTATAAGGTCGCTCCAAACCAGCATCAGGGCATTCGAAATAATTAGACCAATCATCTGAAATACAAGAACTCCCCACAGCATGAAGCCATATTTCTTACGCAACCATGGTACTTCTGCCTTCCTTCTTAAATCGTATAAATGAAGTATGATTAACATGCAATAGGAAATCAGGTAAAGGAATACGAATACTCCCTGCACGGTTGGAACTGCTATGAACTTCCATCCGAAATCAGTCCACCGTAGTTCGTAAGGAATAAAGACTGAAGCAGTAACAATAAGCATTGGTGGAATGATGATTATCCAATGTTCTTTTTTACCTGCCAACGCCCGGATGAAGATCAGCGTCAGCGCTATAGATACGAAATAAAGAGAATTGGAAAATCTGTATAGTTGCAATGCTATTTCTGAATCTCCGACGATCCTGACGAGAAAGTTTACAAATAAGTATGATGAAGAAATCACCCCATATACGAAGAACAAGAAATGCAATAAGGATTTTCGATTTCTCAGAAAAACATAAACTGCTGTGCCGAGTGCAATAACAGCAGAAGCTAAGTAGGTTAGAGACCAATACAATGAAACAGGAAACAACATGGCTCAAGCCTCCCGTAACAGGTCTGTAATTTCCTGTCTTTCTGGAGGGATTATTTTCGGCGGCTTGATCTGTCCCATTGGAAAGCCTTGTCTAGCTCGTTTCATCGAATACCTGATGAAAGCCCCCTTCTTAAGATACTCTACCTTAATGAGTTCCGATGGATTCTTGATTCTATACTCTTTCACATGTTCTTGGAAAGAATAGACGGTGGAATACAAGGCCTCAAATATTCTCCTTGCTGCTTCCTCCTCAGATAGGCCCCACGTATTTTCCATTAGAACTAGAAGCTTCTCCCGCCCATCGAAGCTCTTTGTGAAAGCCCACTTGTCCGAAAGACTTAAGCCAGCTCTTACCATAACCTGCGTCGCTACGGCTTCAGTTATCAACGGGTATCCTCCCATCTTAATTATCGCGTTATCGCGTCCCCAGAACGAGAAGATTGGCATTCCATCATCCCTTGAATCCACTACACGAACCATATCTCCAGGAATATATCTTGCAAATAAACCGCCGAAAGCAGTCAGCACGACTTCATAGGTTTCTCCTACTTTTACATCTTTCAACTCTACCAGTTCACGTTTGTCATTCAAAAATTCGAAGTAGCAACTTCGCAAATTTGGTAAAAGTTGATTTTTGCAATCTGGAAATCCAAACATCGGGGTTCCCAACTCTGTTAGGCCATAAATGCAAAAAGGCTCAACCCCCAGCTTCGTCCTAAGGTAATCAAGATAAAGGGCAGTGTCTACACCGCCAATCATGAGCCCCTTTAGGTCAAGGTAGTCTCTTATGTTCCTAGACCTCTTGGAAAGTTTTGTGCGGACTATTTTCTGCGCCAGGTAAAGTTTCGCAGAAGCAGAATCCACAGAATTATAATACTCTCCGTATAAATCTTCCGGATTCGAAAAATATTCGCACATAAGGTAGACGCTTGGAGCAAGACCCCCAGCTAGGTTCACCTTATGACCTTTCTCAAGATACTCTAGCGCGATGAAGAAGCGTCTCCTAGCATCAGGGATCTCGTCCATCATCTCTACCGGTGGCACGTCTACCACCACGCCTTGAGAAGCTTTTCTACCCCAACCGGAGAGAAATGGGGCCGAGGGAGTGAAATTAAGCCCTTTGTCTCCAGGCTGGAACCTTGTGCTGCCCCAGTTGTCGCTACATGCAAATAAGGTTGTGGTTATGACATCCTTTTTAAAATTCTCCCAAAGAAGGGAGCCGTGAACCACCCATTTGGGCTCACCCACGGTTCCTGTACTTTTAACCGCAAACGAAAAATCTCCGATAATGTATTCCGAAAAGGGTTTCGCCGCGATTCTTCCAATCCTCTCATAGTATTCCCAGTATAGCTCTCCCGGTATTCTGGGCGAGGTTTTCTCCAGCCTTTCTATCCTCTTCTTGAATTCATGCATCGCAGGGTAATCTTCGTAACCTGTCACCGGGATATCGTTAATCGTCTGGAAACCGTTTGGACAGAGGGTTTTCGCCTGCGCAGTCCGCCCCCATCTGGCGAGGTGCTCCTTCAGCAGGGCCTCGTTTATCTCCAGCTGCTGCTCGAAAGGCTTCTCGTAGAAACCGCAGTACTCCCGCCAGAGGTCTGCACTGCTAGCCAAATTCCCTTTCTCATATTCGCCAGCTCCTCTTAAAGATTTTTCACCCGTCTCCTCAGCTGGATGTAGGACTAGATGGGGGTGGAGGCTCTGCAATGACTGCACGCTCGAGTCATCGGATTTCAGGGTATAGGTCTAGGACTATTCCTGAGCCCTTGTCCACGTGGAGCCTGTAATACCTGGTGTCGTGGTTCGTAGCCCTCATTTTAAGTATCATCAGCCTCTTGTCAAGCCTGTTTCCAACCACGACTGACTCCATTATTATGATTCCGTCGGATACGAATTCCTCCACGCCTAAGCCTATTCCCTTGCTTCCCCACGGGTTCTCCGTGACCATTAGCGTTGTGCAGCCAAGGTTTTTCAGCATCCTGGCGAGAAGGTTTACAACCGCCCTCACCTCGGATTTCCTGCTTAAAGCCATGTTTAGGGCTGAAACAGAGTCTACTACAACCCTATCAGCCTTGAACTTCCTAGCCTCATCCACTATTAGGCTTACAACGTCTTCAACACCGATCCTAGCCATCGTCGGGAACTCCACTATCCTAACCATGCCCTTCTCCTCAAGCTTGGAAAAGTCCCATCCTAGGCTAGCCATGTCAGCCTTAAAATGCTCCCCCGTCTCGCTCATGCAAATGTATATGCCTTTCTCACCGTATAGAGACGCACCGTTGTATATGAACTGGGCTGAGAGAATGGTTTTGCCTACTCCAGCGTTTCCAGCGATGATGATTAGGCCGCCCCTGGGTACTCCCCCCTCTATGAGGCCGTCGAGCTCGCCTATTCCAAATGGTACTCTCTCCATTGCTCTCAAACCTCCGAAAGTATTTCCGAGAACTTCATCAGTATGACGCTGCTGTCCTCGGTTAAGGATGATATTTCTACGCTTCCACCAGTCAGGGATTCGAGCAGCTGGGTCATAATGCCTCTGAACATGAACCTGTTTATCCTGAGGTTGTTTAAAGTAGCCTTTATCGCCCCGCTTCCAACTCTTTCAAAGAGAACGCCTCCCCATCCTCTGAGGACGCATATCTTGGAAAGGTTTGTTAAAACGTCTTCAACAGCCGTTTTACCACCAGTCATCTCCCTGATCTCCTCCAGTAGCGCTTGCCCAACCCCTTTCCCGGCGTAGAAGAATATGACGTCTGAAGCCGTGTAATACATGGTTTTGAAGGATTTTTCAAACTCGCTCCACTCCGTCGGGGAAAACTTGAACTCAACAGTCTCGTTCGAGCTGAACAGTAGGCTCCTAGCGTAGTCGCTTAGAACAGGCTGGTAGCCCAGTATTATGCCGTCGTTCTCCATCCTGTTTATCCTTCTGGCAACCGTCCGGTCTGATACTTCGAGCCGTTTAGCAATGTCGCGGTAGCTCTGCTTAGGGTTGCTGCAAAGTATGCGGAGTATTTCTAAATCCAGCTTATCCAGCGGGTCCATTTTCCATTCTTGGAGGGTTGTTCTCCAAATATATACTTTTCGATAAACGTATTTTTTTACTATACTCGACATTTCTAAATTACATTTTCCGACACGATTTTCTTCGAAGACGGTTTCCGACAAAACGGTTTAAAAACGACATTAACAATATGCCTATTGAGAAAAATTTTTTCGCCAACACTATTGTAAGTAACTTTTTGAAAATACACTATGGTTTAAAGCTTTGAGCCGCATTCGGAGCAAAACCTGGCGCTCGGAGAATTTTCAGCGCCACAATTAGGACACTTCAGCATGGAGAGAGGCGCGCCGCAGTTAGTGCAGAATTTGCCTGCTCCAGCAGGCTTCCCGCAAACAGGGCAAACTGTTTGAGTAGGCTCAACCTCCTCTTTAAAAACCTGGGTTTTCCTCGCCTTCTCCCATATCTGGTCCCTGCGGACGGCTGCTCTCGCAGCAGCCACCTCCGCAGCAGCCCTGGGCGCGTCATCCACGCATAGACCCTCCTCATCGTTCCAGCAGACGTCGCAAACCCATCTCATGCACTTCGGACACTTGTGGAAATGCCCCATTGCCTCGTTCTGAGCCAGTTTAAACGCTTCCTCATGCTCCTTATGCCATTCCGGAGACATTCCCCTGAATCTTTCAGCAATAACGTCAGCACCCTCCTCAACACGGTAGCCTATTCCCCTTCCCGCCACGGATGAGGCTATGGATGCGGCTCTACCCAGGCCTCTCAGCAGGCTCGCCTTCTTATAGGATTTAGACTCGATGAAGCTCGTCTTATAACCGTCGTGACACTTGTCGCAGAAGAAGGTGAATTGAAAACCAGCTTCAGTACTATTATCAGCGTAGTTCCTCGTAAAAGGTATGAATGGCACTCTTCAACACCTCTGCACATTAAACAGCGAGAAGGATTATTTGAAGTTTACTGAGAAGATAGAGTTATATTCGTCTGCGCAACAATTCTAGTTGGAAACGCTTGGCCAGCTATAGGAAACCCTGCAAGTATTGCAACCAGCTGATCCCGCCGAATTCGGCCACGTGCCCGGTTTGCGGAAGGATAAATCCTTTAGAGACAAGGTGTCCAAGGTGCCGTGCACTCGTTGAGCCTCACTGGGCCAGGTGTAACTCGTGCGGGCTCGCTCTAGTGGTCAACTGTCCAAAGTGTGGGCAGCCCACTTTCTTCGGCGACTATTGCCAGAGCTGCGGGGAGAGACTGGTCGTGGAGTGCAGGAAATGCCACACGGTGCAGCCGCCTGTAGGCGCTAAATGCGTCAAGTGTGGGAAGCCCCTTTAGAATCTAAACCATTCTCATCTCGGAACCCTGGCGAATAGCTCCGGCAGCTTCTTTCTCCTGTAAACATGGTACTCGTGCAGTATTATTGCTATAGCGATGACCACTATCATAATGGCCAGTATCAGGAGAATGGTTTGTGAAAGAGTCATTCCAACCCCTAGCAATTCTATGAAGACGTCTAGGTCGAACCTGGCGAAGCTGTCGCGAGTAAGCGAAACCTGTTTCCTCCCTAGGAATTGACCGTATGAAACCTCTACAGCGTATTCTCCGTCAGGCAGCTCAACCTGCGCGTTGCCACCCTTATCCGTAAGAACCCTGGCGAGCTCAAAACCATCCCTAGTGATTACGACGCCAGCACCCTCTAGAGCCTGCCCCTGAGCACCCCTCACCATTATGGTTAGACTATGCATGTTTGAAGGCGTTACGGTTATTTCCCCGCCTGTCGCAACCCCTATTTTCTGAAACACGAGGTCTGAGCCAAGCCATTTAGCCGACACAGTGTAGTTTCCAGATGGAACCTGCGTCGCCAAGGCTTCACCGTTCCCGTCAGCCTTACCCAAGTATACTCCCGCCAGATAAACATCAGCATTCGCCAAGGGTCTTCCGCTTGGAGACAATAGTCTTAAAACAATGTCGTAGACTGGCATCATTATTACAGTGTCCTCCGTCACGGTTGTCTTCACGACAGCCTTGCTGCCATACCTGCTCACCCATTCGGCGGTAAGCCTGTAGCTTATCCTCGGCATCTTCTCGAAAAGCAGGGTTCCAGACTCGTCGGTGAAACCACTAATCCCCCATTCCTCAAGGATAACGTGAACGTTTTTCAACGGCCTGCCTTGAGCATCGTTGAAAGACATAGCCATGTCGCCAACGTCAGCCCTGAATATTTTAGCCTGTGAGGAAGCGTATTCAGAGGTGGAGGCGTAAGACTCGGGGCGTATGCCTAGGTATATGTACTGGTGCTGAGGCTCGTCAGTATAGCTGTCGAAAACCACTACTGTAGACACTGGGCCGAGAACCTCGCTGCAGCCGGCAGGCCTATAGTAAATTATAACATAGTATTTCCCGTAGAATCTTGCCCATCCCGATCTACCGTTGAAGGTTACTTGTTGAACATACTCGTCTCCAACGGGCTGCGGCGGAAAATTGTTTGAAACAGGGTCCCACTCGGGGTTGACTTGCTCGCCCGTAAGCATCATGTTCTCGTCGAGCCAGAACCATCCTCTGAGAAGGTTGAACCCTATGTCAACCCTGTCGCCGGGCTCAATCTTCAAGTGTTCAGCAGCATTCCCGGCTCCAACCGTAAGGGTTCCGGCATGACCATAGTTGTCTGTTATCGCGGCTGTCACGTTCCCCCCGGTGTAAGCGTCGACCACATATACCCACGCCTCGTCAAGAGGCCGCCCGTCTTCAGTAACCAGGGTAATCATGAGCCTCGCGTTCCAGTCGAGATGCACTACTGTGCTGTCCCAGCCTGAAGCATACTCCACCCTTAAGCTGCTCAGAGGGGAAATGCTTATTACAAATATGAGTGAGAATGCTGCAGCCACATTAATCCTCAGACTGCTCTTCCCCTCCATCTGTCTTAAAGAGTTGGGAAGAGGGGTTTAAACATTGTTTTACAATCCTTTAAATACGGAAAGACAGAGTATTCCCGCGTTTTCCAGCATTGTTAAACCTTTTTTAGACATGTTACTCGTTGTTTTTTCCACACCGTTAATGCTGGGGTTTGACGCGCGCGCTGCACGGCAGCATGCCGGCTGCCAACCCTGCCTCAAAACGCTATAACATTAAGTTTTAACGGGGGCTTCATTTATCAAGCCTGGAGGACTCTCGACTCGTCGAATTCCCACTGCTCCTTGAAAGAGGAGGGAGGAGCCCCACTTCAGAGGCTTGCTTTTCACCGTCAGCATTACTGGCGTGCAGACTGTTTAAGGCTGATGATTCCTCCTTCAGAAAAGGGGTGGGGGAAGAATCCGAATCCTCCATGCTTCCGATCGTTAAAAATAATGAGAAAACATTTGTTAAAAGGACTATAAGCAGGGAGAACGCCAGTCCCTCCATGAATCTTTCCCTCAGTTCACCGGGGTCGGGCTCCATCCACTGCTCCTCCGAGGAAAACATGAAGAATCGTTTAATGAGAATTGTTTCATCACCCTGCTTACAAACAGACTCTACCTTTAAAAAATGTTTGAAAAGAAAAATATTTACAGGATAATTTGTCCGAATACCCGGCGCGGAACCCGCGGGGAATAGTTTCATTCAACACGCTGGTTCACTGAAAAGTGGCGGAAAACAGCCGTGCTTTTAAACCCTGGCCAAACAAGTTTAAGAAACACTGGCGTTTCCACTTTAAACGGTGGTGAATGTTGATCGTGGTTGAGACTGAGGTTGGAGTAAAGACAAGAGGGGAGCTTGACATCGTGGACGTTACGGGTGAAATTGAGAAGATAGTTTCGAAAACCGGTATTAAAAACGGTATTGCTAATGTTTTCGTACCCGGGTCCACGGGTGCTGTGACGACGATAGAGTATGAGCCCGGCTTGCTTAAGGATTTTCCTAATGCTCTGGAGAGACTAGCCCCCAGGAGCGCTGAATACGAGCATGAGAAGGCTTGGCACGATGGGAACGGGCATTCCCACGTGAGGGCATCGATCATTGGGCCGAGCATAACCATTCCCATAAGGGATGGTGCTCTTAGACTCGGCACCTGGCAGCAGGTAGTGTTCGTAGAGCTTGACGTTAGGCCGAGGAGTAGGAGACTCGTCGTAACATGTCTTGGAGAGTGAGCACAGGGGATGGTTGGCGTTAAAATAAGTGTAATAGGGGCAGGCAGCGCAGTCTTCTCCATAAGCCTGATTAAAGACCTGTGTTTAACGCCCAGCCTGTCTGGAAGCACGGTCAGCCTGATGGATATAAGCAGGGAGAGGCTTGACGCCGTTTACGCGATTTGCAGAAGGTATGCTGAGGAAACTGGAAGCAGGCTGAGGATTGAGAAGACTCTCAGCCGACGCGAATCTCTGAGGGAAGCCGATTTCGTCGTAAACACTGCGCTCACAGCCGGTTACGCGAGGCTTAGGGAGGGCTGGTCTATAGCCCGGAGATGGGGGTACAGGTTTGGCGGAAGCCTCCACATAATGCATGATGAAGCATTCTGGATAAACTTCTACCAGCTCAGGTTCTTCGACTCCCTGATGGAGGATATTCTTGAAGAGTGTCCTGAAGCCTGGCATATTCAACTAGCTAACCCTGTTCTAGCCGGAGTTACATACTTGGGGAGGAGGCATAGTGGGGTTAAAACCATTGGCCTATGCCACGGCTTCACAGGAGTATACCGGGTCGCCAGCCTGCTTGGGCTTGACGCGAGCAGGATAGGTTTCGAAGCGCCTGGAGTAAACCATTTCATATGGCTGGCAAGCCTTACTTACGAGGGTGAAGACGTGCTCCCGCTGCTCGACGACTGGGTCTCCAGGGAAGCGGGGAAACATTTGGAAAAAGTAGGCTTCAGCAGCGAGCTGGGCCCTAAGGCTTTCGACCTCTACAGGAGGCTCGGCGTTTTCCCGGTTGGAGACACTTGCACTCCCGGCGGGGGCTCATGGCCATGGTGGTACCATACGGATGGGGAGACTGAGAAAAGATGGAGGGAGGATCCTGAGTCCTGGTGGGAGGGCTTCTTCACCTATAACAGGGAAACCGTTGAGAAAATAATCAGAGCATCCCTAGATGATTCTAAAAAGGTTACGAGCGTCTTCCCAGCGGAGAAATCGGGGGAGATAATCATACCATTGATAGAGTCTATCGCCTGCGATGTTCCGCGAGTGTTTCAGGTTAACATCCTTAATAGGGACGGGCTTGTGCCAGGCGTCCCCACGGATTTCGAGGTTGAAGTGAAAGCGGAGGTGAGCAGGAGGGGAGTGCGTGGAATTAGGGCCAGAGGCCTGTCGAAACCATTAGTGGCGTTCGTTCTCGGAGACAGGGTGGCGCCTGTGGAAGTGGAGCTTGAAGCATACGAGGCTGGGAGCAGGGAGAGGCTTCTTGAGCTGGTGGAGATGGATCCTTGGACTAGGAGCGAGGAGCAGGCGGAGGGACTTTTAAACGATATTCTCTCAATCCCATACCATGAGGAAATGCGTCGACACTACAAGTAGAGTAAATGCGCCGATAGTGTTAACGAGCAGCAGGGCTGCGGATCAATTAGCCGGTGAAGAGGCGGCGCATACGGTAAAGCATTCTCTCCAACGCATCCTGCTTTAAAGCCTAAATGCTTATCTTAACATTGTTCTTCTTAAGAAACCTGTTTAATTCGTCTCTGGAGGGGAGGGCTGTTATCGCACCCGGTTTCGTGACGACGAGTGCTCCCACAGCGTTCGCAACCCTGGCGCACTGCTCAACATCCAGACCTTTGCAGAGGCCTACTAAAAGGCCCGCGTTCCAGCCGTCTCCGGCTCCAGTCGCGTCAACAGCCTTAACCTTGAAAGCGGGCGCATACGCCTCAGGCCCGCCTCTAGCCTTCGCGAAGGAGCCTTGAGAGCCTAGTTTAATGCCCACAATCCTAACCCCGTACTTTAAGGCTTTTTCAGCAGCCTTCTTGGGGCTGCTCGTCCCGAAGATGAACCTGGCCTCTTCCCTTGAGAAAGTAGCTATGTCGGAGAGCCTAAGCATACTGGCGTAGGTTTCCCTAAGAACTGTTTCAGAACGCCAGACGTCGAGCCTCAGGGTCGGGTCGAAGGAGACGTCGACGCCAGAATTCTTAGCGTGCCTCACCGCCTTAATTATTGCCTGCCTAGCGGGTTTTTGGGAGAGCGCGAACCCTGAAACATGCAGTATCCTCGCCTTAGATACGTAGTCGTAATCAACATCCTTCGGCGATAGTAGAGTGTCTGAAGTATGCTTCAACCATGGGCTCCGGTAGAAGATGCAGACCCATCCTTTAACAGGATCGTTCACGATGAATGCTAGCGTGGTTCTAACTCCCTTCTTAATCTTGACGCGCGATGTGTCAACACTATTCTTTTTAAACTCCTCAAGTATAAATCTTCCGAAGAAGTCGTCGCCGACCGCTGCTATCGCTCCTGCTTTAACGCCTAGTCTCGCAACACCCACTATAGTGTTCATCGGAGCTCCTCCGAAGCATTTTTTGAATGTCTCAGCTTTGTCTAGGGAAGTGTGTTCAACACCTATAAAATCTATAAGGACCTCTCCAATACCGATAACCCGAGGACTACGTGGCATGCCCAAAAATGTTTTAAAGCCTTATTTATCCTTAACGATTCAAAGATTCTCAGTGAAGCTTATATTTTCAACAATTCTGAAAGGATTCTAATGAAGGCGACGGCAAAAGCCCATCCGATTCAAGGTTTAATCAAGTATCACGGCTTAAGGGATCCTGTTTTAAGAATACCGTTTCACGACAGTATATCAGTGTGCGTTGATGCCCTTTCCACAGTCACAACTGTTGAAACCGACGAAGAATTGGGGGGAGACTTGATAATAGTTAACGGGGAGAAGATTACTGGAAACGCTAAGGATAGGGTTGAAACAGTCCTCAGGAAGCTTAAGAAGATGGCAGACTACCAAGGGTTCTTCAGAGTTGTTTCAGAAAACAGTTTAAAAGAGGGGAAGGGCCTGGGTTTTTCCGCATCGGGATTCGCCGCCCTCGGGTTGGCTGCCAGTGCCGCCTTAAAACTGGATTTAGACGACGCTTCTCTGTGCGAAACAGTAAGGATGGGTGCTGGTTCTGCAACGAGGAGCCTCGTGGGAGGCTTCGCAATATGGTATGCTGATAAAAATGGAAGATCGTATGCTGAGCAGATCGCCACGCCTAAAGATGTTGATCTAACTATGGTAATAATCCCGATTCATTCCAGTTTTAAGACTGATGAGGCACATTTCGAAGTTCTAAGTTCACCGCTCTTCGAATCCAGGTTGAAAAGCATTTCAAGCATGGTTGAATCCATGAGAAAAGCTATAGTTGAAAACGATGTACGGAGCATCGGAAGACTTGCTGAAGAAGATACTTTGAATCTTCACGCGATTACGATGACGGGTAAGTCGAGAATAATCCTATGGGAGCCAGAGACGCTTCGGATAATAAAAGAAGTAGTGAAAATGCGTGCTGAGGGCATACCCGCGTGGTATTCTATTGATACTGGCCCCTCCGTTTTCATCAACACTCTTAAGGATTACGAGGATTCCGTCGTCAGCCGGATGAAAGATTTAAAACCTTCTAGAATCATTGTTAGCAGGCCAGGCGGTGGGGCTTCACTCATCAGCAACAATTTGTTCTAACGCCTAGTTAACTATAAGCCCATATTTTCGGAAAACAGTTATATCACCCTCCGGGTTGAAGGTTTAGCGGATGAAAGTCTTTAAGGTCGATGGTAAAAACAGTAAGCACAGGGTTCTACTGTACGCGTTGAGCACCTGTGGCTGGTGCAGGAAGACTAAAAAGTTTTTAACGGACAACAGCGTTGAGCACGAATATATCGACGTGGACCTGTGTACTGACGAAGAGTATGAGCAAATATGCAGAGATATTACGGAAAGAGGAGGTAGAATAGCGTTCCCAACGCTGATAGTGGACGATTCCAGACTGATAACCGGTTTCAACGAGGATGAGATTCGGGAGGCATTAGAGATTGGTAACACTTGAGCAGGTGAGGCAAAGGGCTGAAAACGATGCGAGGACGCATGGCTACTATTTGAATCCTGACGAGGAGTTTCTGACAAGCCTGCTTGAAGGATTAAGGGAGAATGAGGAGCGCTACGGGTACCCCTCATGCCCATGCAGGCGTGCAACCGGAGTTTTTGAACTCGACCGAGACATTATATGCCCATGCGACTACAGAGATCCTGATTGTGAAGAATATGGCTACTGCTATTGCGGGCTCTACGTGAGGAAGGATGTTGCTGAAAAGAAGCTGCCGATAAAACCGATACCTGAACGGAGGCCTTCTGAGAAGCTTGCTAGAGCATATTCCAAGGAGGATGCAACTGTCAGTGAAAAACCGGTTGAAGAAATTAAGACCACTCTAGTTTCTAAAGAGCATCCTGCGGAGAGGTTGAAAATGTGGTATTGCAGGCAGTGTGGCTATGTTTGCTTTCGAGAAGAACCGCCATACGTTTGCCCCATATGCAAGGCTAAGAGGGAAATGTTCAGCAGATTAACAGTAAAGATAATTGGATGAGATTGAGATTAAATGTAGAAATATTTTTAAAGAAGCGTGAGTCAGAGAGTAGTGATGAAAAACAGGCTGTGGCGCGGCATACACGTGTTGGCGAACAGCAATGAGGATGTTGACGCTTTGGCTAATGAGGCTTCTGAGCTAGCAGGCCTCGGCGTGAATGTTCTCATCGTTGAAGTGGATTACAATTATGCTTATTCCTCTCACCCTGAGCTGCGTGGCCCGGATCCAGTAACCTTTAACCATGCGCGGACCCTGGTTGAAGAGTGTCGTTCACACGGCATCCGTTTGATCCCGCAGTTCCAGTGTCTGGGACACCAGTCGTGGGGTAAAACGACTTTCCCGCTTCTAACCAAGTATCCTGAGTTCGACGAGACCCCTGGCCAGTTTCCCAATAACGAGGGGATTTACTGCCGGAGCTGGTGTCCCCAGCATCCCGCGGTTAACAGGATTGTTTTCAGGCTTTTCGACGAGCTTATAGACGTTTTTGAAGCAGACGCGCTGCACGTCGGGATGGACGAGGTCTTCCTCATAGCTTCAGAGCATTGCCCGCGCTGCAGAAACCAGAGTCCAAGCAGGCTTTTCGCAAAGGCTGCTAACGATTACTATGAGCATTTGAGGGAGCGCGGGGTTGAGATGCTGATGTGGGGCGACCGCCTGCTAGACGGCGAAGCCACTGGATACGGAATGTGGGAGGCCTCTGAGAACAAGACCCACCCGGCGGTCGACATGATTCCTAGGAACATAGTGTTATGCGACTGGCACTATACTCTGCGCGAAGACTATCCTTCAATACCGTTTTTCCTCGGTAAAGGCTTCAGAGTCCTGCCGAGCGGCTGGAAGGATGTTGACGCTACTAGAGCGTTCATAGGGTTTTCGCAGAGATTTATTGATAACGAGCGTATGCTGGGCTACTTGTGCACCACCTGGGGCGCTGTTAAGCCCGGGAGCCTTGCAGAGTGGCCGCCCATCAGGGTGGCGATGGAAACGCTTTCCCAATAGAAACCCACCGCTCTTAACCGGTGTTTGATTCCAGGATACAAGTTCTTAAGCATCCTGCTCCACTCCCCGCCTATGCGGAAAGCTCACAGGGAGATCCTAGGCCCCCTCTTGCTAGTTATTGTATCGATTCTCTGGGGAACATCCTTCCCGTTGATTAAAATTGTCGTCTCCAGGATTAACGCTGGAGAATATGTTGCCTTCAGGTTTTCAATATCAGTTGTTCTTCTACTGCCGTACTTTGCCCACAGTCTTTTAAGGAACAGGAGTAAGCTTCTCGAGGCCGCTAGGCCGGGGATCATTCTAGGAGTACTCTATTTCGGAGGAATCTTCCTCCAGGGGCTTGGAACAGGGTATACCTCTGCATCCAACTCAGGTTTCATTACAAGCCTCTACATCCCTATAGTTTACGCTATCGACGTTTTACAGCGAAGATTCAACTATAATCATAAGTTTACGCTCGCGTTAATCCTGTCTGTAATAGGAATGTACTTGATGTCAGGCGGATCCTACGAGTCGAGAATCGGAGACCTGATGGTTTTAGCAGGCGCCTTCTTCTGGGCTCTGCAAGTCTTAGCGGTTGACAGGTTTTCGAAAAAATTCTTCTCGCTGGATCTAGTGTTCTTCCAGTATGCTGTGACAGCCATCACCGCTTTTGCGTTTTTCCCTACTTCACCAAGCTCTGGAAGCCTGGTTGAAGTTCTCCCGGTTCTTCTCTATCTTGCAGCAGTATGCTCCATACTCGTCGGAGTATTACAAGTATGGGGTCAGAAATATACTTCCGCCTCCCAGGCTGTTCTAATCTATGCTCTTGAACCGGTTTCAGCAGCATTATTCTCCCTCCTAATCCTGGGAGAGAGGCTTGGGGCAGCCGAATCGGTTGGCGCAATACTAATCATGATTTCAGTAGTCATATCGCTAATGGAGATGGCCCGTAGGAGAAAAGAAGGTTTGCTCTAGAGTTTGTCAGGCGAGCTATTGCAGCAGGCTCAACACGTTAAAACTTATTAAAGACAGTGTCACGGTGTGCGTGTGAAACATGGAGATACTTCCTGGAGTCCACTGGGTTGAAGGCGTAAATGCAAACCCTTATCTCCTGACTAGAGTCGATGGGAAAATAGTCGTGGTTGACACCGGTATGCTAGGCGACGCGAAGAAAATCCTGGAATACTTGTCTACGAAAATGAGCAAGAAGCCGAGAGATCTTGAGACAATCCTGCTGACTCACTGTCACCCAGATCATGCTGGAAGCGCATTAGAGTTGATGGAGTTGACTGGCGCAAAGATAGCTATTCATAAGGATGATGCTGATTACGTTGCTGGGAGAAAGAGGCTTCCTCCGATAAAGGGACCAGTGCCACCGGAAACCCCCCGCTTCCCTCCTCCCCATTTTCAGCCCGACCTGCTTCTTGAAGATGGCGAGGTAATTGATGGGTTGAAGGTGATTCATATCCCGGGGCATACGCCTGGAAGCATAGCGCTCTACGATCAGACTAGGAGAATCCTTTTTACCGGGGATGCTCTTCTTTGCTACAGTGGGAAGGTAGTCGGCCCGTCTGAACAGTTCAGCATGGATATTCGTGAAGCGAGGCGGTCTATCGAGAGATTAACTATTCTCGATTTCGACATTATGTTGAGCGGCCACGGGGAACCGTTGAGGCGAAATGCTTCAACCCTAGTCAGGCAGTTCTACGATTCTCTGAAGAAGCCTTATTAGCAGGAAACCCGTTTTCAAAGGCGCCGCACGGTTCCGGAGCATTACTCAGTGTTTTTTAAACCATTAGCTGTGGAAAGTTTTCCCTCAGCCAGTTAACCGTCTCATCAATAGCTTTGTCAACAGGTATTGAATGCCCGGAGTCGTGTAAAACAAGCTTCTTCGGCTCCCCTGCTTTATCGAAAAGCTTCACGCCGCTTTTAAAGGGAACAATATCGTCATGCTTGCCCAGCTGAATCAGCAAGGGTCTCGGAGATATCTTGTCAACATAGTTTATCGGGTCCACTGGAGCCAGAAACGGTTTAACGAGATTAAGCAGCTCAGGAGGTATTTTACTCCTGAGTTCAACCAGCACTGGCACTTTGCTCTCAGATATTATTTCAACAAGATCCCCGCCTGGAACGTAAAGCGCAGCGCCGCTAACCCTCTTATCCACCCCCGCCACTACGCCTCCCAGTATTCCCCCCATGCTTGCCCCCGCGAGTATGAGCCTCCCCTCTTCAACCCAGTGGTTTCTGAAAGCAATGTCTATCGCAAGCCTATTGTCAACAATGGTTTTACCTAAGTATTCGATTAGCAGCTCCGGCCTGATTTTTTCAGGATCCAGCTTCCTCTCCCCATGCCCCCTGGCGTCAACAGCCATTATCGAGAAGCCGAATTTTTCCACGAATGCTTTGAAGTATAGAACATCCTCCTTACTGCCGCCCAGGCCGTGTAGGAAAAGCATTAGTTTTCCAGATGGGCCTGCCGGGTGGTGTGCAGCCAAGCCGGGAATATCCTCGTCGAACCCAGTTATTCTAAACCTGTTTAAAACGACCCCCTCCCTGGCTTCCCTGCCTACTTCAACATAGTTGATTTTCCCACGGGCTTTCTCATAAGCCTCCTCGTGAGACTCCATGCCGCCAATATTTTTCCCGGAGGCTAATAAAGGTTATAGTATTCACGCCCGTTTGGAAAACACGTGCCCACGGATCAGGCTAAAACGTTCAGAATCGAGAATGCTTCAGGCGCGAAAAAGTAGAACAGCATGAGGATCAGGAAAGCAGAGATCGGGACAGTTATGTTATCGTCTATAGGGCCGAACTCGAAATGCTCGATCACGCTGCTGAACAGCCCGGCGACGACACCCGGTAGCGCAAGCTTCAACCCTATCACGACGTTGACGATAGCCATAGCCAGGTTTCCCCACCAGGACTTCGTACGTCTCTTAAACATGGCGTTCCTGACAAGCCCGGTTACAGCATCCCCTAGAGCCATGAACATTATGGGTATTACTCCAAACCAGAAGTTTCCGCCGGCGGACCCGCCTGTGAGGAGCCAGCCCGCGGTTAGAATCAGCCCCCAGCTGAGGCAGAAGTGAACCTCGTAAGCATTATCGCTCGTCTGAAACCAGTACATGGGCTTTTTAAGAAGGTGTGGGATGAGTGTGAAAACCCCTAGAACCATTGAGAGGACTAACGGGTAGAATGGTGTGCTGAAAGTGAATGGTACAAGGTAGCCTATTAACCCGCCTGCGAGAATATGAATAATCTTCCTGTTATAGTATACCGCCACTCCTTCGGGAACCTTCTTGACGAAAATCTTGTAGCAAAGGTATGTTAACACTCCTACGACGAACAATACCCATATGAAGAATATGCCGGCGTACAGGCCTTCGACCAGTAGGGTTTCGAGCAACTTGTCTAACTCGTTTTAGAAGGCTATAAAACTGTTTTTCAACGGGAATTAAATTTTAACGACATTTGTCTAACTGCTTGTTGAACTGGGGCAGGAACCCTTTTATTAACTTCAAAAATCCTATATAGACACGTTGAAATCCTCTTTAACCACGGTTAAGACGAAGTGAGTATTGGTTCTCTCAACGTTCGGCATTGACAGAATCCTCTTCGTAAACCTGCTTAACTCAGCCGGGTTCCTAAACTTGCTTATCACTATGGCGTCAAAATCCCCCGTGACGTCGTAGACTGCGCAGACCCCTGGCAGCTCGGCGAGCTTCTTCTCCACCTCCACAAGCTTACCCTTCGAAACCCTTATCTCAGTAACGCTGGTAACTGAGAAACCGAGTTTCTCGTAATCCAGGCTTAAAGTATACTTTTTCAAAACCCTGTTTTCCTCCATCCTCCTTATCCTGGCTAGAACCGTCCCAGGGGCGACTCCGAGCTTTTTAGCTATTTTCCTGTAGGACATTCTTGAATCAGCCGTAAGCTCCCTGAGTATTTTCAGGTCCAGCTCGTCTAACGCTTGCTCCGTTGAAGACATGCTTGACTATGCGGGCTGCAAGGTTATAAAAGTTTGCTGAACAACCTTATTCAACTTTCCCTAGAGTTTTTTCAACGAAGCCGTGTAGAATGCTCTCATACTCCGTCAAGTCTCGTCCACCCGGGTAGTTGACGTATTCACAGACGTGTGAAACCTCGAAGCCGGCCTCGCTCAATCTTGACGAAAGATGGCTTGCCGCTGTCCCTCCCCAAAGCTTCGTAACAGTTACTGCCGCAAGCTTTCCAACACCCATTTTCTTTATCCGGAGAAGCTCGACAATGCTGCTTAGAGGCGGGAACACGTTTCCCTCGTAGGTCGGCGTTATGAAGACGACTCCCGCTGAATCAACAATGTCGCTTAAAACATTGTTCACATTACTGTCCACGGAACTGTGAAGAGCAACCTCGTCCACCCTGTCCCTAAGGATGCTGCACGCGTGTCTCGCAAGCCGCTCCGTAAAGCCGTACATGGATCCGTATACCACCGTTATCTTCCTCCTGCTCTTTAACCCGCACCAGGAGGTTAACACTTCAGTAACCTCCGGGATCCTGCTTCTTAAGACAACCCCGTGCGCAGGAGCAATAATCCTTAGGCTTAAACCAAGTTTTCCAATCTTGTCCAAGGCTTTCAGAACCATCTGCCTGTAAGCCGCGACGACTGTTGCAAAATACTGCTTGGCGTTACGCATGTATTGCTCGAAATCTGTTTCATCGTCGAAAACAGGCTTCTCTAAAGCGCCGAAGGCGCCGAAGGCGTCGGAGCTGAACAGGATTCCCTCGTCCTCAAGGTAGAGGAGCATAGTGTCCGGCCAGTGTATCCAGGGAAGCTCAATAACCCTGAGCCTCCTTCCACCGACGCTCACAGTATCCCCGTCCTTCAAAACCCTTGTCTCAACGTTGAACATGCTTCTCATGAAGGCGGAGGCCCTCAGAGTGGAGTATAATACTGGGTTTCCAACCCTGTTTGAAACCTCTCCTATAAGACTGCTGTGATCAGGCTCCGCGTGGAGCACTGCAATATGCCTAATGCGACTCGGGTCAGCAACCTGCTTGATAAGACCTAATAATTCTTCAACAGCATAAATGTTTTTAGAGGAATCTATAAGAAGATACTCGCCGCCGTCGGCAACAAGGTAGGCGTTGTAGTTGACTCCACCGGGTATTGGCCACATGTTTTCGAAAAGCCTGGTCTCATAATCAGGCATGCTCAGCCAATAAACGTCTCTGCCGATAATCCTCCAAGATGGGGCGGGCATGCTTAACACTCTTAAAAACGCTTTAAAAGTCTTCCCAGTATCGAGTGCCCGGCTGGGCCACGGGGCTTCTGCCTAACCCTTGCCAAGACAACCGTGCTGGCGGTGGAGAATAGGGCTGAGGCTAAGAAGGCAGGCGGGTAACCGTATTTTTCAATAACCAGTCCCCCGATGATGGGTGCGACGGCTTGCGAGGGTGCTCTCAGAGCACTGTTTAAACCGATGTATGTCGGCCTATCTTCCTCCGGAGCCATCTCCATGAGCATTGGAAAGCTTGAAACCATGAATGAGCTGAAGGAAGCTCCTGAGAGGGCAAAAACCAGCAGGAAGTGGCTCGGCGAGGTGGCGAGTAGAGCGATAATGGTCGCCAGAATGCCTGCTACGCCTCCTGCTACGAGCACCGTCTTATGGCCATGCCTCTCCTGAATGAAGCCCCAGAGGATATTGGCGAGTATCTGTGTTCCAACCGTGACTGATGTGAACAATCCTATTTCGAAGCCTCCTGCTTTAAACCTGTCTATAGCGTAAGCTGTATAGAAGGAGGAGGCGATTCCCCCGAAGGAGCCCACTATCCCGGAAACCGTGTAAAACATATAGTTTACATCATTCTTAATGATTCTCGGAATCTTGCCGACGTATTCCCTGACGCTGCGCGGCTTCCCAGTCACGTTTGACGGCGGCTCGTCTATGAACGTGATGTCCACCCAGGATATGGAGACGAGTATGAACGCGGTTAGGAAACACATGAAATAGTTTACAGGGTATTTGAAGAAATTCATGTAGAAAGCCACGGCGACGCCGCTCGCCAGCCCTAGAACTGACGAGACCAGGTTTGCAGTCGCGAAGAAGAAGCCTCTCTTCTCCTCGGGAATCGTCTTAGCAACAATATCTAGCCAAGCGGTGGTGCATAGGCCGGAGGAAACGTTTATCGTAATGTACGACGCGTAGAATACGAGCAGAGCTAGTAAAGGATCTTTCTCGGCAAGCAGGATTGTTGAAAAAGCAATTATGAGCCAAGGTATTCTTTCACCCGGAGTTATTCTAAGTAGAAAAGGCTTCTTATACTTCCTCATTTCTATTCTTCCGGCTGAGACGAGTTGGAAAAAATTCCATCCTAAAACCGATATTGTCGTAACCAGTCCCACCGCGATCTTAGAGTCGGTGAGGCTCATTATGAAGGCGGGCAGGACAGTAGCTATGGATACGAAGTTCATCGCTGAACCATACGTCATCCAGTCTATGAGCAGGACTAGAAGGTTCCTCCTATACCTTTTTCCCGAAGCCTTGTCGTCAAGCGCCTGAGCCATCTACGGATGCCTGCTGATGAAAAACCGGATTTAAATGTGTTTTCCCATCTTTTTTCCACTAGAAGGTTTATCTCAACCCTCAGAACAGCATAGGGCTATGGCGTACGTGAAAATAGGGGGCTGCACAGTAAGGCTTGTGAAAGGAGACATCACGAGGCTGAGGGTCGACGCGATCGTTAACGCTGCTAACAGTTGGCTGAGACATGGTGGCGGAGTTGCGGCAGCCATAGTCAGAGCGGGAGGCAGGATTATTCAGGAGGAGAGCAGCAGGATAGTTGAGCAGAAGGGGCCTTTGAAGGTTGGCGACGCGGTCTACACCACGGCAGGCTCCCTGGGGGCGAAGTACGTTATCCACACCGTCGGCCCGAGAATGGGCGAGGGCAACGAGGAGGAGAAGCTTAGGAGCGCCACGGTCAACAGTCTGAAGCTTGCTGAGCAGCTTGGTTTAGGCTCAATAGCGTTCCCAGCAATATCCACAGGCGTATTCGGCTACCCTAAGGATAAGTGTGCCCAAGTAATGCTAAGAACAGTTAGGGAATACGTTTACTCAGGCGGAAAAATGAGGGAAATCATACTCTGCCTTTTCGACGAGGAAACATACAGGGTTTTTGAAGAAACACTTTGGAAAACGTTTTAACAAGGCGATTTACGATAGTCAACGGATGAGGAATGGAGGTGATCTCTGAACAGTGATGAGAAACTCCATTCTGACGGGGCTCAACCAGGGTTTTTGAACACTCGAATTATTTCTTCACCAAGGCTTCTCGAGCAGGCTGCTACAACCGGGCTTTTCGAAACGGGCACCAGTTTAGCCTCAAGGTCCTCCCCCTCCCCGTTCAACACTACTCCCCCAGCCTCCCTAACTATTAGAAACGCTGCCGCGAAGTCTAGGCTCCTCAGAAAACCCCTTAGATCCACGAAGGCGTCAGCCGCCCCCGAGGCCACTAGACATATTTCAAGCGCATCAGTCCCTAATGATCTAACGTGCCTAGCATTCTCGATTATGCGCGACAACCTGTTAACGTAACCCGGCAGCCTACCCCTGACGTTAAGGTCGACGGCTACCAGAGCCTCCTCAATCCTCTCAGCGTTTGAAGCCTTCAGCCTACCATCGTTTAAGAATGCTCCACGATTCTTCTCAGCAAAGTAAAGGTCACCGTTTAAAAGATTGATCACCCCGGAGCATACGACGTCGCTCAGGCTCTCCCCCTCTGCAACCCCTATTGAACAGCTGTAGCAGGGGTATCCTCTTGAAGCGTTAACACTCCCGTCGACAGGGTCAACGATTATGAAAGGAGGCCCGCCGCCCCCAATCTCCATCAGCCCGGATTCCTCGCTAACAACCGTCGCGTCTTTAAAGAAAAGCCTGGTTGCTTCCAAAACAGTTTCCTCAGCAACCCTGTCAACCTCGAAAGTCTGGTCTCCGAAAGGGTTTACTGAGACTCTTCCCCGGATCGACTGCTCATCCATCACCCTAATCTTTTCAAAACATTTTTTCAAAGCCTCCTTAACGTACTCTGGATACTTGCTCTCCATCTTGACGTTCCCGCAGCCGGGGATTCCCGGTTCCCCAGCCTTTATAGACTTTATGGCTTCACCACGCATGGTTCAGGGCTGCGTCAAGCCAGCGTAAACCGTCAAGCCTTTGGCGGAGGGCTGAGTCGACTGGCACAGGGTAACTTTTTAATCTTCTTCCGCCACAATCATACTAGGCGATGACCAGCCCGCCGGAGAAGCAGGAGTATTTCATGAGGGTGGAGGCCTATTTTCAGAAGCAAGGCGGATACTGGCCCCTGCTTGCCGAATCTCTTAAGAAAGTCTCTAGACACGTTTCAACAAGGCTCCGCACAGAGGTCTACGAGGATTTCAGCGTGACGCTTTTCCACGAGGAAGAGCTTGAGAAAACCCTGCATGCTTCACTCCATTTCTCCGGTTTGAAAAGCCCCCTTATTGCCGACAGGATTGTCGACAGTATTCTCGAGCTATGCGAGCATGTTGAGACATACCTTACTGTCAAGGGTAGCGTAGAGCAGTTCCAGGGGCTTGGTGAAAGCCTCTACGTGGAGGGGGTTGGAGTAAGGGTTTCAACATACCCTGAGAAGGGGGTTGCCACGTTTTCCTACAGGCTTTTCAAGCCAAACAGGGGCATTAACCTGGCTTCCAAGATCCTCTCCAAAACAGTGGGGAGGGGCAGGGCTTTTTCAGAGAGACTTAGAAGCCTACTGAGGCCCTAGCCCGCTTCCCCAGCCTATCGAAACGGTTTTAAGCAGGCTTCTGAGGCTTGTTGAAGATCCGGGGGAGTTTTAAACGCTGAACCACTAGCTTTTTTAAATGGTTTAAAGGAGCATTAGCAGGGAGAGTGTGAAGGAGGATTGTCCGAAGCGTATAAGCGTTCACACGTGCTGGGAATGGATTATGGGACGAGCTTCTTCAAGTATGGCCCAATCTCACTGGGCGAGACTCCTGAGCTGACGGAGAACAGGGGCTACTTCCCAGATAAGGATGCGATAATGACTAGGATAATGGGCGAGGGCAGGGAGGTTGTAGTGGGCAGGGATATTCCGCTATTCTTGGAGGCTAGGGAAGACCTGGCTTCAAGACTCGTCTACCCTTTTAGAAACGGCGTCATAGATAAGAACGACAGTAGGGCTTGGCAGGTTGTTGAAGAGGTTTCTCGAATGGCGCTTAGAGAGTTCACTCCGAAGGAGGAGGGTTTCAACGGTTTCTACGTTGTAGCCTCGCTTTCAGCAGTCGCGCCGAGATACATGTATGAGAAGCTGTTCGACATCTACAGGAGGATAGACTCGGAGGAGCATACTGTCACGGCTGCCACCATAATACCGCAGCCCCTGGCGGTCGCGATCTCCCACAAGGTTCCTACTAGCGTCGTCGTCGAATCCGGGCATGGGAACACGCAGATAACCCCGATCTCGAGATACCCTGTTAGAACAGCCATCATCGCTCTCAACAGGGGTGGAGGGGACGCTAACTCGATAACGGCGGAGATATTGAAGGATAGTGGTTACGGCGACCTCGCTAAGGAGGAGACCGTCGTCAGACAGGTGAAGGAGCAGGTTGGCCTGGTGCCCAGGAGGCTGGAGGAGGCGATAAGGTTCGGGAGGGAGAACCCGGATAAGCTTGCCGCAGTGATAAACATACCTGGAACAAGGCTGAGGATAACGCTTGAGGATAATGGTTGGCTCAGGTTCCTAATAGGCGAGTATGTTTTCAACCCTAACCATGAGGTTTTTCAAAGCTATTTCTCGAGAGGCATGCCTAGGCCGGGGGATGTTAAGGTCGGGGACACGTTTTTCCTAGGTATGCTCGACATGGCGGAGGCGATAGTGCAGTCGATCGAAAAATGCCCGGTTGAGCTTCAACCCTACTTGTACAGGCAGATTATACTGTCCGGCGGTAACTTTGAGTGGAAAGTCCCCCCGGGTCTTGAAACCACGTGTGTAAACTCTGTCGACAAGATTAAAAGCATGCTAAGCGAGAAAGGGTTGTCTGAAACAGGAGTCGTGATGGCGAGCTCGCCGAAATACTCTGTCTGGAGGGGGTGCATAGTATACGGCTACGCTGTTCCAGAGGGCTTCAAGTGGAGCTGGGACAGGATGGAGGGATGGATGAGCTTCAGATGAGCCTCTCGAGAAGGATTATGCAGAGGGTTGAAAAACACTTTTCTAAACAGGGTTTCCAAGCTAAGGACTATGGTGAGGAGCATGGTGAAGTCGTTTTTTCAAACGGCAGGGAGGAAGTCTTGGTGAAGATACTCTTCGAGGAGGAGGCGGACAAGCTTATTCTCTACGAGGCTCTTGCATCAGTCCTTGAAAAAGCCCAGGAGTACAGCATGGTTTACATCGCCGCCCCCAGAATCCTGGGGGAGGACGTGGAGACAGCTTCCTTCATGAAGAAGGGTGTCGGGTTAATCCTGTATGACGATTACGGTGCTGAGGAGAGGATACCTGCTGAGAGCAGGCTTAAGAAGCCTGTGGCCAAGCAGGCTCAGCGGCCTGTTGAAACACAGTCTCTCGAGAGAAGCCTTGCGAGAATAGAGTCTATGATCAGGGAGCTTTCTGAGAGAGTCGACTCGCTTGAAAAAGCATACTTTTCACTTTTAAGAGAGGTCAGGGAGCTGAGGAAGGTTGCAGAGGGGAGAACGATGGTTGCAGAGGAGCCTGCTCGAAGAACCTTCTCCAAGCGGGAGGAGCAGGCTGAGACACGGGGCCTCCCATCCTTCTTAAGAGACAACCCCTGGGTGGAAATCCTGTCGAAAAGACCCGAGGAAAACAGTGAGCCCTAGGTTTTCCCAGCCCCATGGAGCGCCTTTCTAAGAACCCTAAGCGGGAGGACTATGCACCTGTAGCGGGGGCTTTTAGAATCCGCGTTGAAGAATCTTAAGAGATCGTCTTCTTTAACCGTAAGCGCCTCTTCAACAGTCTTCCCCTTAACACGGTCTGCGAGAAGGGATGCTGAAGCGTTGCAGAACAAGCATGCCTCTGAAATGAATTTCACGTCCACAATCTTTTTCCCCTCAAGCTTGAAAAACATTCTCAGCCTGTCTCCACAGGAGTAATCTGCCTCCTCTGAAACAGCGTCAGCGTTCTCAATCACACCGTAGTTAGCTGGTTTTCCGAAGCGTTTAAAAAGATCACGGGGATCCTGCGTGCCCACCCTGGTTCTCCACCCCCGGTAAGCAGCTAGATGAGCAGCCTCATCCTCCTCAGGGATTCGAGAAGCCTTTCCACCTCCTCCAGAGTATTGTAGAGGTAGAAGCTTACTCTGGCGACGGCGCTGGCCCCCAGAGCGTTCACAAGCGGCTCAGCACATAGGGCTCCAGACCTTATCATTATCCCGTCTGCGTCGAGAAACTGGGCGACGTCGTGAGGATGAACACCCTTAACGTTGAAGCTTAAGAGGCCGGAATGCTTGCCGCTCTCCCCAGGCCCGTAGACCTCAACCATGCCCCCGTCAAGCCCCTCCAGAAGACGCTTAACAAGCTTCAACTCGTGTTCAGCAATGTTCTCCATCCCTATCCTGCGCAAATAGTCTACGGCGGCAGCCAGCCCGATGACGCCCTCAACGTTCGGAGTCCCGGCTTCAAACCTGAAGGGAATATCCTCGTAAACCTGGGTTTCAGCAGTTACTGTCTTAACCATCCCGCCCCCGAGGAGCGGCGGCTCAACCTCCTCCAGAATACTCCTCCTAACGTACAGCACGCCTATTCCTGTCGGCCCAAGCATCTTGTGGCCGCTGAAAGCCATAGCATCCGGATCAACCTCTTTAACGTTGAAAGGCATGTGCGGCACGCTCTGGGCAGCGTCCAGTATGAATAGGCTCCCATGCTTGTGGGCTAGCCTTGAAAGCTCCTTAACCGGGTTGACTGTTCCAAGAACGTTTGAAACATGCAGGGTTGTAAGTATCTCACACCCTTCTTCAAGGCTTTCCTCAACCTTCTCCATGTCTATCGTGAAATCCCTGTTCATCCCCACTATGATAAGCCTCCCACCCCTCTTGGCCACGATTCTCCTCCAGGGCAGGAGGTTACTGTGATGCTCCATTATGCTGGTTACAACCGCACGCCCCCTGCTGATTCTCCCGGAGAAGGCCTCTGCAACCATGTTTAAGCCCTCAGTCGTGTTCCTGGTGAAAACTATCTCGTCCTCGGCGGCGCCTATGAACCCGGCTATTTTACGCCTAGCCTCCATGTAGAGGTCAGTCGCCTGAGAGCTCAACGTGTTTACGCTGCGAAAAACATCAGAATTATAATTATAATAGTAGTCTTTTATGGCTTCAACAACCTGAACCGGCTTCTGGGTTGTCGCCGCATTGTTGAAGTAAACCAGGCTTTTACCGTTTATAACCCTTTTCAGAATCGGAAAATCCTCCCTTACAGCATACGGGTCCAGGGGCATAAGCCGATTATAGCTCGGGGGGCTTTAAAGATGTTTCTTTTGAAAGCGAGAACTTTAAAAACCTTCTCCAGTATTACAGGACGATAATTGTTCGAGCCGGGCGAGTACGAGGAGAAGGTTAGAAGGATACTTCCCATACTCATAATAGTCTCGGTGGCCCTGCTCGGAGTAGTAATCGTCTACTTCCTGTTAACCAGGGTTCTCACCCCACCGGCGCCGGTTTACGACTTCAGGCTTGAGCTGAACAACACCCGGGTTGAGGTTCTGCCGGGGAAGGTTGTGAACACGCTGATAACCCTCGTGCCCGAGGGAGCTTTCCAGGGGAGCGTAACCCTTAAGATTGAAAAGCCGGTGGACATTGACTACTCCGTTTCAAACTGGGTTCTAACACCGTCTTCGAGAAACGCTGTCCTAACGCTGAACACGACTGGCCTACCCCCGGGTTCATACCCGGTTAATGTCTCAGGCTCCTACTTGGAGGTTGAGAGGAAAACTAGGCTCATGATAATAGTGAAGGAGGTTGAGAAACCCTGGTTTGAAGCCAGCGTTAGCATTCAGCCGGAAAGCATCGTGCAGACTGAAGCATTCCTGCTGAACATTTCAATAACCCCACGCGCCGGCTTCAACGAGAGCATAAGTGTTTCGATAAGAGGCCTCCCGGGAGCGAGCCTCGAGGAAAACACTATAGAGAAAGGGGTGGTGAGAAAAGCGATAAGCGTTAAAACAAACAGGAGCATCCCCGTCGGCGTTAACAGTTTCACGGTGGTTTTAAACTCGACGAGCCATGGGGCGCTTGCAAACCTGTCGATAACGGTTTCAGAGGCTCCTCCGCCAGACTTCATAGTAAGCTTCCACCCGAACATTACTCTGGCTAAGCCGGGGGATGTTGTAAGCATCGCGGTAAGCGTTACACCGCTCTACGGTTTCGACGAGACGGTGCACGTCTACTCGAGCTACATCGGGCTTAATCTGAACGAGTTTAACGGCAGCGACTTCTTCATGACGCCGAGGAACTACAGCAGGGTGGTTATGACTATGGAGATAGATGAGCGCTCCACGTTCGGGATAAATGTTTTAACGTTCATCGTGGAAACCTCATCCAGGAGGGAGATTAAAGGTGTTAAGCTGGGGGTTGCGAACGTTTCCTCAACCTTTAAGCAGCCTGCGCCCAGCATAGTAGCGTACTTCCAGAGTTTCGACGCCTCCCCCGGGGGGAAGACGACTATCGATTTCCTAGTGGGGCCTATAAACGGGTTCGTGGGGGAGGTTCTCCTCAGAGTCGCAAAGTATAATCAGTCAGACCCGGATTTAGGCATGTTCTACTTTTCAACGGGAGAAGGGTTTCCGAAACTAGGGGTTAGCATTGAGAGGGTGAACATAACCGCCGGGGAAGCTAGATTCGTGTTCCTAAGCATACAGCTGAAGGAAAGCATTGCCAGCGGGGTTTACAGGATCAACGTTGAGCTGTGCACAGAGCAAACCCCGCCGAACATGGCTTTCCCATTGTTGAAGCCGGTAAGCGTGTACACTATTGAGCTGCGCGTCGACTAGGAGTCGGGCAGACCCCCCAGCGATTATGAACCGGTTTCACGCGTCTAACGAGAACCTGGTTGGGGAGACGATCAGCCTGATCAAGAAATACGGGATAAGGCCTAGGAAGAGGCTTAGCCAGAGCTTCGTCGTCGACAGGCTTCTGGTTAAAACAATCGTTGAAAACGTTCAGCCTAAGCCTAGTGACGTTATCGTCGAGATAGGAGCAGGGCTGGGAACACTGACTTTCGAGCTGGCTAAGCACGGTTCAAAGATTAAGGCTGTTGAAATAGACCCGGCGCTCGTAAGGGTTTTGAAAGACCGTTTCTCAAGTTTTCAAAACGTTGAGGTGGTTCAGGGCGACTTCACCAAGACGGATTTGAAAGGGAATGTTTACACTGGAAACATCCCCTACCATGTTTCAACCCCCGTGATATTCAAGATTCTCGAGCAAAACTATGAGAAGGCCGTGGTCACCGTGCAGAAGGAGGTTGCTGAAAGGATTGTTTCTAAGCCGGGTACTAGGGGCTACGGCAGGCTCACCGTCTCGGTTAACGCGATGGCTGAGCCGCGCATACTAGGCTTCTTCCCATCCTCCTCGTTCTACCCTAGGCCGAAGGTTGCTCACGCAGTCCTCTTCATCAAGCCCTCCAGGAAGACTGTTGACAAGAATGTTCTGGAGAGCCTGCTTAGGGCAATGTTCAGCCAGAGAAACAGGCTGGCGAGAACAGTGTTGAGGAGGAGTCTTGAACAGCTGTATGGTGAAAAGGGTAGACAGGCCTATTCCAGTGTTTTCCAGCTTATTCCAGAGGCCAGCAGGGTTTTCGAGCTTACCGTCCAGGATTTTCTCAACCTCGCCCAGGCTGTTTCAAACAGTATTGGCGCTTAAGTGCATCACGCGTAAGGATTCCTCGGAATGCGGGTTTCGAAAACAGTTTGGAAAGCCCTGCTGCTCGCCTCAACCATAGTCGCGCTCCGATGCCTCATCCCGGTGGAAGCCCAGCCGAGCAGCATACCGTCATCCTACTCTTGGAGCGGCTTAAGGACGGACACGGTGCGAGTAAGCTACTCCTACAGCCAAAGCATATGGTATGGCGGAACAGGCTATATTCAGATTAAGGCGAACGGGCCGGGAGTATACAGTGACGCGAAAACCACTACTGCGACGGTCACCGTGCCCGAGGAGAGTGAGGCAAGCATCTACGTCTGCGGTGACGACAGGAACCCTGTTCCAAACGGCTGGACTGTTCAGGAAAAGCTTCTCACTGTTTACGTCGACGGCGTTAAGGTTTACGGGCTGGGGAAGGAATACTGGTGGGCACACTGCTACGCTAAGGCTGCGACGCTCAGCCCCGGGACGCACAGGGTTGAGCTCACTATAAGCATTACTGTGAAAGTGGTTTCAAACGTTTACGAGGAGCACTCCATAGCCTATGCAGCCATGGATATTAGGGTCGAGGCCTCGGGGACGGTGCGGGCCGAGTCCCACAGGGCTCAAGCAGCGTTAAACGGGGAGGCGACCCACGTCTTCACCTTCAGGCTTCCGGAGGCCTTTGGCGTTGGAAGCGTCGACTGGAAAGCCGTTTGGAACAGTGTTGAGAAGACTGGCTGCGGGCCCCCGGGAAGCGTTCAGGAAGCGTTCTTCACGGGAGTGAACAGGGACTCATGGGTTTTCGCAAGCCCGGTTGTGGTGGGAACAGGAGGCTCCGCGCCCCGTGTTGAACCGGTTGGGGAATACTGGGTGGACTCTGTCTACTCCGAGGGAGCCGGGGAGGTTGGGGTGCGCAGGATCGCCGTGGCCGTGAGCAACGGCGACGAGGTTGGGTTCACCCTCGGCGAGTATCTTGTGACGAGCATAGAGTACTTGGGCTTAAACATAAGCGGGTGTACCAGCGTGGAAGGCTTGGACGCGTGGGCCGACAGCAATTCTAATGTTCACTGGTCTCAGACGATAAGGTTCTACAGCGCGGAAGGATGGGTTGTGGAGGAGGCTGCCGGCGGGGTTGAAACCGGGTTCTGCGTGTTGAAGAAGATCGGCGGGGGAACAGTCTCAAGGAGAGTCTCCTTCTCTTCCAGAAACAGGGTTGACGAGTTGACGCTGACGATCAATGTTCCCCAGCTAAGGCTGCGCTTCGACTCGATGATGATCGAGCCCATTGGGCCGACCGACCTGGGTTTACGCATGCTGGGCGAGACTGTTGAGCTCAGGGTTAAGGCTTCCGACTGCCTCGGGGAGTACTCGAGAATAGAAGTCTACAGGGTTTCCGAGTCGAGCCCGGGCGTCAGGAAATACTCTTTCAAACCGCCTACAGGAGTCTACCGGGGAATAACTTCAACCACGGGTGGAAACGTGACGTTTAAAGTCGCATGGTCATCCTACGAGCTTGCCGTCAAGAATGTCTCCGGCGGGGTTCTGAGAAACGGTGTTTACTGGGCGAGGAGCGGCTCCACAGTGAGGATCACTGTTTCAGCATGCTTTTCCCACGATAATAGTCCAGCGGCCGGTGTCAGGATAATGGACTCCAGGGGCGGCGAGGCTTTAACAGGGCTCAACGGTGAGGCAGAGTTCTCGTACACCGGTGAGGATTGTGAAGCCGGCTTGGCCTACGTTATCGTAGACGGTAAGGGGAATAGGCTCAGCGGGGAGGCCTGTGTGAGAATAGTTTTCACGAAGATCAGGCTTGAAGTCTCCGGGGTCGACGCCCTCCTCCACGGAGGCTCCTACTATGCTTGCAACGATGCTTTCTCAAGCGTTTCAGTCAAGACAGTCTACTCCCACAGCCTTGAACCGGTTGCCGGAGCCCTGGTGGAGTTTAAACCCACAGGATCCTCCGCCTCGACAGGGGTTGACGGCGCAGCGGTGCTGAGGCTGACCGGCAGGAACAGGGTTTACGAGGGCAAGATTGAGGTGAGCGACGGCTTCATAGTGGGAGAAGCCGGCTTCAGAATGGTTTTCACAGGAATACTGCTGGAAGCATCCAGCATGCTGGTCAGCGGCAGGCCCGGGGAGGAGGTGGAGGTCACTGTCTCCGCAAGGCTCTCCTTCAACAGCATGCCTTTAAACGGTCTTGAAGTAAGATGGGTTGAGACAGGGCTCTCCGGTGAAACCCCCGCGTCATTCATGCTGAGAATACCTGACAAGGGCTTTTCGAAAGCATCCTTCGACACCGTAGGGTTCCTGCCCTGTGTCGAACCCTGCGTCGTAACCCTTGTTTCCAACAGTGTGCGGTTCGGCGACCCGGGAAACACTAGGCCAGTGATCATCGTTAACAATATTCTTCTGGAAAACCATTCCTTCAGAATCATGCTGAACATAATGGACCTGCTTAACATAACGATACCACGTGTGGCTTGGCTTAACAATGGGAGTGTTGCCCACGGGGTTAGGATCGGGGTTGTGTCGTCTAACGGGACAGTGGTGAGGAGCAGCCTAGCCTCAAGCACGGGTGTAAGCTTCAACTGGACCGAGTCTAAGCCCGGCGTCTACCGTTACTTCGTGAGGACGCTTGAAGAAGATGTTTACAGCGACGTGCTCAGCATAGAGGCTGTTTTCACAGCCTTCAACATTACCGCGGACTATATACTGGATTTAAACGGGACCAGAGTGTTCTGCGCCACGGCACGCTGGGCTCACAATGGTTCTCCTGTAAGCAGCCTACCCGTCTACACGAGCCTCACGGGAAGGAGGACTCTGTCAGACGACGAGGGCAGGATAAGGCTGGCTTTAAACGACTACGAGTACAATGCTTCATGCGTTGAGAGAATACTGGTTTTCAAAAGGGACCCGCATTCCTCCGGGATATGGAGGACGGTTGGGGACTGCAGCATCAGGATTGTTAGGCTCGACTGGGGTAGCCTGGCTTTAAAAGGAGACCAGTATGGCTTCGAAGCCATTCTAAGCCTGGAGGCTGGTGACGGCTTTGCCAGCCTGCCTCTTAAGATGATGGTTGAAGGCTATCCTCCGGAAATATTTTCCTCAATAAGGGTTTTGAGGGTCCAGAGTGATAACTCGAGCATGACTGTTTTCCTAAACCCTTCCGGAGGATTCTCCTTCAGGGATAGGCTTGCGCTGAGAATAGGCTACGCTGAGTACGATGGCGACAGGATAAAGATTAGGGTCAGGTCTCTCGCTGAAAAGCTGGTTGTCAGGAGCGTCAGGGTAAAGGCGGTGGATACTGGTGTTGAAAAGACGCTTGGAGACCTTCAACCAGGCTCCTGTCTAGAAGCCTCGCTGGAGCTGCCCAAGGGTCTCGGCGTGAACCCAGTCATAATCGTAGCATACTCTGAGAACACTGTTCCCCATGCTGTTAGGGTTTGGAGGAGTAATGGGCCAGACCTTTTCCCACTAATATCCGTGACCCCGCTGCTTGCTGCTCTCGCCCTGAGGCTTAGGAACAGGGGGAGGACGGGGAGGGGTGCTGGTGGTGGAAAACAGGATTCTCGAGAGAAGCCTTCGCGTTAATGCTTTTAAGCGTTGCCCCGGATGGGGATGCAGAAGCCTTTGCACCAGACGGCTGAGAAATGGGCTAGGAAATACTTTCCCTACTCAGAGTTCAGGGAACACCAGCTTGAGGCTATAGAGTTCATCGCCAGGGTTTTCATCACGGGCAGAATAGGATTATTGTCTTCCCCATGTGGAACAGGGAAATCTGTTTCAGTGTTAACAGCCTACTTGATGGCTAGGGAGGCTGAGGAGGTTGGTAAACTCTTCATACTGACTAGGACGAGGAACGAGCTTGAAATATACGCGAGGGAGCTTCAAACCATTGCTGAAAAGTCTCGAACGGTTCTCAGGACAACGCTGATGATAAGCAGGCAGGAGATGTGTCCACTGGCCAAGGGTAGGCAGGATGTTGGGAGAATGGATTACCGGAGCTTCCTAACGTATTGCAGCAGGCTTAAGAAGAATGCTTCAGGAACACCCTGCCCCTACTACGCGAGGGTTTTTAGGGACTGGAGGCCTTCCAGGGAGGCATTAGCCTTCCTGGAGGAGACGAGTGTAAAAAGTGTTTTAATGCCTGACGACATGTATGACGAGGCTTCCTCCCGCGGAATGTGCCCGTATGAGCTGACTAGGCTGGCGGCTGCTGACTCAGACGTCATCATCGGCAACTATAATCATTTCCTTATAGAGGAGGCGAGGAGAAGCATATTCGCCAGGGGGAGGATGCAGATGGGCAGTGTGAACATTGTTTTCGACGAGGCCCACTCGCTTCCCTCCGCTGCCTCAGGGCTCCTTTCAGACGAGGTTTCCACGAGAACCGTTTCAAGAGCCTGGAGAGAGGCTGTCGAACACGGGTTTGGAGAAAAGGGTTTCATAAGGCTTTTCAAAGCCTTCATGGAGAGGCTTGGGAGAAACGCTGTGAAGCAGGTTGGCGTCGGGGAAAACCATGTTTTGAAAGAGGACGAGGCCTCCATGCCCAAGGCTGTCAGCCTCCCGGGGGAAACCATTCTTGAAACAATTGAGAAGATGCTGGAAGAGTCTGAGAGAATAGTTTCCATGAAAATGGACGCTGGAAAGCCGCCTGTTTCACACCTGGGAAGGATCGCCGGGTTTATTCAAAGATGGGTCTCCGAGGATTCTGAAGACACTGTTAGATACGTCAGGGTTGAGAAGGATGCTCGGGGCAGGAGGATAGTCAGGCTGGGAGTATGTTCAATGGATGTTTCAAGAGTGACGCGCAGCCTGAACAGGGTTAGGTCAGCAGTATTAATGTCCGGCACACTGTGGGATTTCGACTACTATAGGGATGTTCTAGGCTTGGATGAGCATCGCGTATCAACCCTATCCCTCCCCTCGCCGTTTAAAAGGGAGAACAGGCTGATACTCGTGGACAAGGCGGTAACAACCAAGTACGAGCTTAGGGAGGAGATGACGGGCAGGATAGCGGAGAGGCTTAAAACGATAGTGGAATCCGTAGATGGGAGGGTTGCAGTATACTTCCCCTCCTACGAGCTGATGGAGAAGGTTTCAGACAAGCTCGTGGTAAACCGTCCAGTAATGAGGGAGAACGTGAAGACAAGGGTCAGGGACGTTCTCAAGTTCCTCAGGGAGAACGATAGGTGCGTGGCTGTAGGTGTTGCAAGGGGAAAGATAAGCGAGGGCGTGGACCTTACTAGCGAGGGCTCCTCCCTCCTCTCGGCGGTTGTGATAGTCGGCCTACCCTACCCTAAGAGGAGCGAGATGCATGAAGCCCTTTTAAAATACTATGAGAGGAAGTTTGGCGACAGGGCGTTTGAATACGCCAGCACCACGCCATGCATAGTCACCCTAGCGCAGATGGCTGGCAGGCTGATTAGGAGCCAGCAGGACAGGGGGGTCATAGTGATAATGGACAGCAGAATATACGGGAGGGTGAGGGATAAGCTTCCGCCGGACTGGAGGGAAGACATGCAGGCTCATTTGAAAATCGAAAACCTTGCGAGAGAGGTAAGCAGATTCCTCTCGTGAGAAAGCCTTATATTTCTTTGAGAAGCATGGTTTTCGGCTTGAACATGGAAACCGGGGAGCCGGAGTACGGCGTGAGAGTTAGGAAGAGGGATGTTGAGGTGGAGGTCTGGGGTAGTAGGGAGTTTGTGGAGGCGACTTTCGAGAGGCTGAGGAGCGAGTTCCTCCAGGAGAGGGTTGAGGCTGCGAGAACGCTGGAACCCCAGCCGGCGCAGGGCGTAACCTTCACAGAGTTTCTCGCCGAGGAGGCTAAGAGGATCGGGAGGGAGCCGGATATGTTGAAGGGCTATGAGAAGATTCTGTTAATCGGCTACTACCTGTACATGGTTGAGAAAAGAGATTTTACTTACGAGGATGTTGAGAAGCTTAAGGAGGAGGCTAGGCTAAGCGGGCTTGAAAACCCCAGGCAGTATATGAGCATACTGATAAAAAGGGGTTTTGTGAGTGAAACAGGCGTCGAGGCTGGTAAGAAGGTTTTCAAAATGCTTCGGAGAGGCCTCCAGTATGTTGAGAACGGTTTCAGAGAGGTGGAGACTCAGGTTTAAACAGGGTTTTCCTGAAACCCTTATCTTTCAAGAGGCCTTTCAAAAGACTCCGGACCCATTAAGCCAGCATACGCTAACATAGTCCCCCGTATTTCGTTTAACGGGGGACATGGCGTTCACCCTATAGAAGGCTGTGCTGCAATATTTTTAACCCTCACCCCCTAAATATTAAGAAGCAGGGAAGGCGGGAGAGCTTGAGCTTTGTAATAGAATGCGAAAACCTTGTAAAGATATTCAAGGGCACGCCTCCAGTGACTGCCCTGGACAATGTTAACCTTAGAGTTCCTAAAGGCAGCATATACGGGCTCTTCGGCCCGAATGGAGCTGGGAAATCAACGCTGATAGCGATCCTAATGGGTTTAACCCTGCCGACGAGGGGCGTGGCCAGGGTTTTAGGGCATGACGTGCTTCGCGAATCCCTGGAGGTAAGGAGGAAGGTTGGGCTGCTGCCAGAAGGCTTCGGGTTCTACGACAACATGACTGCCCTGGAGAACCTTAAGTATCTCGGCCTGCTGGACGAGATACCTGGCGACAGTGTTGAGCAGAGGGCTAGAGAAGTTTTAGAGAAAGCCGGCTTAGGAGACAGGGTTAACGCTAAAGTATCGACTTTCTCAAGGGGAATGAAGCAGAGGCTTGGAATAGCGCAAGCCCTGTTGAAAGACCCTGAGATGCTGATATTCGACGAGCCGACTGTAGGGATTGACCCTGACGGAGTTATGGAGTTCAGGAGGTTCGTCCGAGAGATTGTTAAGGAGGGGAGGACTGTTTTCCTTTCGACACACCTTCTACGCGACCTGGGAATGGTCTGCACCCATACCGCCATACTTAGAAAGGGCAGGGTGGTTGCTCAAGGCAGTATGGAGGAGCTTACTCGAAAAATGAAGAGCAGCATGGGCTACAGCTACGAGATCCGTGTTAAACCAGAGGATTTGGAAAGGCTTTTGAAGGAGGTTGAAAACCTGCCTGGGGTTTTCGAGGTTAGGCTGGAGGGAGAGGGAAGAATATCTCTCGTCAGCAGGGAAGACATTGGGGGCGAACTTTTCTCCCTGCTGAGCAGGGGGCAATACTCCGTTGAGGCAATGGTGTCGTCTAAGCCCGAGTGGGAAGACCTCTACCGGTTCTACTCTGAGGAAGGTGGCTGATGATGGGGACAGGTTTCCGCGAGAAGAGGCCTCCGCTGAAAAGAGTAATGATAATTGCGCGGAAGGAGTTTTCCGACGCTGTCGTAAGCAGGAGACTATGGCTGTTGATAGCAGTATTCCTCCTCTACTACCTAGCCATGATTTTCTCGCTCTCATTCTCATACTCAATGATGCCTGAGGAGGCGAGGCCCACAAGGATAATGCAGGTTTTCCAGGGCGCGGGATCCTCGGTGGCGCTCATAGCCCCCTTCCTCGGCATCGCATTCGGCTACGACGCTGTTTCAAGAGAGAGGGAGAGCGGCACCCTCAAGGTTCTTCTAGCTAGACCGGTTTACAGGGAGGACGTGGTGAACGGTAAGATTGTTTCAGCCCTAGCCGTAATAGGAATCACGCTTTTCACGGCGACTTTCCTAGCGGTTTCCGCAACCATGTTTCTATACGGTTTAAACATAGACTTAGACGACTTCACCAGGCTAACGCTATTCTCAATATTCTCACTGATGTTCGCGTTCGCATACTACTCAGTCTCGCTTTTCTTCTCCACGATTCTAAATAAATCTGGCCACTCGCTCATCGCAAGCATAGCGCTCTGGGCGTTTTTCACCATAATAATGCCTTTAATATCTATGATGATCGCCTTCATGATGCTGGGTGTGCCCTCATTCGCCTCTTTCAGCCCGGAGAGCGATTACTGGAAAAAATACGCTGAGCTAAACTACATGACGCAGATCTTCTCGATCAATAATCACTACAGCACTTTAACAGGCCCTGTTCTCGCTAAGGCTAGCAAGCAGGATGTCTTCGACCTGTTTAAACTGTCTTCACAATACCCCATATCCCTAATGGTCTTGACAATGTATCCAACAGTATTCGTAATACTTTCCTACATCGTTTTCACGAGGCGAGAGGAAAAATAGTCTTTTCAAAAACCTATTCGCAGACTGCTGGAAAAAGTCTTATAAACCTAGACACGGTTGTTAAAACCAGTATACACGCATGAGTGTTAGAGTTGGTGAAATGTTTAAGCCAGACCCGTCTTTCAAGAAGCTTCAATACATCTACCTTCTAATCGGTTTAGCACTGATCCTCGTCTTTCCGCTATGCCTCATAAGCATCTTAATAATGCTCTCTCCCCTAACTCTCAACCTGGCGATTCTCACGATGATCGCGTTAATTCTCACAATCATATGCCTCTTAGTACTTGTCCCCTCGATTATTTGGATAAACCTGTATTACCAATGCTTGTTCTACACCTTTACTGAGAGCGAAATAATCGTCGAGAAGGGGGTGTGGTGGAAGCATAGGAGCATAGTGCCTTACAGCCGTATAACTAACGTCGACATCCGGCAGGGGCCTGTCTCCAGGATCTTAGGCCTCTGGGAGCTTCGTATTCAAACAGCCGGGTATCATGCTGCTACTGGAGGCAGCTACGGGGTTGCGGAAGCGGTTCTCCAGGGCATTAGGAACGTTGAAGAGGTGAAGAGCTTCATACTTAAAATGGTTAGGACGCTTAAGCCGGTGGCTGTTGAAGCAGGCTTCGAAACCGTTATATCCCCCAGGGAACCGGAGCAGCAAATACTTGAAGAGCTTAGAAGAATAAGGGAGATCCTTGAGGGAAAAAGTTAACAATCCTCGCATTTAATCCTTACGCATGAGTAGGATAAGCGAGATAATCTTCCCAAGGGTCACCGGCCTAGTGATTAGCTGCGACTCAAAGGGTAAGCCCAACATAGCTGCCTTCTCATTCATAATGCCCGTGAGCTTTGAGCCGAAGTATGTTGCGTTCTCAGTCTCCCCTAGGAGGAAGACCTTTGAAAACCTGAGGGAAGTTGGAGAGTTCGTATTAGCCATTCCTCCGATGGAGATGATTAATAGGGTTTGGGCGTGCGGCACGAAATCTGGGAGAGAGGTCGACAAGTTCACCCTACTTGGGTTGGAGACAAGAATGGCTAAGGCCGTTAAGCCACCGCTCGTGGGAAGCATGCCGGTCCAGCTGGAGTGTAGGGTGGAGCTATTCAGAGAGTTTGGAGACCATTGGCTCGTCGTGGGAAAGGTTTTAGAGGAACATGTTGAAAAACTCGACTTTCAACCGGTCTTACACTATTCTAAGAACGTTTTTACAACCGTTTCGGAAAGGATGGTCGTAGAGTAAAACCGGCAACGTGCGTCACAAATTTAAATACGCAATAGATCTCTGGGGAGACACTAAGAATGGCGTATGGCACTCTAAAAAGTTTGGTTCACGGATTCAAAACGGGTAAACTCCTTATTTGCACATTCTCTGGTTTTTCAATTGGTTTAGCATCCGGGCTACTGGGCGTGGGGGGAGGAGAGTTCAGAATACCCGTCCTGCTTTACCTGCTGGATTTACCAGTCCTACTCTCAATAGTTACAAACCTGTTGATCGGGCTCTTAACAGTCTCCGTCTCGTTCACCATAAGGTATTGGGGCGGCCTGATCAACCCAGAGGTAACCGCCATCGCACTATTCATGTCTTCCGGCTCAATCTTAGGCGGGTATATTGGCGCACGCCTGTCTGGAAGAATAAACGAAAGTCTGTTAAGGAAGTCTCTAATAGTACTTTTGATTGCAGCAGGACTGAGGATGATTCTAGACCCGTTGGTCGAATGGCCTATTTCAAGCATCTCATTCCCGTACCTAATTGAAATCGGCCTCTCGACAATCATCGGCCTTCTAATAGGGATTGTTTCAGGCCTGCTAGGAGTCGCCGGAGGCGAGTATAGAATCCCCGCCCTTGTTTACTTATTTGGACTCCCAGTGAAAATAGCGGGGACAGTAAGCCTGCTGGTTTCCATCCCGACCATATTAGCCGGCTTCATGAAGCATTGGCATATAGGCCATTTGAACAATTATGGTGTTGCCGTCGGGTTAACGATGGGCTCCGGCTCAGTCCTGGGCTCGTATATTGGAGCCAGCCTCGCAACCGCTGTAAGCGAAGACCTTCTGAAGCTGTTGCTGGGCATCGTCCTGATGCTGGCCACTGTAAGGATGACTACTAAACCGTAGCGACAAAGCTTGTCATGTTACTTCCTTAAAATTTTCCCAGGGTTTTGAGCCAGGTCCTTCAAGTTCTTCTGCAGCGCGCTGAAAATGTTGTCGAAGCTCTGTGAAACCTTCTTCTTTCTCTTCATAGGGTTGCAGAAGGAAACGACCTCATTGTATAGGAATTCATGTTCAACTCCCAATTCTTTGACTTTCTTTACAACATCCCTGGTTAAATCATCGGTCTCTATTATGATTCCCGCCCTCCTCTCTCTTTCGACAAAAGCGTCTTTCAGCAGCTTCGAGAGAAAACCGTCCACTTTCTTCAATAATGGCTCGTAGGGCGATCCCGATACCCTCGGCTTCTTCTCATAAGCTACTCCAAGAGTAACGTAGTACGCGTACTCTATAGAATCCATTATTCTCCCATCGTCCTCCTTCATAGACGGGTTTTCATTCAAATACATCCTGTAGACGTTGAGTGCAACGTATGCCCTCTCCCTCAGGGACATCTGTTTCTCAACGTTAAGCTCCATCAGGTTGTGCGCATACTTCTCCGGTATTATTATTGCAGGCAATTCTTTTATTCCAAGCTCCTTCGCCGCCAGAAACCTGTGCTGACCGTCGATTATTATGTTGTCCTCCCCCTTTCTGACTACTATAAGCGGTATTGTGAAACCTATCTTCTTAATCGAGCTTTTAAGCCTCTTAACGTGTGGGGCGGAGGGTTTTCTCTGAACCTCTATAACCTTAAGCCTGCTCACCGGGATTAAAGCTATCTCCTGAGCATAGCCGTGAAGCGGCTCGTTAATCCTGGCAACTATCTCCATTACCAGTATTGCAGCAACGTTTCCACTCATAAACCTTTCCATATATCGAGCTTAGGGAAACATTAAGTTTTTACGCGAATACTTCAGTTCACCCGTTTCTGTCTTAAATAGATATTCCAAATGCTTTGGCGAAAGCCTGGATTCTGCGAAACTCCTGTAAAAAACTCATTCCTCTTTCAGTTACAGAGTAGAACACCCTGTCATCCTCTTTCTCCTCAACCACCAACCCCAGGTTAATGAGTTGGGCCAAGTGTTTCGTCAACCGGTCGTGCGACAGGTTTGCGCCGTAAAGAATGCGTGTTGGCCCAGCCCTGCCACCCTCCTTAACTATTTGATCCAGTATGTCGAAGTAGATACGTGCTTTGGAACGGTACTCCTTCGGAGTAGTCAACCTGACCTAGCCACCCGTGTCAACATTATTAAGAAGAATATGAAGCCGAAGAGTTGTATCATCTGGCCGAGGAAAATAAGTATTTCACCTAATGTCGCAAAGAGGAAGAAAAGGTGGCTTATGAAGAAACAGGCGAAACCCAGTAGGACTAGAAGGGAGTTGCCTTCAGTTTTATAAACAAAGAGTATTAAAGCACGGGCCAAAACGTAGCCGAGTATAGTGAGAGAAATAAGTTCTATAAGAGGGTTGAAGAAGATGATGTATAAACCTGGAAGAATAGCGAGAATTTTCCCATTCTCTTGGAATGATTCCACCTTTGAGGTGTACGATATGGAGAAGAGAACGTAAGCAATCAGCTGAAGGGAGGAGAAAACTATTCCTCCGAGAAGAACTGTTGATCTTAAAGCCTGTAACAATGGTTCTGATATTCGCAACGCGATGAGAAAGCCGAATGTTATGAATCGGAGCAGGAGGCCTACACCCAGCAATACAAATCCTAAGTGCAGCAGAAAAAGTTTCCTAGCAGACGATATTCTATAACCCTTATACGCATAATAACCTATTATAAAGCTGATTACTGCGCAAACCGGCTCCGTAAGAATGGATACGAACAGTAAGCCGTCCAAGATTGTTTAAAATGTTGATTCATCAATATTTTTAAAGCTTATGGATGATTCATCCATACGAATCATGCCTCAGGTATAAAAAGCAGGATTAAAACATTTCTAGACGGAGGTGGTGAAGATGGGAATCACGAAGAAATTCGAAAAAACGCTGTTAATAAGCCTATTGGCGGTCGTGGTTTTAGCTATGTTGCCGCTATACACCATCGGGGAACCGGTTGAAGGAGTATCGCCCATGAGCTCAAACTCAAAGGTTTCTATTCGGGTGAACGGAGTGGCTGTAAGAAAAATCAACGAAGAGAGGGAAAAGATGAGCCTAACTATGGAATTGACTCTGGAGCTTGGTGAGAAACGGAAGGAGCTTATTCCTATTAAATTGGTTGGAGGAACCATTACGATTGACGGCATAAGCTACAGCGTTAGCGAAGCGAAAGGAGTCGTACTTCTCCAGAGGAATGTTATCCTGCTAAGACTTAGCTGCGACGGGGGGTCGGTAACTCTAGCGCTTAACATAAAGTACTTCTGGATGGGTGGCGGCCTATTCGCTGTCAGAGGCACGGGCGCTTCCAATGATGAAGGCGGCAGGATGCTAACCGTATTCAGGGGGACGGCGCGCGTATCTTAATATTTAAGTGTTCATTAACAATATTTTTCTCCAGTTTTTAAAATATTTTTACCAGTTTTGGTAATGAAGCCATCCTATCGCCTTTCATAAACCTCTATGCGTTCTCATAATAGGTCGAGGATTGGAACTAGGGTGTGCAGTTAGAGTTTATAAGTTGATAAGCCAGTTTAAGCTAGGTCCGATCGGGTATGAAGGCTTCCACCGTCCTTAATGCGATAGGGAAAACCCCTCTAGTAAGACTAAGCAGCATCTCAAAAAAAGCAGGAGCAAATATTTTTGCAAAACTGGAGTTTCTCAACCCGACGGGAAGCATAAAGGATAGGATTGCGCTGCAAATAATTAACTCCGCGGAGGAGAAGGACCTTCTTAAGCCGGGTTCCATCATAGTGGAGGCTACGAGTGGAAACACGGGGGTCTCTGTCGCGATGGTAGCGGCTGTTAAAGGCTACACAGCTATACTAGTGATGCCGGATAACACGGCTAAGGCTAAGCGGCAGATGATGCATGCGTTAAACGCTAAGATAGTTTTAGTGCCTGAGAAAGAGGGTATGGAGAGCGTTGTAAAGAAGGCTGAGGAAATAGCTGAAAAAACAGGCGGTTTCCTAGTCAACCAGTTTTCAAACAGGGATAACGTTAAGGCTCACTACGAAGGCACGGGTAGAGAAATTCTCCGACAGCTAGACGAGGGGATCGATGTCTTCGTCGCAGGAGTCGGAACCGGCGGGACGCTGATCGGGGTTGGAAAGGCTTTGAAGGAGAAGTATCCCGGTCTACGGTTAATCGCTGTGGAGCCTGAAAAGTCGCCGGCTTTCTACAACATGTTTCACGGGAAAGAGGCTCCAAAGATAGTCGGAATACCTCATTTGATAGAGGGCATTGGAGAAGGCTTCGTTTCGAAGATTCTGGAGGAGAACCTTAGCCTTGTCGACGAGGCTATGCTTGTGAGCGACGAGGAGGCTATTCAGACAACCCTTCTTCTTGCCAGGGAGGAAGGCTTGTTGTGCGGAGTGTCCTCCGGGGCGAATGTCTCAGCCTGTTTAAAGGTAGCCAGGGATTTCAGCGGTGGGAACATTGTTACAGTGTTGCCTGACGGTGGCTACAGGTACTTAGACCTGCTTTTGAAGAATATCTATTAGACTAATTTTAGTCCCAAAAAAGGGCTTTAATAGAAAACTTAGACTAAAAACACGTTTTAAGAAAAATTTTATGTCAAAATCAGAATGAAAAGCCTTTTTAAGTGGGAAAAAAGACTATTAGAAGCAAGGCTTATTGTTCAACCATAGTTTTTTATTTTAAATCATTTTTCATTAAGAAAAAACATTTTAAACTTCTTTTTATCACTTAACCGTAAAATTTAAATCGTTTTAGTATATACTGTCGTTAAAAGATTAGAAATGGACGGAATAACGTGTTTGGGCAAGCAAATAATAGCGGATCTATACTATTGCGACGAGAAGCTGCTCAACAACCTAGACCACGTTAGGAGAATCATGATCGAGGCCGCTGAAAAGGCGAATACGCAGATAATAGACCATAAGTTCCATAAATTCAAACCTCAAGGAGTTTCCGGAGTGGTGGTTATAGCTGAGTCACACGTGGCCATTCATACTTGGCCAGAATACGGCTACGCCGCCGTAGACATCTTCACCTGCGGGAACAGGAGTATGCCAAGGCTGGCGCTCAGACACATAAGCCAAGCCCTAAAGGCTAAAAGAGTAAGATACAGGGAGGTTGAACGGGGAGTGTTGAAGCATGTCCAGCTCAACGAGAGTAAGATATTTAACGCTCGACTCTCTTAACAACTATTACCTCTTCAAGGCTAGCAGTGTCCTTTTGGCTGAGAGAACGCGGCTTCAAACCCTAGAGGTCTTGGAGTCGCCAGAATTCGGGTTATGCCTGCTGCTAGACGGCCTTATTCAGGTTGCGGAGTACGACGAATACAAGTATCACGAAACGCTCGTACATACGCCCCTTCTTAATTCCGAGAATCCTAGACGGGTAGCTATACTTGGAGGAGGAGACGGATGTGCGTTAAGAGAAGTCTTAAAGCACAGGGAGGTTGAGCATGTGGATCTGGTAGACATTGATAAGAGAGTTGTCGAAGCATCTGAAAAGTACCTCCAAAGTTTAAATAAGGGAGCTCTTAGGAGCCGGAGGGTTAGGATTCACTTTTGTGACGGAAGAAAATTCATATCACGTAGGAAGAACACTTATGATTCCATAATAATAGATCTAACCGACCCGGTTGACGGCGGGCCCTCCATCCTCCTTTACTCTAAGGAGTTTTACGAAATGGTTTACAACGCCCTGAAGCCCGGCGGCTCCTTCATAACCCAGGCCACCGCTTTTCAGAGCAGTCAGTACAGGAGAATATTCTGGACTGTTAGAAAGGTCTTCGGAAACGCTGTCCCCCTGCATGTTTACGTTAAAAGCTTCTGCGACGACTGGGGCTTCGTAATGAGTTTAAAGCCTTGGACCCGGCTTAGGCTACCCCCTGAAGACTTTAAGGAGGTCGACACGAGGATTTCTGAAAAGGTGAGGGGACGTTTAAGATACTTGAATGGGAAGACGTATTTCTCAAACTTCACAATACCTCCCGAGGATGAGGAGATGCTGGTGAAACCGGTTAAGGAGATTAGGGACAGGGAGGCATTGATGAAAAAACCTTCTGGGGGAGGAGAACCGGTAAGCCTAAGCTGGGTTTTCCAGTGAATTTAAAAAAAAGGGTTTAATAGCTGCTTCCCGATTTTCCCAGTAGTAGTTCAAGCTCGGTTATGTGTTCCTGCTCATCCATTATTATGTGTCTTACCTCGTGTTCCAGCAGGAAGTCGTAGTATCCTTTTCCTCTTTCCTTAACGATCGTCTCGTATATTCTCCTGTAAGTATCTACAGCCTCCTTCTCATCCTTTAGATTCTGCTCAAGTATTTCCCTAACTGTTTTAGCCGCATGGGTTTCAGCGATCCCCATGCTGGGAGCCCCTCCCAGCATGCCTATTAGAGACCTGAACTTATCCTGGTGAGTCTTCTCGTCGTTCGCAATCTCTTTAAGCCTCTCTATTAGAGGCTCAGCGTTTTCACCGTCTATTAACTCAGCGTGGCTAAGGTATTGCACGTACGCGGCATGTTCAAGCTCAAGCGCGTGGTTAAGCATTTTCAAAAGCTCTTCCTTCGACATTTCTCATCGTATTATATTGTAAAAGAAGGCTTTTTATAAACTTTATACGAAAAACTCTTATAAAGCAAATCCCGAAGAATAGCTATAGTTGTCCAGCACCCGTGTAAAGGAGAAGTCCGCCGGCTTCATAGTTTTCACGAGGGATAATGGCGGAGTAAAATACCTTTTTCTAAAGGTCGGGGAGAGGCTTGACTTCCCGAAGGGCAATATTGAGGAAAACGAGGATGAGCTTTCAGCCGCGTTGAGAGAGTTGAGGGAGGAGAGTGGAATAGCTAGGATCAGGGTAATCCCAGGGTTTAGAAAGGTTTTAAACTATTATTACAAGAGGAATGACGGCACTCTGGTCAGCAAGACACTGGTCCTTTTTCTCGGAGAAGCATTGGAGAAGAATGTTTCAATATCCTGGGAGCACGAGGGCTTCGAATGGTTAAGCCTTGAAGAGGCGGCTGCAAGGATCAAATACCCGCGTTACAAGGAAGTTTTGAAGGAGGTTGAGGAATTCATATCGAGGAAAACGGGGGGAAGCCTAGGCAGATGGTTTGGAGAGCACCAGGCTTAGAGGGAAACCTTATGCAGCCTACCCTTGTGAAACGTGGATAACTCACTGTAGCCAACGCTCTTAGCATACTCGACGATAGTATCGTAGTTTGCGTCAATCTCGCTCAGCCTGTGAGCATCCGTGCCCAGCGTCACCGGTATGCCCAGGGATTTGCACCCTTCTAAAATCCTTCTCGCAGGATAGGCCTCGCCAACAGGGCTCCTCAAACCCTTACTCGACACCTCCACAGCCATCCCCAGCTTGACGACGCTCTCCAAGATCGCCTGCTCATCCGCCTTAAAATCCCCAGAGGGTTTAAAACCCCAGTTTCTAGCGACGTCGAAATGGGCGACAACGTTGAACAACCCTGACTCCACCGCCCTCCTTAGAAGCCTCAAGTACTTCGAGTAGAACGTGTCGAAACCCTCTTCCCTAACAGCAATCTCGAAAGCCCTTCTGTATTTCACACAATCCAGGCAAAACTCGCCTATCCAATGGATGCTTACCATAGTGAAATCCAAATCATTACTGCCCAGGATATCTTTCAGCATTTGTTCTGAACCTGGGAAGTAGTCCACCTCTAGGCCAGCCCTCACCCTTAAGCCTTGTAAGCCTTTTTCAACAGTCCTAACCTCCTCAACATAATCCCCTATCCTGGAAACATCTATAGAGTAATACAGTTTTTTCATCGACCCGGGTTTCACCGCCAAGTGTTCGGTGAAAGCAACCTCGTCGAAACCCTTTCTCACCGCTTCCTGGACGTACTCCAGTATAGTAGCCCTGCCATCGCTATACGTACTGTGAATATGATAGTTCACTTTAACCATTTACCTACGAATGCTTTCTAAAACCTAAACGTTATTTAACGATTTCCTAAATCGTCGATCGTGCAAAACACCGGGGCAACGTTTATAAGCCGATTTTCACGGGAAACAGCTTAACGGCGGTAGCTGGGGGAGCTGGGGAAACCCGGCTGAGAGGACCCTTCATGGGGGTCGACCCCGATTCACCTGATCCGGATAATACCGGCGGAGGGAAGCTACCCGATGCTCCTTCTTCTACCGCCCAATATGAAAGGAGGTGGGAAAAATGAGAATAGGCTTGAGAATGATGGTGGCGATCGTGGTTGCAGCGTCCGCAATAGTGTCCTCAATCCTGTATCTTCAATTCACCCAGCCTAGGCTTGAAGACACCCTGATAATCTACGGCCCCAGGGGAATCTCGAGCCTCGCAACAGCGCTTGTTAAAGAGTTTAAAAACAGGCATCCGGGTGTGAACGTGACCTTCATAAGCTATGGCATGGGTTCAATCGAGATAGCTAACAAGCTGATCCTTGAGAAGAATTCCCCCGTGGCTGATGTGATAATGGGCGTGCCGGAGTTCTACGCGAAAACCTTGATAGACGCGGGTGTTTTAGAGCCGTATAGGCCCCAGAATATTTCGTTAATACCCGCGGAGGAAATCTGGGATCCCACGGGCACGATTATGCCGATGGACAAGGGCTACGTCATAATAACCTATAATAGTAGCATCATCGCCAGACTAGGCCTCCCGCCGCCTGAGAGGCTTGAAGACCTGCTTAAGCCAGAGTACCGGGGCCTCGTATTCTACCAGGATCCGACTTCAAGCGGAACCGGCTTATCATTCCTCGTATGGGTCTTGTCCGTCAAGGGTGTTGAGGAAGGGTTCAGCTTCCTTAAGCAGCTTGAGCAGAGTGTAAAGACGCATCCCTCAGGCTGGACCACATCCATAATAGCTTTGAAAAACGGCGAGGTTGCTGTAGGACCAATGTTCAACACTGACGTGGGCTATGAGGAGACCCCCAACCTTACAAGCATGGCTGTCGAGGGCTTCGTCTACAGGGAGGGCATAGCTCTCGTTAAAAACGCTAAACATCCTGAGATAGCCAAGAAGTTCATAGAGTTCGTTTTAAGCACGGAGGCGCAGAACCTTGTTGCACCAGAAGGCTACATGTATCCTGTTAACCCGAAGGCTTCCGTAGAGTTGTTCAGCTACGCTCCAATACCCTTGGAGAAAATAACTTTCAAAAGAGAGCTTGCTGGCAGTGTTGAGCAGTGGCTCGACAGGTGGAGGAGAGAGGTTAAAACTGGATGAGCCTCTTTAGAAAGCTTCTAATCCTCACACCGTTCTTTTTATTCCTGGCTTTCTTCTACGCAATACCCCTTTCCTTTCTAGTGGGCAACGTGAGCCCAACTGATTTCTCAAGCGTTCTAAGCGACGAGTATATTCATAGGCTGTTCTACGGGACTCTTGGGCAAGCCCTACTCTCAACAGTGCTAACCCTGCTCCTAGCCCTTCCACTAGCCTTCTTCTTCGCAAAGTATTCGTTTAAGGGTAAGAGAACCCTGGAGTACTTGTTGCTGACAACCTTCTTTGTGCCTGCTTTCACAGTGGCAGAGGGCCTAATAGTTCTACTCGGGGAAACAGGCATTATAAATTCCCTTCTATCCCAGGTGCTTGGAACCGGTGAACCGGTTGTTAAAATCCTATACTCGATCTGGGCTGTAGTACTGGCACACGTGATATACTATGTTCCGCTAGCAACGCTTATTCTTGAACAGGGCTTCTCCTCAGTAGAGCAGAACCTTGTGGACGCGGCCAGGGTTTTCTCAGGCTCGGCTCTACGAGTCTTCAAAACAGTATACCTAAACTTTTTAACGCCATACGCGGTCGCCGCCTCACTCCTTGTTTTCGCATTCTCATTCATAACCTATTCGACACCAATGCTTGTAGGAGGGAGGTTTACAACGCTTGAAGTCGAGATATACGCCACCAGGTTTAGGCCAGCCTCATCATCCATAGCGTTGCTTCAACTATTGTTAACACTATCAATATCGATCATAATCATACTCTTCAGGGAAAAGTCCTACGCGCCCTCCTCAGCCAGCAATCCTGTTGAAGAGCCTGTTTCAAAGCTTTTCTCAAGCCCAGGCGGGATTCTTCTCGCCGCCTACGTGGCGCTACTCTACGTCTTCGAACTCGCGCCGGTAGTAATACCGGTTGTAAGCCCATTTCTGGATGCCGAGCATTCCTTCACCGGGCTTTTTAAAGAGCTGTACGACTTTAAATTCGGCTTCGGCCTAGGCTTCGCCGAGATCCTCCTTCAAAGCCTTGCAATAGCGTTAATCGTCTCAGTCGTTTCAACCATGCTTTCAGTCGCGATAGTATGGTCTTCAAAGGTTTCAGGAGGGGTTGTTGAAAAAACCGTAAGCATACTCATGGCGCTGCCCTTAACAATGTCCCGCTCATCCCTAGCTCTCGGAATACTTCTTTCCTACGGCTTCGGAGTCACCCGGCTCTATGGAAGCTGGATCCTTATGGCCATAGGGCAGTCAGCAGTAGTAATACCGCTTGCAGCAAGAATCATCGAGGCCTCTTGGACTAGGATAGTTAAAGAGTATCGCGAGGCTGCTGACGCCCATGGGGCAACAGCCTTCTTCAGGCTGATAAGGGTTGAAATACCGCTTGTACTGCCCGCCGTGGTGGCGTCGCTCCTCATGGCGTTCTCCTCGTCTTTAAGCGACTTCACTTTCTCAACCTTCTTCAGCACGCTCAACCTGATGACGCTCCCGGTAGCCGTTAACCTGCTGATAGACTACAGGAGGCTTAGCCTTGCGTTAGCCTTAACCTCGCTCCTTACGATGCTCGTGATTATTGTTGAAACAGCTGGTTCACAGTTTTCAAGAGAGAGGCTGAGGCTGATTTGAATGAGGCTTGAGGTCCAAGACCTCAGGAAAAAATTCGGAGGCTTCGAGGCTTTGAGGGGCGTAAGCTTCAGCATCCCGTCTGGAAAAACACTTGCGCTCCTCGGGCCAAGTGGATGCGGTAAGACGACCACGCTCCGGATAATCGCTGGACTCCTTAAGCCCGATTCCGGTAGAATCCTCTTCGACGGGAAGGATGTGACTGAACTCTCCCCAAGGGAGAGGAATGTTGGAATGGTTTTTCAAAGCCCAGCGTTGTTCCCAAACCTGACGGTGAGGGAGAATATTGCATTCCCCTTGGAAGCCAAGGGCAGGAGTCGTGAGGAGGTTAGGAGACGGGTTGAGGAGGTTTTGGAGCTGGTTGAACTCGCCGGGCTTGAGGAGAGGCGTCCCCACGAGCTGAGCAGGGGGCAGCAGCAGAGGGTTGCGATAGGGAGGGCCATAGCGTCCGAGGTTAAGCTGCTACTCCTAGACGAGCCCCTCACTGCTCTGGACGCTGCCCTAAGAGCAGAGATATCCAGCGTTATAAGAGTGGTTCAGAGGAAACTGGGCCTTACAACTGTATACGTTACTCACGACCAGCTTGAAGCTTTCGCCATGGGCGATTTTATAGCTACAATGTTCGAAGGAACTATAGACTCTTACGCTGATGCTCAAACAATGTACGCGAAGCCCCCTACGGAGAAGACAGCGAGGTTCCTAGGGTTCGTTAATAGGCTTGAGACCATGGCAGAACACTTGGGCCAGGAAAACTTTAGGCTCGTCTTCCCAAGAGGCGAGTTCAGGATTAGGTGGCATGGGCCGGAGGCTGATGCGAAGGTTACTGTCCTATTCAGGCCTGAGGATGCTTCAATAAGCCTAGAAGGCGAAGGCCTGCTGGAGGGTGAGCTTTCAAGCAGCATGTTTTCAGGAAGAAACGTGGTTACACGCGTGAAAACAAGCCAAGGCATGATTGAATGCGCGGGAAACGATTTCTCCCAGTACCGAGCCATATCCGGGATGATAGGGAGGAAGGTTATTGTCAAAATAGACTTGGACAAGGCTTTGCTGATACGGGCCAGCGGGCACTAAGCATCTGTTTTAATCGAAGCCGGAAAGCTTTTAAGATCAACCCGGGTTCATTGTCTGATTTTGCTATAAGAAGCTGGATCGAGAAAGCGCGGAGGCTCTTCAATCCATCAGTTATCCTGCTAAGAAGTTTCAACTAAAGAATTCTACGATTATTTGACAGGGGAAACCTTCTCAGGAGACGCCGCTAGCTCAATAACGTATTAGGCGACGAGTATCTTCTGGTTCACGAGCTGGTTGAAATAACCGAGCTGAAGAAAAAGGGGCTTACCATTAATAAACGTGTAAATCTTAGACTCGCCAAGAATATGATCTGCGACGCCATCTGGCGGCAATGTAGGCTGAGCCATGTGAAACAGCGCGACTAATCACTCTCTCGGCTTAACCTCAACATCAAACCCCCAGTGGTATTTGAAGGGAGCAACTTCCCTTATTCTTCTCGACGATAAGATCCTGGTTTCACAGCCAAGCCTCCTGAACGATTCCTCAATACTCGTATATTTTTCATTAGGATCAGTATTCTTTTCTAAGAAGACGTGGAGATGCACTACGCCCCCCTGTTTTTTAAGCGCGTTCCTAGCTGCATCAAGATACATTTCAGAGCTCATCGGCAGGTTCATAATAATCCTGTCCCCAGCGTTTTTCAAATCCCTCTCGGAGAGGTCTCTAGCATCCCCGAGATACGCCTTAACCCTGTCTTCAACCCTGTTCAACCTTATGTTCTCAACGAGGTATTGGTAGGCATGCGGGTTTATGTCGCAAGCGTGAACCTTTACACCGGGATTCTTCTTCGCAATAATTATGCTGAAAGGCCCTATTCCAGCGAAAAGGTCGCAGACAACCTCTCCAGGTTTAGCCAGTGAGGCCACCCTGATCCTTTCGGCTGAAAGCCGAGGAGTGAAGAAAACCTTTGAAACATCGAGTTTAAAGATGCAGCCGTGTTCCCGATAGACGGTTTCCGTGCCACCCTCGCCTGCTAAAACCTCGTATCCGCCGACCCTGTACTCGCCTGAAAGAGGCTCCGTCTTGTTAAGCACTATTCTAATGTTCTTCATGGATTTTAGAAAAGCCTCTCCAATAATTCTGCGGCGGTCATAAAGCTCCTCCGGAAGCTGGAGAATGCAGACGTCTCCGATAATGTCGTACGACCTAGGTATCATCTTAAGATCCTCGACGGGCAGAATACTCCTCAGGTTTTCGAAAAGGCTCGGCCTCCCGCAGGCTTCCTCAAAATCCTCAACCACCAAATTCGTCTCAAAACTTAACTCCTTTAACTCTTCCTCCTTGAACTCACGGGTGAGAGGAATAATTAGAAAGTCTCCTCTTCTTTTAATGACGAGAGAATTGTCGACGAGGCTTCTTTCCCTAAGTATTTTCAAAACTTTCTCCCCGAGCTGTTTTTCAACTCGGATGCCTGTTCTAACCCTCATAGCTTTTTACCTGCAATATTAACGCTGGTTTTTATAAAAACCTTCCTGGTCTTTTTCATAGGGCGGTCTAAAGGTTTAATAAACTGCCGGCTGAGGCCTGGGTGTTGCTAGGGCTGTTTGAAACAATACTGGGAATAGTCGCGCTGCTTTCATTAGGCGTACTTTTAAGAAGGCTTCACGTTTTAGGCGAGGAGTTTTGCAAGAAACTTTTATCATTATCCATCAACCTGCTCCTGCCCATCATAGTGTTCTGCTCTTTCGCAACAGTAAAAATACGCTTAGAGGACTACCTGCTGCCAGCGATCGGGCTAATGCTTAACCTTCTGCTCCTAGCCGTAGCATTCCTTTCTTCCGGAGGACTGAACATGGATAGGGGGAGGAGAGGAGCTTTCCTCCTGGGATGCAGTACTTTAAACATCGGCATAATAGGCTTACCGTTCATAGAGCTTTTTTTCAACGCTGAAGGCGTTACAACAGCCTCGTTGCTCGACATAGGTAACTCCATCTACGTTTTTTCAATAGCGTTTCTAGTAGCGTCAAGATTCAACCCTTCGCGAATAGAAAGGTCTTTTAGAAACAGTGTTAAAGGACTTCTCACGCAACCCTATATTCTTTCAATAATTTTCGGTCTGGCGGCTAACCTTTATGGAGTGAGGCTGCCTGAATCAGCCCGGGTCTTGGCAAGCATCGCCTCTTTCACAAACATTGTTGTAATGCTTATCGCAGTGGGCGCGTTCATAAGGCTTCCTTCAAGAAGCCTTGTTCGTCAAATACTCGTCGCAACAATCATCAAAATCCCTGTTGGAGGATTCGTCGGCTTAACCCTAGCCAGCCTTTTCAGCCTAACTCCGCAAGCATCAGTAGTCACAGTCATGGTGGCGCTTCTCCCCCCTGCCTTCATGACGATAGTGCACGCTAGCACTGAAAACCTGGATCTGGAGTTTGCAACAATCCTGCTGGGATTCACGCTTACGGTTGGAATCCCGTTAATAACCCTCTACGGCCTAATCCTATCTTTCTGAAACGTTTCCATGCGGATAAAGCATGGGAAAAATGGTTGACAGCGTCTTCGGTAAAAATTAACCATCACCTTGGAGGGATTTAAGCGTAACGCTCGCCGGAAAACGTCGCCAGGTTAAACCATAAAGGTTTTAAACATTAGTCTTTGAATGGTGCCGGAGCTTGCCAGCCGTCGCAGCAGGGAAAACAAGCCGGTTTAGAAAGACAGTGCGTAGGCTTATCACTCGGCTGGACAAGCTCTCAGAGAGAAAAACAGTCGCGTATTCCCTCTACTTCGCCTCAATAACCTTCTTTCTCGGCATTATTCTCCTCCCCTCGTTGCTCGGGATCCTGCTTAAGCTAGACGAAGCCATGAGTGTAGCGTCAGACCCGGAGCTACTGCAAAGATCCGTTTCAGCAGTCTTATCGTCGATAATCATGGCGGGCCTAGTCTCCGCGCTGGACGTGGCAGCCGGCTTGCCACTTGCCTGGATCATCACTAGGAAGAAATGCTGGTGGATGAATATAGTTGATTCTCTAGTGGATTTCCCCCTGATAGTTCCGACAGTAATACTGGGCTATTCAACACTAATACTTTGGTGCGAGGAAACACCCTTCGCGGCACTCGGCTTCCAAGGTTTTTCACCTGGTTTTCTAACCGTCCTACTCCTGCACTTCTCCTTCTCCTACCCCGTGGTCGTAAGGGTTCTGGTGGGTAAACTAATGGAGATAGAGGCCACGTACGAGGTTGCCGCTAGGACGCTTGGAGCATGCCCATTCACAACCGCCAGGACGATAACAATCCCGATGCTTAAATCCGGCGTCATAACCTCGCTAATCCTGTCTTTCGCAAGATCCCTTTCAGAAACCGGTGCGACAATAATGGTGGCGGGGAGCTTTGAAAACGGGCCTGTCTTGATAAAAAGATCAATAGATGCTGGGCTGGTCTCCCCCATGGTTTTCGTAAGCCTCGTGCTGATAGTGCTCTCAATACTGATACTCACCGGACTGAAACTCTTAGGATTCAGGGTTAGAATACCGTTTAGAAGAGCCTACAGGGTTGAAGCAGCCTTAAGCAGTAGACCCGTAACCCGCGTTAGAGACCTTTCGGCCTTAATCATCTTCCTTTTCCTAGTTCTCATGCCTGCCTCCTACATGGTTCTCGCAAGAATACAATTAATGCTTTTCTCCAGCGTGCTGGGAGAAGTCTTTCTCCCGGGAGCAGTATGGTCCTCATACTGGGCAAGCGTATGGAACTCTTACGTAATAGGCCTGCTGACAACCCTGATCAACACCCTGTTCAGCCTACCAATGGCGACGATAATAGTCAGGAGAAAACTGGGAAACTGGTTTTCAAGGCTGCTGGAGTCTTTAAGCAATATTTCCATAATAATTCCCTCCGTCGCCCTAGGAGTGTCACTAAGCCTTTTCTGGGGCTCCACGGGAGTCTCAGACTTCATCCTGGTTCTCCTAGCGCATCTATGCATAACCTATCCCTACATGGTTGCAACAATGGTTTCAGCGCTTGAAGACATTCCTGTGGAGCTTGAGGAAGCGGGAAGAACCCTTGGGGGAACACCGTTCGCAGTCTTCAGGTCGATCGTGCTACCGGTGGCGAAGTATTCCTTCCTATCGGGGGCAATACTTACGTTCACTAGGAGCGTGAACGAAACTGGAGCTACGCTGGCGGTTTCAAAAACTTTCAAAACAGTCTCAGTATTGCTCGTCGAATGGGTTAAGTCGCCCGTGATGAGGGTTGAGGCCGGCGCCGGCACGATGATACTGATGTTCTTCTCGATAATCATCCTCATAGTCTTCAGATACGTGTACACCAGAGGAGGCGGCGCAGTTGCCTAAGGTTGTTTTAGAAAGTGTTTCTAAAAGGTTCGGGAGGATCACTGCTTTAGACAATACCAGCCTGACGTTCGAAGAGGGGGATTACAGCTGCATCCTAGGCCCTACTGGAAGCGGCAAGACGACGCTCCTCAAGGTGATAGCAGGGCTTGTTGAACCCGATTCAGGTGATGTTTACATAGGCGGGAGGCGCGTAACGGGCACACCGCCTGAAACGAGGAACGCTGTCTACATGCATCAAAACTATGCTCTCTTCCCCCACTTGACGGTTAGCCAGAACATAATTTTCGGCCTGACTGCAAGGGGTTTTGATGAGGAAGAAGCTAGGAGAAGAGTTTTGGAGGCTCTTGAAATAGTTAAGCTCGGAAAATGGGCGGACGCCTATCCAAGCGAGCTTAGCGGAGGAATGCAGCAGAGGGTCGCCCTAGCTAGGTGCCTAGCTACAGGGGCAAGACTCCTTCTTCTAGACGAGCCTCTTGGAGCACTCGACGCTAGGCTTAGGCTGGAGGTCAGGGGGGAGCTAGCCAGAATGGCGGAGGAGCTTAACCTTACTGTGATTCACGTTACCCACGACCAGTCGGAAGCCATGTCCCTCGCGGACAGGCTGATCCTAATGAGGAATGGGAAAATCGTTCAGACGGGTTCGCCTAGAGAAGTCTATTTCAAGCCTAACAGTGTTTTCTCAGCCTATTTCGTCGGAGAAAGCGTTTTCCTAGAAGGCGTTGTGAACAAAATTGACGGGCAGCTTGTTTCCCTGCAGCTTAGAAACGGCTTGGTGTTCGAAGCATTGTCTAACGATAGTTTTAGCGTAGGGGAGCTGGCCGTAGCCGCCGTAAGGTGTGAAGACATAGCGATAGGCGAAGGACCGTTAACAGGCCTCCTTAAGGAGGTAAACTTCCTGGGCAGCTTCTCCAAACTGGTTTTCGAGCTCCCCGGAGGCTTGAAAATACCTGTGAACATACCGTTGTCAAGGTTCATTGAAGAAGAATTCAGGATTGGAATAAGCTTCAAACTGTCCATCCCCAAGGAAAGAGTCTACCTGTTTAAACATCCACCCATGGGTTTAGTGAGGGAGATTGAGGCTGTCTGAAAATGCCCAGCGTTAAAGTCGACAACGTCACTAAGAAATTCGGGTATTTTACAGCCTTGGAGAATATTAAGATAAACGTGGAGAATAAGGAGTACGTTTCTATAATCGGCCCCTCAGGTTGCGGGAAAACAACCTTGCTAAGGATAATCGCAGGCATAATAAGGGATTATGAGGGACACGTTTACGTGGATGGAATGCTTTTCGACGATACATCGTTAGAGGAAAGAGGGATCGGATACGTTTTCCAAAACATTGCCCTTTTCCCAAATATGAACGTTGGCGTAAATGTTTCCTACAGCCTTAGGGCAAAGGGCCTGGACAGCAGTATTGTAAGAACAACCACCCTAGAGATGCTTGAGCTCATGAAGCTGAGGGATCGCTACCATGATTACCCTAGGGCTTTAAGCGGGGGGATGCAGCAGAAGACGGCCCTAGCCAGAGTATTAGCCTCAGGGGCCAGGCTCCTGCTCCTAGATGAGCCCCTATCACTCCTAGACCTAAAGGTTAGGACCGCGCTGCGATATGAGCTTAGGCGAATCGTTAAAGACCTTGGTTTAACAGCGATACATGTCACCCACGACCAGGAGGAGGCCATGGCCGTCTCGGACAGGATAATAGTTATGAGGAGGGCTCGCGTCGTTGAAGACGGCGCCCCGTTAGATCTCTACCTGCATCCGAAGAAGATTTTCACAGCCTACTTCCTAGGGGAATCCAATATTTTCGAGGGGGATATTGCTGAGGCTGATGAAGACACGGTTTTAATCGATGCTGGAAGCCTGTTGATCAGAGCTAGGAACACTGGTTTTCAAAAAGGCGAGAGGGTTGTTGCGATGTTGAGGCCGGAGCTAATCGAGCTCGGAGGAGATGTTGGCGGGAGGGTTTTGAAGAAAAAGTTGGAAGGATTGTTCAGCCGGATCATTCTGGATGTCAACGGGATGAAAATAGTTGTTAAGCAACCATACTCGGTTGTTTCAGAGGTAGGCGAGGGTTCTTTTATAAGGATAAGGCTGCCTGAGAAGCATGTCTTGGTTTATAAGCATCCAGGGAGAGACTTATATAGCGAGGTATCGCTATATTAGGCCCAAATTGCCATACAGAGACTTGGAGGAGTGGCTTAGGGACAGGAGGAAGGCGAAGGCGCTGGAGCTCCTGGCTTCCCATGCAGACAAAGTGTTTCAAGTGGTTGATGAGCTTCTGAAAATCACCAGGGCCTCGATGAGCGGTCAAAGCTCTGAGGTGGAAACCGTATACGCTAGACAGGAGCAGATGGAAAGGGAGGCTGATTTCCTCAGGAGGAAGGTGATGGATGAGATTGCTAGAAGCGAGCTTCCACCAGATATGAAGAAGTACTTCATGGAGCTGTCAAAGGAAGTCGACATGGTTGCCGACTATGCTCACGGGGGAGGAAGGATACTTACGTTCCTACCCTTAAGCGGCCTGAAGAAGAGCATAAAGGATAAGATAGAGCAGATGTGTTTGAAGACGCGGGAATGCGCCTTAAGCCTTAGAGACGCGTTGGCCGCACTATCATCCATGGATTATGATAAGGCAACTGCTTTAAGCGATAAGGTTGAAGAAGGCGAGGAGGAGGTGGATATGCTTTACACTGAAGCTAGGAAAGTAATTTTAAACGACGAATATTCTGACATTGATCCAAGGGTATTATTATTTCTTTCAAATTTTTTAAAGGAAATCGAAGATACATGTGACAGATGCGAAGATTCCATAGACCATTTGAGAGTTCTCCTCGTGGGCCTCACTAAACCAATTTGAACCGTTAAGCATTGATTTTCTCCACAACCCCGAGCCCTCTGGTTCTTCCCTCTCTAAAAATAAACGTGTCTCCAACCCTTATGTATTCAGGCCTCTTTATGAATTCAAACTCAACGATATCCGTGTCGCCTGTCCTTAGGGCTTCCTTCCTCATCCTGACTATTCTCGCAGCCTGTTTAATAGTCCTAGTCTGTATCACCGGCTCGTAGCCGAGCATTATGGTGGTTGGATGATGCAGTATTCTAACCTCAGCAGTAAACCTTCTAACAGCATACGCCTTAGCCTCAACGTCCAACAGAACCATACCGGTCCTAACCTCATCGTAGTCGACATTCGTTATGGCTAACGCAGCAATCTGGCCTGCACTAGCCTTTTCGACATGAACCCTGTTCACGTGAATAGATTTAACCCTGACTGTTCTAAAGGAACCGTCGTCGAAAGGCCCGAGGAGAAGCATCTCATCCCTCTTAACAACTCCCTGTTCAACGAGCCCGCCTACAACAAGGCCGACGCCCTCAACGTAGAACTTCTCGTCGATGAAGCAGAGCGTCTCCATCCCTGCTTTCTCAGACCAGTCTGTCTTCGGTGGCAGAGCGTTTAGGAAGGCCTTCAGCTCGGGCAATCCCTGTCCCGTAGTGTTTGAAACAAGAAAGACGGGGCAGACTCTCAGGTGTGGCATTATCCTGGCCGCCAGAGAAGCATCTCCCCTGCTCTTTATGATGAAGGGAATCTTGTTGACTCCAGGAAGCTTAAGGATTGACTCGACGTCGCTAATAGTCCTAGACAAGACTTCACCAGGAGTCATGTCAACCTTTGTAACAACCATGAAAACAGGTATTTTAAGAGCTACCGTGAGCCCCAGATGCTCCCTGAATGTCCCGATAGGGCCGGCATTACCCCCAACAACTATGCAGACATAATCCGGCAGGTTCCCAAGCACCCCCCTTATAGTGGTCTTCAAATACCTCTCGTGCCCAGCGAGATCTATCAGCGAAACTATTTTCGAGCCGTTAAGGAATATCTTCGACTCGTCGTAGGAGCCTAGGCCGTCGTTAATAGACTCCCCCTTCGAATCGAATCCGAGGAGATGAATCGATACTGACGACGACCTTCTAAGCGTGATCTCGTGAAGATACCTTGCAACCATGCTCATAGCAGCCCCGTTCCCGTCGTCCAGCTTCCCGGATACGAGAACACCCTTCAAAGTAGACTTGCCCGAGTCAACGTTGCCCAGCAGGGCTACTGAAACCTGGACCGGTGGGAAGTCCACTGTCCTCCTTACAAGGATTTCGAAAACCTTGCCTCTCCTACCCTTCTCAACCCTGGTCACCATGTAGGAGGCCCCCACCATACCGGTTATCCTGTCCAAGGTCCTGAGAGATTCCTCGGCTTCCTCATCAGTTAGGCCAACCGTCTCACCATCATCGCTAACACCCAGCTCGTAGAAAGCCTCCCCCCTTCCCTCGTTAAGCCTGTAGTTCAACTGGGTTGCAAGCTGCTGCAGCCTCTTCTCGTCGCTGGCGGCGAAGAGAAGCTTGTACTCGACGTTTCCCTCTTCCCTCTCTTTTTCCAACTGTTCTCCATTACGAGAGCCAGAAGTTGATAACTTTACCGCCCACCCTTTTTACGATGCTTGACCCAGCTTTTTCCCGCTCAAGCAGGCTTCTATGAAGCCCTTGAAGAGCGGTGCCGGCCTAAGGGGTCTTGACTTAAACTCCGGGTGTGCTTGCGTGGCGACGAAGAACGGGTGGTTACTGAGCTCGATAAACTCTACGAGCCTGTTGTCTGGAGAAACGCCTGAGAAAACCATTCCGGATTCCCGTAGAACACTATGATACTCAGGGTTAACCTCGTACCTGTGCCTATGTCTCTCGTAAACCACAGCCGCATTGCTGTATAGCCTTGAGACAAGCGTTCCCGGCTTTAAAACCGCCGGGTAAGCCCCCAGCCGCATGGAAGCCCCGTATCTCGAATCCTTCAAAACCTCTCTCTGCTCGGGAAGAATATCTATAACCGGGTGGGGCGTAGAGGGGTTGAACTCAGTCGAATCAGCCCCCTGCAGGCCGGCGACGTTTCTCGCATACTCAACCACTGCCAGCTGAAGCCCGAGGCACAGCCCCAGGAAGGGAATGTTTTTTTCCCTAGCATGCTTTATCGCCATTATCTTGCCTTCAATGCCTTTCGATCCAAATCCTCCTGGAACTATTACGCCGTCTAGATCCTCAAGCTTGTAAAGATTCTCAGGATTCTCTTCGAAATCCACCGAGTCTATGAACCTGAGAGAAGGCTTTACGAAAACCGCTGCGCAAGCATGCTTAACAGCCTCTATGACCGATATGTAGGCGTCTGGAAGCCTGTACTCGCCTGTTTCAAAATATTTACCAACTATCCCGACCCTGACCTCTTGGGTTGCAGTGTTCAAAGCGTTCACAAAAGCCTTCCAGTCTTCGAGCCTAGGCTCCCTCTGCCCCATTCCAAACTTCGCGAGGATCTTGGCGCCAAGGCTCTGCTCCTCGAAAACCAGCGGAAGCTCGTAGACATTCTTTAAATCCGGGTTTGAAATAATATGGTCCTTAGGAATGTTGCAGAATATCGATATCTTGCTCCTTCTAACATCGTCTATCGGCTCCTCGGACCTGCAGACTATAAAGTCGGGCTGTATGCCCAGCTCGCCGAGCCTCTCGACAGACTGTTGAACAGGCTTAGTCTTCATCTCCCCCAAGTGTTTAGGAATAGGCAGGTACGCCACGTGAACGAATACAACCCTGTCACCGTCAGCCTTCATCATTCTCGCAGCCATGTAGTATATCTCGCTCTGATACTCACCTACTGTTCCACCTATCTCAACAATCGTGAAGTCAGCCTCAGCCTCCTCAGCCGCAGCCCTTATTCTCCGTTTTATCTCGTCAGTTATGTGTGGAATAACCTCAACCGTCTTGCCGAGGTACTCGCCCCTCCTCTCCCTCTCTATAACCGCCCCGTATATCTGGCCGGTTGTAATATTGTTCCTCCTCGGAATGTTTATGTCAAGGAACCTTTCATAGTGTCCAAGGTCTTGGTCTATCTCCCCCGCGTCCTCAGTAACCCAGACCTCGCCGTGCTCCGTAGGCCTAAGAGTGCCAGCATCATAATTAAGATAGGGATCTATTTTCACAGCCGTTACACGGTAACCCCTCGCCTGAAGAATCTTCCCTATCGAGGCTGCAGTAATACCCTTCCCTATGCCGCTGATAACCCCGCCGGTCACAAATATGTAGTTTGTAAGCATGGCGGAAACCACCTCAACCCTGTAATAAGCCTTTCCTCCCGAATAGGCGTGAAGAAACAACATTGTAATCAAAAAGTTTTTAGGGACTGGAGTAATCCTGCAGACGCCTTGAGATTCCTCAGGTGTAAGGAAATAGCCCCGCGCATAAGGGGGAGGGTGGCAGTAATCGGCGCTGGACCAGCTGGGCTGACTGCAGCAGGCTCCTTGATCTGCGAAGGAGTTGAAGTGGATGTTTACGACATGCTGCCCGAGGCGGGTGGCCTACTCTTATTCGGCATACCTGAGTTCAGAATACCGAAGAAGAGTGTCAGAGAAGGCGTGAAGGAGCTTGTTGAGAAAGGGGTTTGCTTCCACCTCGGCAAGAAGGTTTACGACTCAGAGGTCTTCGACGTGGATTTCAGCGAGATAGTGGAGAGATACGACGCCACCCTGATAGCGACGGGAGCATGGGAGCCGCGTA
>CAZWPT010000032.1:0-54661 GCA_964635675.1 uncultured Nitrososphaerota archaeon | reverse complement strand
GCCTAAGGGGAAGCTGGGTGGAGACGTGAACATGTGGTCACACTCCATTGGGAGCGGACAGGTTGAGGATCTTTACACGCAGTATCCTGAGGACTATATTTGGGCTGTCCACCCTGAGAAGGCTCCAGACACCCCGCAGAGAATTCAAATAACGTATGAGAACGGTGTCCCTATTGAAGTAGACGGAGTAAAGGATCCTGTTGAAATAATATTCTACTTAAACAGGGTTGGGGGGGAGCACGGTGTCGGGAGAATAGACATTATCGAGGACGGAATCCTAGGTTTAAAGTCAAGGGAGCTTTACGAGGCTCCTGCGGCAACAATACTCCTAAATACTCACGCGAACCTCGAGCAGCTGACGCTTACGAAAGAACAGTTAAGGGTCAAGAGGGAGGTAGACAAGATTTGGGCCGAAATAGTCTACCATGGAATGTGGTTCCACCCCTTAAGGAGAGACCTGGATGCTTTCATCGACTCGACGCAGAAATACGTTGCTGGAAGGCTTGACGTTAAGCTTTACAAGGGGAACGTGGAGGTCGTTGGAAGGGAGTCTAGATACGGGCTTTTCTCGCCTGAGTTAAGGTCTATTAAGAAGGCCGGCTTCGATCAGAGGGACGCTACTGGCGCGGTTAAGCTCTATGCTTTACCATACCAGCTTTACAGCAAGAGGGAAACTCCGAGTAAGTAGTATCTATTCCTTTTCAGGCCTTAATAACCGGTTTACCAGGATGCGGAGCCGCTCATCGAGGAAACTGTTTTTAGGAAGCTTTTGAAGGGTTAAAGCAGGATGGGTCAGGAAACAGTCGTGGTCTATTCTAAGCACTGGCTCGCAGTATTCTTGCTAGTCGGCTTCATAGCCGCCGGGCTAATAGTGTCTTCCCTAATCCTTCATTCAGAGTTAACCAAGCTCAATGAGAAAGTTGAAAACCTAGAGTTCGCCGTGAACAGTTTAAGCAAAGACGTTGACAGGATTAGGAGCCTGCAGCCGAGCACGGGCCTAGCCTACTTCAATGTAAGTTTCACCGAGGTTTATGAGAGGACTATCAGAGGCGTTGTAATGGTTACTGGATTAGTTAAGGGTGTTTTAAGCGAGGACATGGGCCTCGGCTCAGGATTCATGGTTAAACATGATTCATCATATTACATTTTGACGAACTATCACGTGGTTAAGGATGCGAGCAACCTGACGGTGACCTTTTACAGCGGGGAAAGCTATCCTGCGAAGGTAGTGGGTTTTGACCCTTACAGCGACCTGGCTGTGGTAAACTGCACAGCACCGCTTGAGCTTTACCATCCTCTAAACATGACTTACAGCAGCAGTTTGAGGGTTGGCGACTTGGTGATAGCAATAGGAAACCCGTTTGGATTAACCGGCACAATGACCACAGGCATAGTCAGCCAGCTAGGCAGAACCATATCAAGCGAATTCACAGGAGGTTATGCAATAGCAAACATAATTCAGACAAGCGCGCCGATAAACCCGGGTAACTCGGGAGGACCTTTGCTAAACGCGAAGGGAGAGGTCGTCGGGATGAATACTGCAATAGTAAGGGACAGCCAGGGGGTAGGTTTCGCGATCCCATCAAACACCATTTTAAGGGAACTACCATACCTGGTGAAAAACGGGGTTTACGATATGCATCCGTGGCTCGGGTTAAGAGGGATTAATGTGAACTATTATATTGCTAAGGCTGCTGGCTTAAACGTGACTTACGGGTGGCTTATTCAAGACGTTGTCTCCGGAGGGCCTTCGGAGAAGGCCGGGTTAAAGGGGGGAGCGAAGACTGTGACTGTTCTGGGAACAGAGGTGAAGGTTGGCGGGGACCTGATAGTTTCGATAGACGGGCACCCCGTCAAGAGCAGTGACGATATCGCCAGGATATTGGAGGAATACACCTACCCAGGTAAAACGGTTAACGTGACTATCATCAGAGAAGGCCGGCAGATAGTGATCCCAGTGACGCTTGGGAAAAGGCCTCCGCCTTAGCTTTCCTACTCTATAGTCTTGCTCCACATTTCTTTAGCAAGCCTACCCTCATGCTTCATAAGGCTAAGCTTCTCCCCAGCTTCTCTACGCATAGCATTATGCTCTTCAAGAAAGCTGGTAACCTTCTCCATGAGGATCTCCTTTATCTCCCCGCTCAGCATCCTACCCGAGGAATACTCCTCCCTAATCTTCTTAAGCTTCTCATCATCCTCCTCAAAGAAGAAGTGCAGCCACTGGTATGGCACATCCACATCCGGGTTTCCACCGAGCCTCCTGTGCTCCTCAACCGTGGGCTGCCCTCCTGAGAAAGCTTGAAATATCTTCCTCCTAACGCTTTTCTCATCCTCGTTAAGATAGATCGCGCTCTCCGGCTGGGAGGCGCTCATCTTACCTGAGGGACCCGTCAAAGGCGGGAGGAACTTGCTGTGAATAGCCGCAGTCTTATGGTAGCCGAAGCCCTCAGCAATATCCCTCTGGATCCTCCAGTATGGGTCCTGGTCTATCGCAGCCGGGATTAAGCACCGCCTCTTCTCGAAGAAAGTCACGCATATTTGGAAAGCAGGGTAGAAGATCATGCCTATGTTCGTGCTTGCGTCAAACCCGAAAACTGCTCTAACCCAGCTGAAATTAACCTTCTTAGCAATCTTCAAAACCATGGGATACATGTTTCGCACATACTCCATGTCTTGGAATATGAAAGTCCTGTCAGGGTCGAACCCGACTGCAGCAATATCAAGCGCGTTCTCGAAAGACCATTTCCTAACGTCTTCAATAGTGAGGTTCCTGCTTTCCTCAAGGAACTTCTCGTCGTCCGTCAGCTCAATGTAAACGTTGCACCTAAACCTGTCTTGAAGCCATTTAGTGAAGTAGAAGGGAATAATGTGTCCCAGCGTCATGGGCCCGCTTGGACCCCTGCCAGTGTAAAGGAAGAACCCCCTCCCAGCCTCATAGTCGTCAAGAACCTTGTCTAGGTCCCTGTGGGAGAAGAAGATGCCTCTCCTCAGGAGAAGATGGTCTTCACCAGCTAGGCTGACAAGCCTGTCTTTAAGCTCTAGAGTAAGAGGCTCAGTCCCGAAGTCCCTTATCAGCTTCTCATAGTCCACTACTCCCTCAACAGTCCAGGGAGTAACCTTGAACTCGTCCTGCTGCCCCATTTCCACCAGAAAAGCCTCATTAAGACTTTTTAAAGCTTGAATCAACACCGGCCACGGTTAAAATTAACTCGGCCAGACACTCTGTTTCTCAGGCAACTCTCCACCAGCTGTTCAAGAAATGTTTTTTAATAACAGAATTCATAGTGGAAGAGATGAAGTATAGGCTTATGGACCTGCTTGCCTGCCCTATCGATAAGGATTTCCCCTTGAAACTAATAGTTTTTCAGGAAGAAGAGAGGAGTGTTGAGTTTAAGCATGAGAGCGTGGTATGTGAACTCTACTGCGGCCTTAAGGCAGCCTATGTTAAAGACTCCAGCCTCAGCGCCGAGGTGTGTAACAAATGCATGAAGAGGGAAATACTAAACGGTGTTTTAATATGCTCTAAGTGTAACAGGTGGTACCCGATCGTGGAGGAGATTCCACAGCTTCTTCCCGACGAATTGAGAGAGAAGGATGAAGATCTCTCCTTCTTAAAAAGGTATGCTGAAAAGATTCCTAAAAGCATACTTGAGGAAGGGAAGCCTTTTAACATAGTGACGACAAGCGAACGTTAAACGTTTCCGAGCTGACTTTCACGGTCATGCGCAAATCCTCGTGGCCAGACAAAGGATTGCTTAAGTATTAGCAAGACTTAAACCATAATGGTTATAAGTGTGGCAAAATCTTTGTAATATGGTAAAAATGGTTGAAAAAACCGTTAAAATCGACAAAGCGGGAAGAGTAGTAATACCGGCTGAATGGAGGAAAGATTGGGGTAAAAAGGCATTGATGGTAAGATTGAGCGATGACGAGGTTTTGATCAAATCGTTAAGGAAACGCGGCAAGCTAACCGACCTCGTCGACTCCATGGAAATAGAGGGGGTAAGCGATTTTGGAGATACTCACGAGCTGAGGATGGTTCTATATGGCTAGGTTCCTCGACTCCTCCGTCTTCCTACATGCTTACCTCAGGCCGAAAAGAAGGCTGAGGGATGCGGAGAAAGAGGTTAAGCAGAGAGCATCAGCCATAATCGGTAATGTTGAAAAGGGTGAGGAAGTGATCATTTCGACAATACATCTGTCGGAAGTCCTCAACATAACAGAGGCGAGGCTCGGCCTTGAGAAGGCCGTACAGTTTCTGGAAAACATTCTAGCTACGGAGAACATTAGAATAGAGGGAGTACAACGGAGAGACTACGAGGAGGCACTAGTCATAGCTTCGAGATACAAGATAAGCCCCAATGACGCGGTGGCTTGCGTAGTCTGCAGAAGGATGAACATTAGTGAAATATATAGCTTCGACAAGCACTTTGACAAGGTTCCTTTCGTAAAGAGGATTTATTAACCGGTGTAATAAGGCACGCCTCCTTACAGGGCTTAGAAACGCCATGAATTTTACTAGATCGCAACCAGAACATATGCATCTTTCAGCGACCACGGCTCATTATTGCACCCTGCACCCAGCCTAATCGGAAGCGCCGGAGAAGCAAAGAAAACAGGTGAAAGGTTAGCAGGTTTCCGCCACCACACTGAACTTAGAGATTCATCGCACCCGTAAAGAAAACGTGGGCCTCCACGAGAAAGCGCAGCAGGATTCGTACGTACCCACTGGCCCTAAGGATCTTAGATTTAACGAGCCATTCGAAAACAGGGGTCAGGCTTATTCAGTTTCTACATATAATACGATGCCGCTAAACATTCCTGATTTTGCAGACTTCGAAGAAAAGCTTTATTTCGCCGCATATTTTTTCAAGCTCACCCGCCTGATAAACCTGTTTCTCCAGAAAAGTTTTATCAAGGGTTTTAGTCGGCTTAAACTGCTGGATGAAGAATCTTCTCGCGCCTCTAAGCCACTCGGCAATAGCAACTATATCCTCCCTCCTGAGAAGCTCAGGGACAACGGTTGTCCTGAACTCGTGCTCCGGGAAAGCCCTAACTATTTCAACGCTTTCAGCAATCTTACTAGCATCCACATTAACCCTTACGACGCTCTCGTATTTTTCTAACGGTGCTTTAACATCCATAGCAATATAGTCGACAAGCTTTTCCACTATGAGCCCCCTAAGCATTTCAGGGTTTGTTCCATTCGTATCCAGCTTAACAGAATACCCTAGGCCCTTAACCCTTCTAATGAAATCTGGAAGATCATCGTGAAGAGTCGGCTCTCCACCGGTTATGCAAACTCCGTCGAGAAAGCCTTTCCTCTCCTCGAGGAAGCGGAGCACTTCCCCCTCGGGAACTGGTGGTGTTCCATCGTCCACAACCAGCTCAGGATTATGGCAGTAGGGGCAGCGAAAATTGCAGCCGAAAGTGAACAGTGTGCACGCAACCCTACCCGGATAATCTATCAGGCTCAGCTTCTGCACTCCTTTTATTATCAAGTTCTGGCTTCACTGTTTTCCAAGGGGATTTAAGGCTTATTCCGAAAAACAATTCGGAAAAGCCCTCTCAACCATCTAATTAACGACACGTTTCCAAAATCGTTGGGAAACACGGGAGCCTTTCTCAAGTCCCGCCGTTCTTACTATTCTCTTAAGGGTTTACGAGATCGAACTGAGATCACGTGTCTAAGCATGCGCCTAATCCTGTTTTCTGAAAATTAAGCATAGTGCCGACTCTAACAAAACCAAGATTCTTACCAGTGTTTCTCAAAGTAGTTTATTATGCTTTCGAAAACTTTTCTCCCGTCGCCTTGTTCCGGGGGCTCCCTGCTCCACTCTGGAAGCTGCCATCCGTAGAACGCTCTCTCAGGATGCGGCATCATACCCATAACGTTCCTCCTGGCGTTGCATATTCCTGCGATATCGTATGTTGAGCCGTTAGGATTATACGGGTAGAGCCCGTTCGCTTCATCCCCACTTGGAAGAACGTATCTGAAGACCACTTGCCTATTCTTCTTGAGATTCTCCAAAGCCTTTTCCGAACTCGTTAGAAACCTTCCTTCAGCATGCCCCACTGGTATTCTGAGAACCTCGCCCCTTTTCATCGCCGTCGTGAAAGGAGTCTCATTGTTCTCAACCCTCAGCCAGACCCATCTGCACTCATACCTCGCTGAAGAATTGTTTGCAAGCGCCACCAAAGGGGTTTCACTAACTCCGTCTCCAGGCAGTATTCCGGCTTCAACGAGAACCTGGAAACCGTTGCAGATGCCTAGTAGAAGCCTGTCTTCCTCTATAAACCTCTCTAGCTCCAGCCTAAGCCTTGCCAACACCCTCTTACCCCATACTGCGCCAGCCCTCACGTAGTCCCCGTATGAGAATCCCCCTGGGATAACGACCAGATGATAGTCGAGAAGGCTTTTCTTCTCAACCTGGTTCATGTGGACTATTTCCGCTTTAACACCCACTTCCTCGAGAGCTATTCGCGTCTCAAGATCGCAATTCGTGCCGCCGGTCCTCAGGACGCAGGCTTTAAACCTCCCGAGGCCCATTTTTCAGTAACCCCTCCAGGCCTTCTTAATCTCCACCCCGCTCAACTCGTGAACCACGTTGTTGAGATCGGTTACGCGCAGACCAAGCCCTCTGGCTACCTCACCAATCCTGCTGAAGGGTAGTCCTGAAAAAAGCGCCTCAAACCTTCTCCAACGGTTTTTATCAACCTCAACGAGGAACCTGGAGGCCGACTCGGAGAAGAGAAGGTAGTCGCTCCTACACACGCTTGAAGGAACCCTGCGAGTATCCAGCGCTATACCCAGGTTTTTCGAGGCTGCAACCATCTCCGCCGCAGCCACTCCCAAACCGCCTTCTGAGAGATCGTGGCACGACAGCACAAGCTTCTCGTCAACAGCCCGGATCAGCGTGTCGATAATACTCTTAGACAGCTTCGCATCCACCTTTGGAACCTCCCCACCGTCCACCCGCTTGAGCCTCAAGTATGCTGAGCCCCTCAGCTCTCCCCGGGTTAAACCGATCAAGTAAACGGGGCTTCCTTCCTCCTTAAGGCTCGGAGAAACTACGTTTCTAACGTCAGGCATTATTCCCACGCCTGTCACTAGGAGGGTTGGCCTCACTGAGCCAAGGGGAGACTCGTTGTACAGGCTGTCCTTGCCAGATATGAATGGCGCGTCGAGAGCCCTAGAGAAGTCGTAGCAAGCCTCCGCAGCCCTCAGCAGCCTACCCATGTTATCCTCGTCCTCAGGGCTTCCCCAGACGAAGTTATCCAAGATCGCGATCCTCCTGCCACCGACGGCAGCATTATTCCTTAACGCTTCCTCAATAGAGGCTGCAGCCATCCAGTACGGGTCAGGGTAGAAAGGGTTTATTCCGCAAGATATTACAACTCCCATCCAGGAATCCTTGAGAGGCTTGATTACCGCGGCGTCACTCGGCCCAGCCTCGTCTCCGTGAATAGGCTTAACCACCGTGCAGCCCCTAACCTCGTGATCGTATGTTCTAATAACATCCTCCTTACTCCTAATACTCGGGTCTGAAAGAAGCTTGAGAAGCTCGCCGGCGAGATCCCTAGGCTCCTCCAAGTCTACGCTAGCCGGGGGGAGCACCGGTATTCTCGCCCTCCTGGTAACCCTTGGAGGAGTGAAGAGGAAGTTTAGGTCCAGGTTGCATACAACCCGGTTCCTCGTGAAAACCCTGACCCTGCCTGTTTCAACAAACCTTCCAACCACGCTGGCCTCAACATCCTCCTCGCCGAATATCTGCAAGACTCTTTCAAGGTTTTCCTCGGGCACTGAGAGAAGCATTCTCTCCTGTGACTCGGAAACCCATATCTCCCAGGGAGCCATGTCGGGCGCCTTAAGCGGAACCGCGTCCAAGTTGATATCCACCCCTAGGCTTGACCTGTGAGCCATTTCCCCGGCTGCGCAGGACAATCCTCCACCGCCTAGGTCCGTTATGCCTGTAGCAAGCCTCTCATCCCTTATCCTTAGAATTGCTCTCCTAAGCCTCTCCTCCACTATAGGATTGGGTATTTGAACAGCAGACCTCAACTCCTCAGCCTCCTCAGTAAGCTCAGCTGATGCGAAAGTCACTCCGTGGATACCGTCCCTGCCTGTTCTACCTCCAGCGAGCACAGCCAGATCGTTCCTGCGAGTATCCCTAACGTAAGCATGCTTCGGAAGAATACCTATGCAGCCGCAGTATACAACCACGTTGCCGGTATAACCCTCGTCGAATATTATTGCCCCGGATACTGTTGGAACACCCATGTTGTTACCGTAGCTCCCTATTCCGGCGACGACCCCTCTGTATATGTAGCGCGGATGCTTAACCCCTGGAGGGAGCTTCTCGTAACTAGTTTCCAAAGGGCCGAAGCAAAGCACATCGGTTAAAGCAACAGGCTCACCCCAAACTCCGAGAATATCTCTTATAACCCCTCCCACGCCGGTTGCTGCTCCTCCGAAAGGCTCAACCGCTGAAGGATGGTTATGCGTCTCAACCTTAGCGGCTATCGCGTAACCATTTTCGAAATCTATTATTCCAGCATTATCCTCGAATACCGAGACACACCAGTCCTTGTTCAGCTCCCTCGTAGCCCCCATTATGTACGTCTTCAAAATGCTGTTGATTAAACGGCCATCGTCGACCAAAACGTCGCCCTTAAAAACGTTGTGGAAACAATGTTCAGACCATGTTTGAGCAATCATTTGGAGCTCGACATCCGTCGGAGGCCTGTCTCTGAAGTAGTTTTTCAAATACCTCATTCTCTCCAGACTCATGCTGAGCCCCATTTCCCTGCTTATCTCAAGCAGGTCGCTGTCGCCAGCTGAGGAAAGAACTATAGCGTAAACCTCCAGGTCATCATAAAGCTTCTTCAGGAGACCCGGCTTCAGGCATGCAGCACCTCTACGCTATAATCGTCTTTAACAGGGTTTGCTAAAAGTTTTCTACACATCTCGTCCGCAAGCCTCAGGGCCTCACCGCGATCATCGGTTTCAACATCAACGACGTAGACTTTTCCGACTTTAACCATGGTCACGGGAAAGCCGAGGTCCCTTAGGGATTTAGCGGCCACGTCGCCCTCAGGGTCGAAATGACCAGGTTTAAGCCTAACCTCAACCCTGAGCCTCATTTTTTCCTCTCCTTCAAAAGCTCCTCAGCAAGCTCAGGGTACTTTAAAGAAAGCATTTCTAGCGCAAGTATTGCCGCGTTCTTCCAATTGTCTACGCCGACCGTGGCGACCGGTATGCCTGGAGGCATCTGGACGATTGAAAGCAGTGCGTCGAGGCCCCCGAGCTTAACCTCCTTGGGAACACCTATAACGGGTCTAACGGTTTTAGAAGCTATTACCCCGGGGAGAGCTGCTGAAAGACCAGCCACCGCGATGAACACCTCGGCATCAGTGCTTTTCACGAAGGAGTCGAGTTCATCCGGATTCCTATGGGCTGAGAGTATTCTGTAATCACATTCAACGCCTAAGCCCTTTAAGAACTCAACTATGTTCTTACCAAGCTCTTCATCCGACCTGCTTCCAACGATGACCGCGACCTTGGCCATCTTCAACCCACCTCCTCCAGACCTTTCCCAGGAATCCAGATCATCCTCCTTCCGAGGAGTCCCTTCCTCTCCCTATACTTATATATTTCCCTAGCCATGTTGGCAAGCATGATCCTTCTTTCCAAAGATTTCTCAGAGCCGATATCGCTCCTGTGGAAGAGTCCCCAGCCATCGGCCAGCCGGGCTTTAGAAGTTAGTCTTTCAGCGATACGGCTAGCCTCCGGAATCGTCTCGGCGACTCCAAGACACTCTATGAGCCTTGAACCTCCAGTCTCTATTACGCCATCCCTCCTCAAATGGGCTGATGCCCAGAATATTCCCCCCTCATCATCAACTATAGCTGGGTGACCCCTTGCCAGGTCTCTGCTTAAAGGATATCCCTCCGGCGAAACCGCTTTAACAACAGTAGCCTTCTCCTCGAACTCGATTTTAATCCTGTCCAGTTTCTCGCTTATTATTGCTTCGCATATCTCAACCAAGTCGGTCTTCAAAACAGCTAGGACGTTAAGTGCCTCCGGATCTCCCAGTCTAGAATACATCTCTATTATTGTTGGACCCCATATCGAGGTCAGCATCATTTGACCGGCGACGACACCATGGTATTTTCGGCCAGTCTCCTTCTGAATAGCCTCGACCATCATTCTGACTATCTCGGCGGATTTCTCAACCTCTTCCTCCGTCAGTATTGCCATATCATCGTTAACACCCCTCTTAAGATTCATGCCGCAGCATATAGACCCCATTCCACCTGTTTCAGGACCAAGGTCGCCGTCGAAAGCATGCTTATTGTCTTGGACCGCGGGCATTGGCACGACTGCCCTGCCATCGGTGAAGCACTGTAAGGTATACTCCGGTCCCCAGACCCTCTCCTCTACGAGTATCTTAAAATCCATGTCCTCATAACCCTTCATATAATCTTTATATATGGATTCCACGTGTTGCCTTTTCACCTTTTTCTTATCCTCTTTCAAGTAGACTTGAAAATCCTCTATCACCTTAACGCCCTTACCTCCAACCTGCCTTGCAGGCTTTAACGCAACGCTCTCAGCATACTCTTCAACGTAGGGGATAGCTTCTTCGAACGTTCTAAACTTCTTATACCAGAGCCGCCCTGGAATCATGTATTTCCACTGTAGATCCCTCATGCTAGCCTTCGACAACTCTATTTCAGCAACCTCCCTGTTCGCGCCTATGCAAGGTATGCCCTCTTTTTCAAGCGCGTCCGGTACCCCGCGGAAATTAGGCTCCTCAGGCCCTATGAACACGAAGTCTACACCAGTCTTTAAAGCGGATTTCAAAACCGTCTCAGCATCGTTTGGATCGCCAACGTAATAATCTCCACCGCTATCCTTAACAATCCTGCTTATCCCAGGGTTGACAAGCTCTGAAAGACAGTGAATCCTAGGAGTGTAGCTGCTTCTGGCGAAGGCTGCTGCTACCGCGTGCTCCCTTCCCCCGCCGCCGACGAGGAGAATCTTCAACAGTCTACACCTCCGGGTAGACGCAGTTGAAGCAGCCTAGGCAAAGCTCATGCCTCCTAAGGCCGATCGCGTCAACCAAGCCCTCTATGCTGAGATACTTGAACGAGTCTGCCCCCACGACCTCCGCAATCTTCTCCTCAGACAAGTGTCTCCCTATCAGCTCATCCTCCGGAGGAACCTCGACGCCGAAGGGACAATGGGAAACAATATGTGGACTCCCTATTCTCACATGTATCTCCTTAGCACCCTTCTCCTTCATCAGATAGACTATGTTCGCAAGCGTGTTACCCCTCACAACGCTGTCGTCAATCAGGATAACCCTCTTACCCCTGACCGACTCGCTTATAACGTTCAGCTTAAGCTGAACACCTTTAAGCCTTTCAAACTGGTCCGGCCTAAGGGCGCTGCGAACCCTCCTACCCGTCAGCTCAAAACCCTTCTCTATAGGTATACCCGTCTCGTTGGAATAGGCCATTGCAAAGGGTATTGCTGTCTCAGGCACTCCTATGACCACGTCAGCGTCAACCCTGTCCTCCTCAGAGAGCCTCCTACCTATGTTCCTCCTAACCCTGTATATCGGAATATCGTTAACGTAGGAGTCCGGTCTAGCCAGATACACGTATTCGAAGCTGCAGTAAGCCTTGTCGCACGGAGAACAGCCTTTAACCAAGCGTGCTGAGAAAGGAGTGAAAACCATCGCGTCCCCAGCGTCAATGTTTTCCGCGGGGCTTATCGGAACCCTCTCGCCAATAACGTCCATAACGCAGCTCTCTGAAGCAATTATCCCGCCTTCAAACCCGAACTTCCCGAGCACAAGAGGCTTGACACCTAGGCTGCACCTCCCCGCAGCCATCTCCATCCGATCGTTCACAGCAACGTAGGCGAAGCCCCCTTTACAGTTATCGAAAAACTCTTTAACAGCCTCTATCTCACTCCTGCCGCAGGCGAGCCTTGCGAAAGCCCTCCTCAGGTTACTCTCGTAGCTAATGGAGCCGTCCCAAGAATAGCCCTCAACCCTAGTTATCCTGCCGTCTAAAGCCACTGAGACTTTTTCGCTTAAGGGGAGTGGTTGAACATCCTCATCAGCTTCAACAGGATACGGGGAGACTGCTCCGACGCAAATATGCCCCTCCGCATCAACACGGCTTAAAACATCCTCAACTAGGCCGCGGCCCGATAATCTCTGTCTGGAACGCCCTATGAGCTCAAGCCCAGCAGTCTCCTGACCCCTGTGTTGCAGAGCCATCAACCCGTATACCCCGAATTTGCCGACATTCCACCTCTCGTCGAAAAGATATATTCCAAGTATCCCCGTCATGCTGAACCCTCCTGCTTCACGAGACCAGCCCTCTCATATATCCTCCTCTCATCCTTAAAGTCTACTGAAGCCTTGGCTGCGTCAGCCATCTTCTGAGCAAGCTCAGTCGGATACTCTCCTGTTACGCATGCCAGGCAAAGCTCGTTTAAACTCAGCCCAGTCGCCCTAACGTAGTCCTCCAGAGGCTGGTAGAAAACCCCGTCGGCGCCCACATGCTTCGCAACACCCTCCTCGTCAAGCCTGAAGCCAATCAGCTCAGTGAAAGTAGCCATGTCAACACCGTAGAAACACGGGTGCGTTATCCTCGGGAAAGTAATGAAGAGATAGACCTTCTCGGCGCCAGCCCTCCTAAGCTTTCTAACAACAGTCCTAGTAGTATCACCCCTGACAATACTGTCGTCGACAACAATAACCTTCTTACCCCTCAGCCTCCCGTTCATAATGTTCACCTTCTTGTCGATCGTTGAAACCCTCTCACTAGGCTCGAGAATGAAAGCCCTCTGAGTAACATACCTGTGCCTCCTAAGAACCCTCTCCCATTTCAACCCGGTTTCCTCGTGCAGACCGTAGGCAGCGTCCTCAGCAGTCTCAGGCATTGAAAGAATCATGTCGCAACCCTCAACAACATCCCTAAACCTCCTCCCCAGGTTTCTGCCAAAATCCTCCCTCACGTTGTAAACATACTTTCCGTTGAGCATGGAATCCGGCCTAGCGAAGTAAGCGTATTCGAAAGCGCAGAAAGCAGCCCTGTCTTTTTTCACAAGCCTCTCCCTCTCAACACCATCCTTACTAAAGACAACAATCTCACCCGGCTTAACATCACTCGTAAACCTCAGCCCGTTAATATCGAGCCCAACAGTCTCGGAGGAGAAAGCCCTAACCAGACCATCCTCACTCTCCCCGGTGCTGAGAGGCCTAATACCCAAAGGGTCTCTGAATGCGAAAAGCTCCCCGCTTGGACTCAACCCGACAACGGAGAAGGCTCCTTCAACCTCCCTCATGCAGCGCTCAACCCCGTTCATCAAGCCACCCTCAATACTCATAGCAAGGATTTTCGATAACACGGCCGCGTCACAGCCGGCTTCAAAACCCGCGGAAGCCTTCAACCGACTCCTAAGCTCGTTAACGTTAACAATATTACCGTTGAAAGCGAAACCAATCTTCTCACCCCCGTGGGAAGCTATGAGCGGCTGCGCATCGTTCAGCCTAGAAGAGGCACCCCTACCCCCAGACGTGCCATACCTGACGTGAGCAATACCGACAGAACCCTGGAGGAAGCCACGCCACCTGGAATACCTCTCGCCAAAAACCTGAGGGACAAGACCAACGTTCACGTGACGCCTGAAAACCTCTGCGAAAGTAAGGAAGCCGTAGGACTCATGACCCCTATGATTCTGCGCCACAAGACCCCAGTAGAGAAGGTCGAAAACACACCTGCCGTTTAAACACTTCGCCCCAAACACGCCGCAGCTCTCGGCAAGCATTTACACCAAAAACCATTTCCGACGGCTTATTAAAAATTTGGTTACACAAACTAGTAAATTTACACATGTTCGTGTTAAAAGACTTCTTGAAAGAGGTGGCAAATAGTTTCCGAAATAATAGCGCGCTTTACGGGAAAGGTTTGGTCAGAACATCGTCGACGCTTAGCAGGCCCAGGTCGTCGACGCTAACTCCTTCGGCAAGCACCCTGTATGCTCCCACGCACCTTTTAGAAACCTCCTTAACAACTGGAGAAGGCAGCTCAGGCGGCTCCCCATCGCCAGCGAAACCCATTCTCCTCAAGCATTCCCTGAGAAACTCTTTGTCTAGGCAGTGCGACTCCTGCGGCTCTCCAACCCTGTAGTACTTGACTGGCCAGAGTCTAGCGGAGTCGTGCGTAGGCGGTTCATCTATCTGGATCAACCCATCCCTGTGAAAGCCGAACTCTATTTTGAAGTCGGGTATTATGATCCCTGCTTTCCTGGCCTCAGCCTCGTAAAACTCGTACAGCTTTAAAGCAGCCTCCTCCAGCGTGCGCCAAGTATCAGCGTCGAGAAGCCTCATCTCCAGGGCTTCAGCCTTAGTGATCTCCTTATCATGACCCACGTCGGCCTTCGTAGTGGGTGTTAACACTGGCTCCGGAAGCTCCTCCGCCATCTTAAGTCCCTCTGGAAACCTTAACCCGTATATTTCCCTCCTGCCCTCGCTGTAAGCCCTCCACAATGATCCGTAAAGGTATTTCCTAACAACCCATTCAACATTAATCCTCCGGGCCTTCCTCACAAGTATGCTCCTCTCATCCACAGCGTCTATAAGATGGTTTGGAAACACGCTCCTGCTTCTCCTCATCCAGAATACGGTTAGCTTCTGCAAGTATTCTCCCTTCCTAGGTATGGGCGTCGGAAGCACGACGTCGAACGCTGAAACCCTGTCAGTATGATATATTAAGAGCTCCTCGCCCAGGTCGTAAATATCCCTGACCTTCCCCCTCAACAGCCTCCCGATGCCTAGGTTAGAGTATTTGACAACATGTATTTCCCCGCCGGTTGAAGGATCCTTAGCCAACCACATCAAAGCCTTTCTCCCCACGGGTGTTTAAAAAACGTTTCCAACCCTGGGGCTTAAAGCTTATCTTTACCGATTGCAAGGATACCTTATGGAGTACTCTGTTCCTCCACCACCACCTGGTCAAATCTACCTCTCTACGACTCCTGAAATACCTGGGATGAGAATCGTGAGAAGCCTGGGCATAGTCTTCGGGCAAACAGTTAGGACGAGAGGCGCGCTTGGAAGATTCGTAGCCGGGATAGAGGCGCTGGTCGGGGGGAAGTCGGAAGCATACCTCTCGGAAATCGAGAAGGCGAGGAACGAAGCCCTTGAGAACCTTATGAGGAGAGCAGCCTCGATTGGCGCGAACGGGGTTGTCGGCATAGATTTCGAAACCTCTGAAATCCTGGAGGGCTTCATAGTAATCACTGCCGTGGGAACTGCGGTGAGGGTGGAGTAGGAAAATCTTCCGCAACACAGCTTTTTATCCGTAATTAACGATATTGGCTCAGGAAAACGATTAAATACTTCCTCTAAACATGCTTAACCATGGTTGTTAAGGCATACGTGTTCCTCGTGACGAAGCCTGGAACATCCATAGAAGTTTCAAACGAAATGAAGAAGATTAAGGGTGTTCATTCAGCCGACCCTATTTACGGCAGGTTTGACGTTGTGGCGACGGTTGAAGCCGAGAGCCCCGAGGAATTGACTAGGCTGCTCTACGAGGTTATTGAGAGGATTCCGAACATTGTGAGAACGGAGACCTCCATAGTGTTGAAGTGACTCGTGATGATCAGAGCATTCATCCTTGTTAGAACCAAGCCGGGCACTTCTGAAGAGGTTGTGAGGACAAGGAGGGTTAGGGGTGTTAAACTGGCTAATTCCGTCTTGGGAAGATATGACGCAGTATTGGTGATAGAGTCAAAAAACCTGGAGGAGCTCAGGAAAACGATCTACGAGGTTTTGGAGAAGCTTGAACACGTTGAGCATACTGAAACACTAATATCTTTCTCTCCAGAGTAGTGAACAAAGATAGTGTTTAACCCATTCCGCCCCACGTTCCTCATAAAACCGTTAGCAGTTACTTTATTCCAATTTTTTAGACACGATACTCGAATCTACCGTTCCTTGAAACAATGATTAGAAAGTTTCCCTCGGAAGATTTCTCACACCTGCCGACTACTTGAGCATCGACACGGAACTTTTCAGATACGTCTATAACATTATCCTCATCCCCTTTCTCGACAATTATCTCTAATCCCACCCCCATGTTGAAGCTGCGATACATGTTTCTCGGATCTTCTTTGCTCTCAGCCTGAATAAGTCTGAATATTGGATCCGGCTCAGGAAGATTATCCTTCACATACTTTATGTTACTCCCTATTTTCAAGCATTTCGTTAATCCTCCGCCAGTATTATGAATTATGGCTTTAACCTTAACCCTTTTCAGGACTTCAAGTATTATAGGCAGATAGATTCTAGTCGGCGACAACAAGGCTTCCCCAATAGTCATGTTAAGCTCGTCGACGAAGGAATCTATTTTGAAGCGGCCGTAATATCCTTTAACTTCTCCTGAACATATCTCAGGATATTTCCTCAAGTATTCTCCAACCAGGAGGCAGTGTCTAGCAAGCGTTATCCCGTTGCACATTATTCCACTGTTCTCCTTCTCCTCATATGTCGACCTACCTCCGCTCCTCAACCCGACTATAATATCCCCCGGCGAGACGTTTCCACCAGTTACCGCTTTAGAGAGCTCTACTCTAGCCATTACTGTCCCTGAAACGTCGAATGTTCTGACAATATCAGGCAGGTCAGCCGTCTCGCCTCCGCTGAAAAGAACCTCGGCCCCGTTCCCCCTGAGTGTTGAAAAGACTCTTGAGAAGCCTTTAGCCAGGCTTTTAAGAAGCTCCTGTTTGGGGACTTTGAAAGGGTTTACCGCGACATAGTCTGAGAAAGCCACTGGAAACCCTGCTACGCACGCCGCGTCGTCAACATTCATGGCGACAACGTCGTCAGCCAATGTTTCGAAAAACTTCTCCTCACCAGTCTCCTTATAGTAGAGGTAGGAGACAACCGGCTTGGTTCCAGCACCATCAGTATGAAGAACTATCCCCCAGCCCGGGTTTAAAGGATCCTTAACAACGGGGGAGAAGGCTCCGGGGAAAACGTCGTCCGTAATCTTTTTCAAAAACTCCACTCCTTTCTTACTCACGTCTACGCCAAGCTCCTCATATCTTGAAGACATTCCTGCATTACTCCAGCGTAGAACTCTTAAATCTTTAAACTCTCCTCTAGTTAGCGCACCGCCCAAATTTTTGGGATTATGGCCTACTGGCATGCTTTCCCGAGACTGCTAGCGTATGTGTAAAACTGGCTTCGGCCTATATGGCTCCTCCAAGTACTTGATCTCATCGTCCGTCAGCTTCACGCTTAACGCATCCACAGCCTCCTCCAAATGCTCTACCTTCGTGGTGCCTACTATCGGCGCCGTGACACCCTTTTCGAAAAGCCAAGCCAGGGCGACTTGAGTCGGCGTCACGCCCTTGTTCTTCGCAGTCTCCACGACCCTCTTCACTATCTCAGCGTTTTCAGGAGGCTCTATGTAAGCCCTGTAAGCGTAAAACCCCGTGCCCGGCTGCAAGCGTTCACTGTCGTTCGGACCCCCGACGAGCCTGCCCTCCTTCAAGTATCTTCCGGAGAGTACTCCCACAGCGTTGGGACTGTAGGGTATTAGCGCAATGTTAAACGTCTTGCAAAAGGGTATCGTCTCCCTCTCCTCCTCACGGTAAAGCAGGTTATAGAGGTTCTGCATGCTTACGAACTTCTCGTAGCCCTTCATCTCGCTGGTGAAGCAGGCGGTGGCGAACTGCCACGTCCACATGCTGGACGCGCCCATGTACCTCACCTTTCCCTGGTGCACTAAACTGGTTAATGTGGATAAAGTCTCATCTATCCCTGTGGAATAGTCCCACCTGTGCATCTGGTAGAGGTCTACGTAACCGGTCTTGAGCCTGCTGAGCACCCTTCTATCTGCCTCAAAATATGCTTCCTTGAAAGCCCTGAGTCGTTTGGCTTGTCCCCCATGGGGGAGAACACCTTTGTGCCACCACCGCGTCCTCCCTTCTCCCCTGCAGGAACTCCCCAAGTATCTCCTTAGACTTTCCCCTCGAGTACACGTTGGCAGTGTCGTGGAAGTTTATGCCGAGGTCCCACGCCCTGTTCAAAACCTTGAAAGCCTCCTCTTTGCCGGAAACCCAACCCCCGCCCCCGAAGGGTTGCAAAGCTGGGTCGCCGAAAGACATGGCTCCCAGGCAGATCTTTGAAACCTTAAGCCCAGACCAGCCTAATCGAACATACTCCGTTTGCCGAATCATGCTTTTACAAGACATATAAGCATTTGCCGAGTCCAGTTGTTCCGCAGCACGCCTAGCTTCCCTGTTCCTCAGGCGTGCTCGTTAAGAATTTTAAAAATAGAGGCTACTTTTCAAGGCCCTCCATAAACCTGCAGGCTTCCTCATAGGTCTGGGGTGTTCCTATGTCGAACCAGTATCCCCGGAAAACATATCCGTAGACAGGTTCGTTCCTACATAGCCAGGACACGAAGTGCCCAGGGCTATCCCTGTGCCCGCCCTCTTCAACGTATCTCTTGATTTTTACGAGCGACCTCCATGGAAACATGTAGATAGCGGTGGCTATCATGGTTGAAGCCGGGTTTACAGGCTTCTCGACGAAATCCACTATTCTACCGTCTTCAGCAAGCTTGACGCAGGAATACATTTTAACAAGCTCAATGCTCCCAACATCGTAAAGCGCCACAACCGGCGTGTTCTTACTCCGGTAGAACTCGAGGAACTCTGTTAAATCAAGCGAGAAAAGGTTGTCGCCCGCTATAATCAGGTATTCGTCTTCTTCAATAGTGTCGATAAGCATCGCCAGCGACAATATTGTTCCAGGCTTCTCCTCCTCCCGTGTGCTCCCCTCGACCTGGAGCCTCGTGTTAACATACCCTCTCGACCCCAGCCATTCTCTAAAATCCTTTTCAAACCTCCTGTTTACAGTGACGATCACCTCGCTGGGGTTTAACACCATTACTTTCTGCATGGCGTAGTCTATTATCGGCCTGCCGGAAACCTTAACCAGCGGCTTCGCCATGTGAACCCCGAGGTGTTGAAGACGCTTTGCAAACCCCCCTGCGGGAACTATTACCCTCAATGCTTCCGAATTTCTCAAAGGATGGTTGAAATAAACTTTATCTTTGACTAGAATCTCAATCATCCCGGTTAAAACTTTTTATATCTTGAGGGTTTACTCGTGAACCGGATGTGAAAAAAACAGGCATGAGTGGGGAAAAGAGTCTTGCTTTCACGATAGATGCTCAAATAACCCCTTCAGACTACGCCAGCCTGGCTGATTTCATATACCAGAACTATGTTGCTCCGAATTTGAAGCATTTTACGAACGTTGTTAGAAACGTTTCTGAGACAGGATGTTTCCTCTACTTTAGTGCTGTCGATCCAGATAGGGAATGGTATATCGATGTTCAGATAAGTATTGGAAAACCAATTAGTGTCAGAATGGTTTTAAGCGGTAGCGAGGTCCCCGCGTCAGCTGTACACTTGTTGAAAAGCAACCTGGTGGCTACAGTCCGGTTTTTCGAAGAACAGCGTAGGAAAACAACCGTCTACTTCACCTGGGTCGAGGGCGAGGAAATAATACCTGAAAGAGTTCTCGAGGCGCGTAAGAATTTCGTTTACAGGATGTTTTCGGAAAGCATGCTTCTCCTCTTCATACTATTCACCTCGCTCAGCATTATTCTCTTCTTAGCCCTAGGAGCTTATGCTCCAATAGTTCTTGTACTGCTACAGTTCACGCTGATCCTTTTCTCGGACAGGATCATCGGGAGAATGGGAGATTGGCGGATCACTGAGAAAAACCCTCTGGTACATGTTTTCCAGTATAGTATTCCAATTTCAGAATACAGGTTTTTTCTAAACAAGCATGGTGCAGAAACATTCTCAAAGATTAAGAAGGAGATTTACAGCAGGACCCTCGCGCTCAGGAAGCCGATAGACTATGAAACCTGCGCGGAAGTCCTATCTCAATACGGGTTGGAGTGTAGCTCGGAAAGAGCTTCTGCAAAGATTGTGAACCTGTATGAGATTGTAAAGCAGGCGGCGGAGAGGTTTGAGCTTTCAGTACCTAAGATAGTTGTCTCCAACACCACCCTGCCTAATGCTGCAGCCTCCGGACCCTGGCCGAGCCGTGGAGTAATCCTGGTTACCACAGGGCTGCTCGTCCAGCTTGACGATAAGGAGATACTGAGCGTTATTGGGCACGAGTTCAGCCATCTTAAAGGGAGAGACCCGTTGATCCTCTTTCTCCTTACCTCCATGGAGTATCTTCTCAGGTTTTACGTTTTCTGGCCACTGCTATACTTCCTAGGATACTTCTATCTTATGCTTGCTCTCGGAGCCGTATACTTCATAGCCAAGTTCTTCGAGTCCAAGGCTGACTTAGAGTCCGCCATTAGAATAGGCGAGCCCCAGAACCTTGCAAACGCTTTGAGGAAAATAGGTTTCCGCCGGCTTCAGCTGGAAATGCGGCAAGGATACGCTATTCAAGAATGGTTGGGATGGGACCCGCATCCGCCCCTCTATTTCAGAATATCTAGGCTGGAAAGCCTTAAAGAGCCGAGTGGGATAAGGCATCCTTTTATAAGATCCATAAAAGACAATATACTCGGTTTTTTGGAAATAATTAGATGAAAACCCCGGAAGATTAGTTTTTAAGATTATTAAAGCCACCCTTTATTCTTATTCGGATTGGAGTTCAAGATAATACTCTTAGCAATACTCGTCTCAGTTCTTATCATCATTCTCTCTATCTCTACGAGGCACGTAGGCATCCCTAGGGGAAACTATGCTAACGGGAAAATTTTAAGCGTTCCTTTCGTCAAGCAGGGACCCGACCTTTGCTCCGAGGCCTCCGCCAGCATGGTTCTTCTATACTACGGTCTAAACTTCTCGCAGGAGGAGATTAACGCGATGGGGTTCGACAGGTTTGAGAACATGCTTCCCTTCTTAGACAAGTATATTTACTGCTCATATAAATCGCTTTCAGTAGGAGAATTGAGAGAAGAAATTTGTAAAGGCAATCCCGTAATCATCAGGTTAAGAATCGGGTTCAGCCTCCATACGGTGGTGGCTGTTGGATATGAAGATGATTGGATAATTATGCATGACCCTGCATCAGGACCCTTCATACGGGTAAGGGTGGATGAATCGTTTATTTCTTCATGGGCGGCGACTAACTATGCTTCAATAGTTTCACGTGGCCGCAAGCCTTGAAGCATTTCTCCACCTAGCAGAAATTCATAAATCTAAGCGCCCGTGGATAAGACTGATGAAACCGGATCTATTATGCATCCCGTGCACTGTAAACGCTACTTTAGACATAGCTCTTAAGGCGACGAGCGACCCAGATATGATCAGGAAAATACTTTTAGAATCCTTAAGATGGATCCCGAGGGCTTTCGAAGAAGATACTTCGCCCAACGTTCTACACTCGCAAGCATTCAGGATTACTCGAAAAATAACCGGAGTAAGGGACCCGTTTAAGCATGTTAAGACTGCCTCGAATGAAACAGCCTTAAAGCTTTACCAAGGCCTGTGTGAAACGCTTGAATCAATCCGGGACAATGTTGAAGCGCTGAGGTTTTGCCTTAAAACATCCATAATTGGAAACATGATGGATTTTGAAGTCCATGGGCATCGCTTCAATCTTGAAAGCATGGAGACACGGTTTAAAGACTATTTGAAGGAGGGTTTGACGATCGACGACGTGGATAAGCTGTGTGAAGCAATCAGCGGCGGGAGGAAGATTCTTTACCTAGCGGATAATGCGGGGGAAATAGTCTTCGATAAGCTTGTCGCAAAATGCCTGAAAGAAAGATGGGGGTGCATTGTCACGATGGTTGTTAAGGATGGGCCTGTTTTGAACGACGCTACATTGGAAGACGCCGAGTACGTTAGGCTCGACGAGGCGTGTGATAAAATCCTTACCACTGGAGATGACACTATAGGAGTCGTTTTAAACAGGGTTTCTGAAGAGTTTAAGCAAGCCTTGAACGACTCAGACATAGTAGTGTCAAAAGGCCAGGGAAACTTCGAATCACTCACTGGGCTTGAAAAGAATATTTGCAAGCCTGTTTGCCATGTTCTGAGGGTTAAGTGCGAGGTCGTCGGCAGAAACCTCAGCGTCCCAAAGGATTCTAACGTTGTTAAGCTTGTACGTTTTTAGAGTGATTGCTGAACAATCTTCCAAAAACTTTATTAGGTTTCACTGTTTGAATCCTACCTATGAAGAAGGGGATAAATCTTTGGAGCGTTGAATGGCCGAGCATTCTGAGCGAGCTTGACAATAAGAAGCTTGCTATGAAGCTTAGGGAGGTTGGCTACGACGGGGTTGAGCTCGTCTTCGACGACAGCAGTTTCGACCCAATTAGGAAGACAGGGGAGGAGATAAGGAGGACAGCTGAGGATTTCAAGTCGGAAGGCCTTGAGATACCCAGCGTCGCCACGGGCGTCTTCTGGAAGTATAATCTCGGCTCAAACGATGAAAAAACCAGGAGTAAAGGCGTCGAGTATGGTAAGGCTGGTGTTAAAATGGCTAGCATTGTTGGAGCATCATCGATCCTCGTTGTCCCAGGCGTTGCCTCCCCGGAGATGCCTTACGAGGAGCTTTACGCCAACTCTCTAAAATCCGTGAAAGAACTTGCAGAGTTCGCGGAGACCCATAACGTGACTATAGCTGTTGAAAACGTCTGGAACAAGTTTCTCTACTCCCCGATGGAGTTTAAGAAATTCATAATGGATGTTGGAATGAAGAATGTAAAAGTATATCTTGACGTTGCCAACCTGCTTGCAATATCCCACCCTGAAAACTGGATCCACAGCCTTGGAAGCATGGTATCGAACGTGCATGCTAAGGATTTCGACACCAGCATAGGAAACATAAACGGGTTTAGAAACGTGCTCAAAGGGAATGTGGACTGGAGGAAGATTATCAGGCTGCTTAAAGCAGCAGGATACGACGGTTATCTGACTGTAGAGTGCCCGCCGAGTTTCAACCCCTTGTTGAAGACTCCTACCGTTAAAGATATTCTGGAGAACGCTGAGGAAAACTGTAGGGCGCTTGAGAAAGTCATGAAAGGGTTTTGAGGCTTGCGCAGAATACAGGTAAGGAGGAAGGAGGCAGCCCGACTTATAGAAGACGCTAAAAACCAGAAAATCTCGTTTAAACTAGACAGATTGGAGTCTGCGGAGGTTGTTGAGCTGGAGGACGCTAAAATACTTCTTTTAAACAGAACCCCCGCGTTAATCGTTTTTCCGGATGGAAGGATCATCCCGCATCTTCAAGGCCTTGGAAGAATAACAGTCTGTCCAATAGTGGTTGTGGACAAGGGTGCTGTAGAGTACGTGGCTAAGGGTGCTGACGTGATGATCCCGGGAGTGGTTAAACACAGTGGTTTCAGCAAGGGGGAGCCGGTTGCAGTTGTTTCAGAGGAGTATGTTGCGATAGCGGTAGGAGTGGCTCTTCAAGGCTCCGAGAAGATTACCAAGGGGGCGAGGGGAAAGATTGTTAAAAATCTGCATAAGCCTAACGACAAGTTTTTCACAGTGCTTTCAAGCCCAGCTGAAAGTGGAGACGCGTAGCTTCCATTGGAATCGTTTCTAAGCAATGCGTTCCGCTGGTATTCCCGGGGATCCCCTAACCTTTTTCAACGAGTATTTCCTCCCCATCCTTAACCTTTTTGAAGCCCTCTAAATCACCCTCTATCTTGGCGAAAACGTTAACAGGACTGTAGGCAACAATCTTCCCCTTTCTAGACATGGGAGTTGGGCCGAAGAATATGCAGAGGGCTCTTCCAGGAGGCCAGTAGGCGACATCCCCCTTCTCAACCTCTCTACGCGAATTCTCCTCCGGCAGGGTAACCGGGATTTCGAAATATATTTCCTCACCCCAGGTGTTTGCAGAACCTTTAAACGGGAGAGCCTTAAGAACGCCCTCGACAGTCCTAGGGTTTAACTCAGGCAGAAGCACGGCTCTCTTTACACCTATGGACCTGCTTTTTAAGAGGATTATTCCCGTCGACACAGTATTGTGAACATTAAGGCTGTTTAAAAACTTAGCTAGGCAGGGAACAGTGCGTGCTCGAGAAGTATTGTTTCAAAAGTTAGGGCCGTCATTATGATGCTCTTCATCAGAATCGTTAGAGAGGGGCCGACCACATCCTTAAGCGGGTCTCCGAAAGTATCGCCCGTCACGACGGCTGACCTCAGGGCCTCATCATCGTTCCCCGACAATTCGAAAAGCTTCTTAGTATTGTCGAAAGCACCTCCTATCAGGATGCACTTAATCCCTAGGATGGCGCTTGAACCAAGCAGGCCTATCAGCATGCCGGCTAAAGCATTAACCCCGAAAAGCAGCCCGAAGCCGATGAAAACAGTCTCAGCGATTAAAACCGGCAGGACCATCTGCTTCAAAGCGTTCAACGTAGCTATTTTAACACACTTGTCGTAGGCAGGCGTATCCGACCCTGAGAGTATTCCGGGGTTCCCTCTAAACTGCTTCCTCACCTCATCAACCATTACTAGAGTCGTAGAGTTCACCGCGCTCATTATGTATGAGGAGAACAGGAATGGTATGGCGATGCCTATTAGAAGACCAGCTGTGTGAAACGGGTTTGTAAGGTCAACCGGTCTTTTGCCAACAACGTAATAATAGGTCATTAAGGCTATGAAAGCTGTGAAAGTGCCGCTTGCGAGAGCAAACGCTTTCGTGTATGCCTTAGTAGTGTTTCCGATGGCGTCGAGAGCGTCGAACGCTCCATTATTGCCCTCGCCACACATCTCGTTTATTCCTCCAGCGTTGTCGACTATCGGCCCGAATGCGTCCCAAGCCATCACTGTCCCTACGAGTATGTCTGTACCAAGGTTTGCTGCAACCAAGCCGTATACATTACCGGTGGCAAGATAGGAGAATATCGCGGATGTTGAGACCAGGAAAACGGGTATCACTGCTCCCCTTAAACCGTAGGCGAAGCCGCTTATCATGTTTATAGCAGCACCCCTCTTAGCCGACTCGTACATGTTTCTAACCGGGGAGGAGTTTACGCCAGTATAGTAGTTTGACACGATAGCCATGAGCAGGGTCACGATCAAACCGCTGAATCCAGCGTAGAAAAGCGTAACATCCCTCATGAAAATTGTTGAGACAAAATATAGGCCGACTGCCGAGGAAACAGTTGAGACTGCAAGGCTTATCAGAAAACTCTTCGTAGGATTACTGATTTTAAGCGCAACCATGATACTTATTATTGTAGAAAGCAGGCCCACTGAGAGAAAGAGCGGGGAGAACAATAAGACCATATGACCATACTTATCCATGAAACCCAGCCCTATTATCATGCTTGTAACTATGTCCCCGCTTAGAGTCTCAAACAGGTCGGCGCCCCTTCCAGCGCAGTCGCCAACATTATCCCCAACCAGGTCAGCGATCACCGCTGGGTTCCTAGGATCATCCTCAGTAAGCCCGTATTCAAGCTTCCCAACTAGATCAGCACCAATGTCTGCGCTCTTCGTAAATATTCCCCCGCCCATCTGGATGAAGATTGCAGTCAGGCTAGCACCCATAGCGTATCCTGTTAGAAACTTCACGCTAAGCCCAGACGAGTCCTCGCCCAGGAGGGAAACCAAGATTAATACTCCTAGCAGGCTCAGGCTTGCAACCGAAAGACCGGTTACTGAGCCTCCGCTTAAAGCTGTTTTCAAACCTTTAGAAACGTCCCCGTTTACCGATTCCATGGTTCTGGCGTTCGCTTTCACAGCCACCTTCATCCCTGCGAAGCCCGAGGCTAGGGAAAACGCTGCCCCAAGCATGAATGCGAAAGCCGTTTTAACCCCCAGGAGGGTTAGGAGAAGCAGAGCGACTGCAGCGTCGAAAACCATTATGACGGAGTACTCCGTTCGGAGGAATGCTGAGGCGCCTGACTCTATGTATCCAGCTATCCTAGCTGCCTGAGGGTTTTTCAACCGGTGTTTAAGAACGTTTAGAGCTAAGACTATGATTGCCAGTAGGCTCGCTAACACGGAGCCCGAAACGATTATCTCCGGAGCAGACGGAAGCCCTGTTGCATCCAATTCGAGCCACCATTAGTCCACCGTGTTAAGCCTGCGTCTGCATCAACCTATTTTTAAACATTACGTATAGAGTTAAACACCCTGAGAACGAGCCCCGCCGAGATTCCTAATGAAAGCTTTAATAACGCTGGTTTTAAGCCTTATTCGGCATGCGAAGAATCCTGCTGGTTTCTCATTGTATACTTAACCCATACAGTAAGGCAGCGGGACTAATGCGGGAGGAAAAAGTGGAGGCATCTAGGAGAATCCTCAACGCTCTTCTAGAGGATTTTGAAACCGGAGTAGTACAGCTCCCCTGCCCTGAACTACTGTATAAGGGTTTAGACAGGGGGCCCGCGTCCAGAGAATCCTACGATAATCCGGAGTTCAGACGTATCTGCCGGGATATTGCTTACCAAGCCGTGGAAATTGCTGCGGAATATGAGCGTGCAGGCGTCAGGATCGTGGCATACCTGGGTGTAGAGGGAAGCCCGTCCTGCGGTGTTGAATGGACCCATTTCAGAATCGACAGGCCTGATAGAGGGAGGGGAGTTTTCACTGAAACTCTTTGCGAGGCGATGAATAAGGCTGGAATAAAGATTAGCCTTCTAGGTTTGCCTGAAAAAGAGAAGTATGGAAGCCTTGAGGAGCTTTTGAGAAAGCTTGAAGCATTAAGGTAGAACAGTCTTAGCAAGGGCAAATCCTTTTTAAACACCACGTCGTGGTGCTGTAGGCATGGACTACGGATTCGACACGTGGATCTACTCTATACTTGATGCGGAGAAGGCTCTTGGAAGGCTCAGGGGGAAGGGCGTGGGGTTTGTTGAACTATCTTACGAGCACTTATCCAGGATTTTTAAAGACGAGGCTGTTGACTTGAAAGCTTTAAAGAGCATTAAGGAGGCTGCAGATAGTCTTGGCGTCAGGATTATTCAAGTCCACGGGCCTTTCGGAGAAATTGATCTAGAGCTTGCTTCAGAAGACTCCTCCCAGAGGGAGAAGGCGCTTAGAAAAATCTTCAACTGGATCAAGTATGTTGGCGAGCTTGAATGGGGTGTGCTGGTGCTACACACCGTGAGGATAAGGGTTTCGGAGGAACATGATTTCCATAGGCTTGTTGAGAAGACTAGGCTTGCCAACGCGCGGTTTTTCAAAGAGGCTTCTAAACACGCCTCGGAGTATGGTGTTAAGATAGCTGTGGAGAACAGGCTTGAATCCTGCTACGGCTCTCTGCCTAGAGACCTTTTGGAATTGGTTGAGGAGGTTGGTAGCGAAAGCCTCGGAGTATGCTTTGACACTGGGCATGCTAACGTGAACAAGCTGAGCATTCCCGTGATGGTTGAAATGCTTAGGGAGCACCTCGTAGCCACTCACATCCATGACAACGATGGACATCATGACCAGCACCTTCCCCCTTTAATGGGCGGCATAGACTGGGACGGGTTGATGAATGCTTTCTCACAGTCAGGCTACGGGAAGCCTCTGATCCTTGAGATTCACGAGTATGGCAGGCTGGATCTGGATGACAATGTGGTTAGAGCAACCAGAGTCCTGATGAATAGCCTACTTGGAAGAAGCTAACCGGTTTCTATCTGAACGAGATGAAGCTCGACTCCTTGAACCGTCATGATTAGGACGCCGACGTTTATCATTTCCTTATCCCCGGTTTTCTCAACCCAGATGTTTACCGTTTTCAAGCCATGCTGCCTGCAGAAGTCAACCAGTTTGGCCAGCGTAGAGTTAGCCGTGCTCTGAAAATCTTCAGCCTTAACGTATCCAATCCTGTAGATAACGTTTGCAGAAACGCTGACCGGCTCAGCCACGTACAGCCCGTTCGCAACGAGGAATTCTCTAGCCTGTTGGAGATAATCCGGTTTAACAGTAATGTTCGCAGAAACCGTTGAAACATATGCTGCAAAGGTTGATCTTGAAACCTCAACCCAGTTATCCACGTTTCCAACCTGGTAGATGCCCATCTTGCTTGTTTGAGGATTATAAACCACAACCATGGTGACGTAGGCAACTTGGGCGCTTATCGAGTAGAACGGGAGAATGAAAACCGGCGTGTTATTCACCAGTTGAACCATCAGGTTGCCCTCAACCCACGAGACTCCGCGCGTCTGGTGCAGCGTTAATATTTGTTGAACAGTAGGATGGTGAAGTATGCTGTCCATTATCGCACTAAGCCGTGGAACCCTGTTTGGAAACAGGATAAACTCCTTACTGTCAGGGGTAAAAACATACGCGCCGACAATGTTCACGGAAGCCCCAGGGTTCTGCTGGTAATTCTCAACTATGCATAGGGCTACGTATCGGTCTCCCAGTGAAACATACCTTATGTCGAAAACGCTTTGCGAATATAATCCTCCACTAGGGTCCCTCGGGTAATCTAGCATACCCGTACTCCTATACCAAGAATCGTAATCCGTGCTTGAAACCCTGTAAGTATTACATATATCTATTATGCTCCACATAAGGTTCTTAACGTATCTCACCTGCGGCTTAAGCCAGGACGGTATCGGCTTAACCCAAGACGGGTAGAGGGATTTAAGCGCGTTGACAACATAGTTATCGCTTTTCAAAGACTCGTCAAACATGTAGCCTTGAATACTGCCGTCTGCAACGTTAACCAGGATGATGGAGAAAAGCCTTCTAAAACAGCCCCCGTTTTCTACACCATACTTCCCTGTGTCAGCGTACTCAGTGTAAACAGGTTTCTCAATAAAGGTTGAGAAAGCAAGGTAAAGATTCCCCTCCGGGTCTACAACCGGGTAGGGTGCCGGTATACCCGTCCTAGGATCAGCTTCAAGTATTAGGAGCGGCGCTTTTATCGCTGAAACCCTTTTGTAAGCATCTCTCGTGATCAAGGCGTTTAAAGTATCCCCGTAGCCTCCGGAGGCTATGTCAAGCCTCCCTTTAAGAAGGAAGTAGGCTGCGCGAACCCACCCTGAGAACACATAGTCCGGCGGACCGGTGTAGTTCACCGTCCCGGCTTCCCTCCACTTACCCGTGTTGACGAACACGATCTCCCTTTCTCTGAAAAGCCCTCCCAGACCGTAATAAACCGGCGGGGCATCAACCATCCCGAGGGCTTGGCTTAATGGGACTGTCCTCCCAGTCGTAGCGTCGAAAACTAGAATAACCTCGCTGTGAGTATATATGAATGATTCAGCGGTCTCAACGTCAGTCGCCTCCACCATCACGGGGGCTGTGAAGACAACCCAGTACAAGCGGCCGTCTTTGAAAAATATCATTGAAGGCTCGCTTCCAGTTATCCACGGTATCCCTCTTCTCGAGAGCTCGTAGCTGGTTCTTGACGATATGAAGTCGTGACTAGTCAGCCTAACCTTCTCAAGGTCGCTTAGGCTACCTGTGGATTCGGCTGTTTCAGAAACATCGTTTAAACCGTTAAGAAGCTTGACGAGCTCTATGTGCGGCTTAATTCTCGGGTTGAACTCGTAGGAAACCTTGTTAGCATCCCATCCTCCGATAGTCCTGTAGTATGCTTGAGGCAACGCGTACCCTAGCAGAACCACGACTATCGCCAGGACGACTAGAATATTCCTAACCATGGCTGCTTTCTTAAAGGGTATTGCTTCCAGGAGGATTTGGAGAATTATCAGGATGACGGATATGGTTAGGGAAATCCTGAATACTGGGCTCGTCACATCGTAGGTCAAAGCAGGATACCAGAAGAGGAAGTATCCTATGAAGACGGCTGAAGCAATGAACCTGAGGAAGGAGGAAGCGGCCCCAGCTAACTCGAACATCATCAAGTCGGCCTGAGGCCACTCCGCGGCCTTTTTAGCACGCAAGACTACGCGTGAAAACTTGGTGACAATCAAGCTTGTGAAAACTATTGCTACAGAAAACACATAGAGGATTTTCATAAGCATGATAAAGTCGAAAACCGGCATCATGCTGTAGAGCTCCTCCCCGGAGAAAGAGAGCGGTTCGAAATATACTTTTTCAAGCCACCTGAGATAGGATTGCAAAAGGTTTCCCGCATTAGTTAGCAGAAGTATTTGAACACCTATTTGCTGGCCCACTGAGGAGAAGAATACGAATGCCAATAGAACACTGAGCAACAGTATTAAAGCCGCTGTCTTAAGCCTACGCTTTAAGACAGAGTGCCAGAAGAAGGGGTTTAACCCCGCTATTCCTATCAGGATTCCGAGGGCGGCGAACAAGTGGCCGTTTAAAAACATGATGTTAAGATAGCTCACCCCCGATTTCACGATGTACATATTGTCGTAAACACTCATCGTGAAAAGCCAGGCGGAGAAGCCGAGCCAGACTAGAAAAACCGCCAGCAATACTCCGGCAGTCTTCTTTAAAAGACCGTGGTAATTCACGCTGCTTGAAACCTTTATTTCACCCATCACGTCTGCTCCACCCACTAAGCTTTTAAGCTTATCTTGAAAAGATGTTTGAGAGCACCTAAGGTTTTTAACCCTCCAACCCAACCATTGTCGCAGCCTTGAGCGGAATACTCGGCAAGGTTCCTCCAAGAATACTGGAAAAGATCGTCTTTTCAAACCTCGGGGCTCCAAGCAGGAGAGTTATTGTTGGCCCGGGCATAGGCGTCGACAACAGCGTAATATCCTTTAACGGGGTTAAGATAATTGTTTCCAGCGACCCGGTCACAGGGGCTAGGGAGAACCTGGGCAGGATAGGTGTCGACGTTTCAACAAACGACGTAGCCCTCACGGGAGTAAAGCCGGAGTTTCTTCTCATCGTGCTCATCCTCCCTCCTAAAGCAAGCCATGAGGAGATTCGGAGGATAATGAGGCAGGCCGGTGTTGAAGCCAAGCGCCTCGGAGTCACCATAGTGGGGGGCCACACAGAGTACGCGAGCATCGTGGAGAACCCTGTTTTCGTGGGGACGGCAATAGGATGGACTAGGCGTAGGAGGCTTATCACGTCGAGCGGTGCTAAAGCCGGTGAAAACATAGTGATGGTTGGGGAGGCTGCTGTCGAGGGAACATCCATTCTCGCATCCGACCTTTGGGGGAAGCTGGTGGAGAAGGGGGTTCCGCTGCAAGTCTTGAGAAGAGCAAGAAGGCTTGTTAAAAACCTGAGCATAGTTAAGCCCGCGCTGGTCTCCGCGGAATATGTTTCAGCAATGCACGACCCTACGGAGGGCGGTGTGCTCGGCGGTATATTCGAAATATGCGAGGCCTCTGGTAAAGGGTGCGTTGTAAACATGGAGTCCATACCGGTTAGGGGGGAGACTAGGATAATATGCGAGAAGCTTGGGCTAGACCCTCTTAGGCTCGTGAGCTCCGGAACCCTTTTAGCGACTGTGAGCAAGTCTAAAACACCCAGGCTGTTGAGAAAGCTCCGTGAAAAGGGGTTTAAGGCACGCGTCATAGGGAGGGTGACGAGAAACAGGAGTGAAAGGATCGGGCTGCTCGGCGGTAGAGAAATCAGGATAAACGAGCTTCCTCAAGACGAGCTTTGGAAAGCTACCGGCTGAACAGCCTTGGCTGACCTATTCTCCTCACTATCGCGTTGTAAAGCGGCACAGCTATAAGTGTCCCGAGGAAGGTTTGTGCGAAGTTTGCAGGCACCTCGAATATTGCTCCCAACTGGTATAGGAAAAGCTGGTAGAAGAAGTATCCTAGAACCATTTCGAAGCCCCCTATGAAACAAGGCACTATTAACAGCAGGTTCTCCCTGTAGACTCTCAAGATAAATATCAGCGAAGCCGCTAGAACAATAAGGATTGAGAAGAGAATAGGCTGGTATGCTACTGTGGCAGAGTATACTGCAAGCAGCGACACCTCAGCCTCTCCCGAGAAAAGAACTATGACTAGTATTATTCCGAGAACCACTGTGGGAACCGGTAGGAGAACCATCAGGAGGCGAGTAGCACGAGACTCCCTCCGCGTGAAAAAATCGTGGAGGAAGCCGGTTAACAGGCCTTCAACGCCTTTAACGACCAGGGTTGCGGGAGCATACACAGTATAACCTAGAAACAGGTCGCTCAGCATGGATCCTAATCCGCCTGCGACACACCCTACAAGGGGGCCGAACAATAAGGCGGTTAGGAAAATCATGGAGTCGCCTAGGTTAAAGTACCCCCTGGTTGCCGGGATGTATATCGAGATGGATGCTGTCGCCACGAAGACTAGTGCAGTGGACAGGGCTGTTGAAGAGACAAGCCTAGCCTTCGAAACGTCTTGACTGAGCATCTGGAGGAGGATAAGCCCGCTGAATAAAACACTTACCTTATATTAAAGCCTATAGTAAGGTGATGCTTGCTAGTTCTACTGTTTCGAAAACAGTTTAAACAAGTAGCTTGCTGAAAACAGGATTATTGAGACCAGGGCTATTGCGCCACTCGTCGGAGTGTCGTAGAGCAAAGATACTGCAACACCTCCAAGCCCAGATAGAACCGCAACCGTGAAGGACACTGTCAGCATCATTCCTACGCGGCGCGCCAGCAGCCTTGAGACTGACGCCGGGATTACGAGAAGCGTGACGGAGAGCAGAATACCCATGGTTCTCGCAACGACAGCGACGGTTACCGCGGAAACGGTGAAGAGCAGGGAGTCGTATAGCCCAGTTTTAAGCCCGAATGATTCAGCGGTCTCCATGTCGAAGCAAATGTAGATAAACTCCCTGTAGAATATTGCGGCGGCGACGAGTGCAACTGTCGACGCAACCGCTAGGCTGAGCACATCCATATCCGACAGAAGTAGAGGGTCGCTCACCAGATAACTATCCACCACTATCCTTCTTTCCATTGGCAGGTAGCTTCTTATAATAGCGTAGAGCATCACGCTTACAGCCAGGGAAACGCTGAGCATCATGCCCAGGGCTTGCTGACTGCTCTTGCCAACGCGCGCAACAAATATGGATGTTGCAACGCAGAATATTATTGCAAATACAAACGGGTCCACCACCCCCGGTAGGAAAGCCTGAATTAAAACGCCTACGGCTGCACCGCCTAACGCGGCGTGCGAAACCTCAGGGGTAACGTAGAGAGCTCCTCTTAAAAGCATTATTACTGAAACGGGTGCTGAGAAAGCGGCGAAAAGAACCCCGAGGATCGCTCTTAAAACAAACGGGTCAAGCATGCTTATCACCCAGGATGAAGACCCTCCGGCCCTCTCTTTCAACAGTTCTTAAACAAGGATAGATCGGCTTCAACTTGTCCTCGCTTAAAACCACGCTCGGATCCCCGTATACGCAGACAACCCTGTTCAAAACAAGAATCCTGTCAGTAAGCTCCATTATAGGGTCGACCTCATGCTCAACGATGACTATGGTTCTCCCTCTCTCCCTCAATGTTTTGAAAACGTTAATCAGGTACTCCTGGCTCTCGGAATCCAGCCCGGCGAAAACCTCGTCCAGCAGCAGGAGCAACGGGTTGGATGCGAGCGCTCTCGCTATCAGAACCCTCCTCTGCTGCCCCCCGCTGAGCTCGTTGAAAAAAGACTCCCAGTGCTCCTCCATGCCTACATATGTTAAAGCCCTTCTCGCGGACTCAACATCATTCTTGGAGATAACCCTGGGAAAACTCTTCCTCAAAACTATCCCCATCAATACAACCTCGCTCACTCTCAACGGGGTCTCGTAGGAAACCTTATCCTTCTGCGGGACATAGCCCACTAGCCCCCTGAGCCTACCGTACTCGGTGAACGGGTTCAGCCCGAGTACTTTGACACTGCCCTTGAAAGGCCTAACCATGCCGAGGAGAAGCCTTAAAAGCGTGGTCTTACCAGCCCCGTTCGGCCCGACTACGGTTATGAACGACGGCGACTCAACATTGAAGCTAACATCCTCCAACACTATGCGACTGTCCAGCCTCACTGAAACGTTTTCAACAGATATCACTGGAACACTCATGCCTTACCCCTCCTGACCAGGATTATTGTTTCAAGCGCGATCACCACTAGTGCTGCAAGCGTCGTCAGAAGGTAAATGTTGAACCCGCTTGAAACGGGCGCGCGCCCGGATGAGAGCGCGCTGTAAACCTGCCCAGCGTTATAATACATGATTGAATCATAGTTCTCAATACCGTTGGTTGAAACAACAGAAACATATGCTATGGAGCAACCGGTTTCCCTAGAGATCTGCTGGAGAGCATTTTGGACACCGCTCATCAAAAGAGCAGTGTCAGAAATAACTATACACGCGTATTCCCCGGATTTAAATCCCTCGTAGACCCTGCTTAGAGACTCGGGCTTCACAACCCCCTCCTCACCAACTAGAACCGCGCCAACCCTTAGACCCATTGCTTCAACAACATACTGCTCAGCGTAGAAACCTATGACCACTTTTCTTCCTGAGGAAGCATACTTCTCTGAAAGCCTGTTTAGAAAAGCCTTGAGACCGGAAACCCTCGAGCGGAAAACAATGTAGTTGGATAAGAACTCTTCAGAGTACTCTGGCCTAATTTTTGAAAGCCTGTCCTTTAAAGCACTGGCTATGAGCAGAGCATTATCGGGTAGCAGCCAGAAGCCGTGAATATTTCTCTCACCCTCCAACTCGAGCAGTATACCGTTGCTCTCTATCAAGTCAAGCAGGTTTACGGATATTGAATCGGGTCTAACCCCCTTCTCCTCCGCGACCCGGTTTACGAGATCAGCCTCCCACTCCATGTGGCCGGTTATAACGATCAGATCAGCGTTGGAAGCGTTTTTCACAACGCTTGGGGTGAGTGTGAAGCCATGGGGCTCAACATCGCCTGGAACAATTGAATAGACTTCCCCCGTGCTGCCCGTTAAAGAGGAGACGATGGGCCTTAGAATATCCATCGTGACGAGAATCTTAACCCTCCTTTCCCCAATAGCGCCAGTAGATACGTTTAATAACACTGAGAAAACAGTTGCAAGAAGCATGATTCCACACGTTCCCCTCAGCAACAGGACCTGCCTCCAGGAATATGGTTCCTATGGGGACAGGTCTTAGGATGCCCCAGAGCGCTACACATGGAGTCAACAATCTTCTCCGGAAGATACTGCTCAACCATGCTCGCGCATTCGCAAGCATCCTCAAGACCAACTGAGAGAAACCTGTACACGTAGGTCTCGAAAATCCTGTGATTCCGGATTATCCTGTTTACCTCCTCCAACCCCTTTTTAGAAAGCACTACTCCCCTCCAACGATACCTTTTAAGCATACCTTTTTCCTCAAGCCTTTCAAGATACTCGCTTGCAGTCGCGCATGAAACACCCATCGCATCAGCCACCTCAAGGCTTCCAACCATATCTCTTCCTGGAAGCAGCTTGAAAACCGTCTTAAGATACTCAACCTCCTTACCAGTCAGACTCTTCGAAGCTCCCGATTTAGGCACAACCTAATTTAGGATGATACTAAATTTAAGCTTTTCGCGAACCACGTTAACGTGCTCTTCAAGAGCCTAGTGCGCTTGCCATGTTAATCACCGGCTGAAACACCTGGATTAAGCCTAGAAATGTGGTGACTGCTCAAATCCGGCTTACCAGGCTCCGATGTGCATTATCGTCCGGAACCGAACTACCTCGAGACAGGTTGAGTTTCCATCCTTTTTTCTTAAGCTTCTCTGCTTCTCCCCGTAAAGGACAACATGCTTTAAGTAATCCATGTCGAAGGACGAACAGTACTGGTATCCGGTGTAGCGCGAGCATCATCATTGTAATGTTAGCTGAGCTTTTAAGCAAAACACGTAGCGCGCAGAGGGGAAAAAATAATCACTATTAAAACCTTCATACAAAAAAGTATAATTTAGAATTACTTCTTCTTGGGCTTGCAACCCTTTAGGTGCTTATCCAGCTCATCCTTGGTCTTGAAAGTAGCTCCGCAGTTGGGACACTTGAACTCTTGAGGTGCTGACATGTTTTTCACCTCCAATGGAAGCATTGATTAAAGCAATATTTAAAAGTTTCTATCAAAGAGCTACGCATTTCTTCGAGGAAAAAGACATTGCGTAATAAAAAGAGAAGCTTAAAATCATAATTCGAAAAAACAGAGAATGGAATTTCGAGAGTCTCCTAAAGTTATAAAATCGAGGTTAAAAGAGAAGGTTACAAGTCGGTAGTGCATACGCCGGTGCGTTCCACCGTCTTATCGGTGGAAGAAACATGTAGAAAGCCTATTAGGAGGAGCTCCTAAAGCTAGAAGCAGATATATAATCCGGATTTTGAGCACACATGCGCTCGGTTTAGATGAAATGGGTAAAACATCAAGAAAGAAGACAGAATAATGAAAAATATCCTTTTCAGACCAGAAAAACGCTAGCGCGCGGAAGAGCTAAGTAGGGATGAAGCTATTCTTTCAGCTCAGACGAGAAAAAACTCCTCCTTCTCGCCGAACTTTTTGTATTTAGCCAGCATTTCCTCTTTCAAACTGGGTTTAACGGTTTGAAGAGCCTTTTCAAAATCATCCCTAGTCACCTTGTCAGCATCCCTTCTTAAAGCGTTGAGGCCAGCCTCCCTGCAAAGCGCCTCCAAGTCAGCCCCGGAGTAGCCCTCAGTCCTCTTAGCAATCTCCTCCAGACTAACGCCCTCCAATGGCATTCTTCTCGTGTGAATCTTGAGTATCTGGAGCCTTGAAGCCTCATCCGGCGGGGGAACATAAAGCACTACTTCAAACCTTCCCGGCCTCATTATCGCCGGGTCGAGGAGCTCAGGCCTGTTAGTAGCCCCTATTATGACGATCCTCTCAATAGGAGTTAAACCATCCATCTCCGTGAGCAGCTGGCTTACAACCCTCTCCGTGACGCCGCTGTCAGCCATGCTCATGCCCCTTCTCGGAGCGATCGCGTCAACCTCGTCCAGGAAGATTATGGAGGGGGAGGCGAGCCTAGCCTTTCTGAACACTTCCCTTATTGCCTTCTCAGACTCTCCAACCCATTTCGAGAAGACCTCCGGGCCCTTGATGCTTATGAAGTTGGCCTCGCTCTCCGTTGCCACTGCTCTAGCTAGAAGCGTCTTCCCGCATCCAGGTGGGCCGTAGAGAAGTATCGCTTTAGGAGGAGTTATGCCTAGTTTTTCAAACTTCTCCGGAGTCTTTATCGGGAGCTCAACAGTCTCCCTGAGCCTCCTCTTAATCTCTTCAAGACCGCCGACGTCGCTCCACCTGACTGTGGGAACCTCAACGTATACTTCTCTCATCGCAGTCGGAGTTATCTCCTTAAACGCGTTCATGAAGTCCTCAGCCTTAACAACCATTTTCTCCAAGACTGACTGCGGGATCTTCTCATCCAGCTTTATCTCAGGCAAGTATCTTCTCAAAGCCTTCATCGCCGCCTCCCTGCAAAGCGCGGCAAGGTCTGCGCCAGTGTAGCCGTGCGTTATTTCAGCCAGCTTCTTCAAGTCAACATCCTTGTCAAGCGGCATCGACCTAGTGTGTATCTGAAGAATCTCAAGCCTACCCTGCTTATCGGGCACTCCTATCTCTATCTCCCTGTCAAACCTGCCCGGCCTGCGTAGAGCAGGGTCAATCATGTTGGGAACGTTCGTCGCACCTATGACTATAACGTCACCCCTAGCCTTCAAACCATCCATGAGCGCTAGAAGCTGGGCTACGACTCTTCTCTCAACCTCGCCGCCAACCTCCTCCCTCTTCGGCGCTATAGCGTCTATCTCGTCTATGAAGATTATGCTCGGAGCCTTCTCCTGAGCCTCCTGGAAGACTCTTCTAAGCCTCTCCTCAGACTCGCCGTAGAACTTGCTCATAATCTCAGGCCCGTTTATGGAAAGGAAGTTGGCGTCAGACTCGTTTGCAACCGCCTTAGCCAAGAGTGTTTTACCCGTGCCGGGGGGGCCGTGGAGCAACACGCCCTTAGGCGGCTCAATGCCCAGCCTCTGGAAAAGCTCAGGGTGTCTAAGCGGAAGCTCAACCATCTCCCTTATTCGCTGAATCTCTTCGTGCAACCCGCCAATATCCTCGTAAGTAACCCTTGGGATGGCGAGCTTTTCAGCAGCCTCCTCGCTGACTATCTGAACCCTTGTATCGGCAGTGACCTTCACGAACCCTCTAGGCTTAACCCTGACCGCGGTGAGGCCGAGAGCCTGTCCTCCGAAGACCGGTACCGCAACAATATCTCCCTCCGTCAGGGGAGTGTCGATAAGCTTATCCTTAACGTAGTCCAGGAAATCCTCGTCCACGCTGGATATTCGTGCACCCATTGGGGCTAACACGACTTCACTAGCGTTCTCAACCTTCTCCACCTTCCTGATCTTTACGTAGTCCCCTATCGCAACCCCTGCGCTCTTCCTGATCAGGCCGTCCATCCTAACTATTTTACGATCCTCGTCCTCAGCGTAGCCCGGCCAGACGACTGCTGAAGCAGACTTCCTGCCGAGTATTTCAACAAAATCCCCTGTCTCAGCCTTAAGCTGAGCCATCTCTCTCCTGCCTATTCTCACTATTCTCCTACCCACGTCCCTTGGCCTAGCCTCGGCAACAACCAGTTGAACCTCGCTCATGGTTTTCGATGAGACAGCCTGATGCTGGGATTTAAACTTTCAACAAACCTGTTCATATAAACGTTGTAAAATACTGCTACGGGGCCTCCTTAGGCTCCTCCTCAATCCGCTTCAACTGACCCCTATACATTTCCAGGATCTCCTTGACGGTTGTCGCCTGCTCCGGAGACTTATCGTCCCTAAGCTTCCCAGTATACTTTGGGAAGCGGCCGGCGAAGCCTGAGCCCTCCCTCACAATACCGAGGCCACACGTGTGAACCGGGCTCAGGGTTATTTCCGAGACGATTATCTCAATGACTATCCTGGGCTCCACCCAGACGTCTGCCTCAATCTTAGAATCCACCCTGGGATGCTTATGCGTAATCCTGTATCTGTCGACGAGCTCGGTGAACTTCTCTAGGTCCTCGTCTGTGAAACCGGTTCCGCATTTAGCAAAAGTTCTAAACACGTCCTCCTCAGGATCATAGGTGGCGAGAAGGTACGCGCCGTACCTGCCCGCCCTCTTCCCCCTGCCGTGGAAAGCCCCGACTATAACAAGGTCAATCGTGTCCGCGACCTCAACCTTGTACTCTCTCTTCAGCTTTATCCAGCTCCACTCCCTGGCGCCAGCCCTATAGGGAGCTTTCAAATCCTTAACCACTAGGCCCTCGCAGCCTTCTGAAATCGCCTCCTCCATGAAGACCTCTATCTGGTTGGGATCGCTCGATATTATCTGTTTGACGAGCCTAACCCTCTCGTCTTCTACGATAACGTTCTTTAAAGCATCCCTCCGCTCCAAGTATGTTTTCTGAGTATGGTCCGAGCCGTCAGCATACAGAATGTCGAAGAAGAATAATGCAACGGGATACTCTTTCATCGCCTCCTCCACGCCGTACTTTCTCCGCCTGTGCATAAGCTCTTGAAACGGGAGGAGCTCCCCAGTATCAGGGTTTATAGCCACGCACTCCGCCTCGAGAATAGCCTCACGAGCCTTCACGTTCCTTCTAGCCAGCTCTACGGCATCAGGGTAGTGGCCAGTAATGTTTTCCAGCCGTCTTGAGAAGAGCATGACGCGGCCAGCATCCTTATGTATCTGCACGCGTTCACCATCAAGCTTATACTCAGCCGCAACCTCGCCGCCAAGCTTTTCAATAACCTCTTGAACACTCGTCAAGCGTTCCGCAAGCATCGGTCTAACAGGCTTGCCAACCACGATTCTAAACTCTGAAACACCGTCAAGCCCCTTTTCAGCAACAGCCTTCGCAACAGCCCCTAGGTCGCTGGATATGTTGTACGCGCGCTCAATAACCGGCCTGTTAGACTTGTCACCGGTGAACGCTTGGCCTAAAGCATCTAGTATAGTGTAGTCAGCTATGCCGAGCCTAAGCCTCCCCGTTATTGTTCTGACAGCGTACTTCGCCTCCTTAGGAGACATGTCTATCAGCAGGGAGACTAGCAAGCTCATCTTCTGCGTAACCGAGCCCTTCCCACCCAGTTTTGCAAGCCTATACAGCTTCTCGTAGACCTCTAGAAGGGTAGGACTCCTGCTTACAAGCTTCTTCTGAACCTTTCTGCCTGCAAGGGTTTCCGCAACGCTTCCAAGGTCTCCAGCATCCCTGTAAAGTTTCTCAACAGTCTTCTGGTCAGCCCCTGAGAAACCTGTTAAAGCCCTTAAGACAAGCTTGTCAGCCATCCCGAATTCTAGGCCCTCGTAGTCAGGCCTAACCTTCCCCTGAAGAAGGTAGACAAGCTTCTCAAGCTCAACAGGGCTAGCCTTCTTAAACAGGTCTACGAGGAAGCTCGTCATCTCAATCCTTTTCGTCGTCGACTCAACTTGCTCCATCGCTTCTGCAACTTCCCTGAAAAGCATAACCATAGTATTGAAGCATTAGGGGAACGGTAAAAATGTTTCTCTCCTTTAAAAAGAGTCAGGCGGGGACTCTGCTCCAAGGAAGGTTTCTAAGAGCTTCTTGAAGTCAACCGGGTCTCCTTCTCCAATCCCGGGACACTGCTCGTCGAAGATGAAAACATATTCCTCCGAGCCGTGTTTGACAACCTCCACGTCTCCCGGGAGACTTAGAATGCTTTCAAGCATCTTCTTCTTAACCGGGTAGAAAGGGTAGAGCCTGCATAAGACAGGCCTATACTCGTGGACTGTGCAAAGACCGTTTCTTAGGAACGGGCAGAAACCGTTTTCACCGATTAGAATCAGCCTGCCCTCTGGAGCAGGGTATGGCTTGAAAGACGGGATGATTCTTCTAATCCTCTCCACGTCTTCTTCAGAAACCTCAGGGTTGAGACCGCAGCACTTCTCCCCGCAAAGCCTACACCTGAAAAGCATGTTTCTCCAAGCTATGGGGAGCCCCGGGAGAGCTTTTTCAACCATTTCCACAGATGCTTGCAGGAACCTTTTTAAAACCTTACTCTTCAATCCAAGAGGCTTGAAGCGGAACACTGCTAAAGCACTCTCCTACCTGTTGTCCAACCCCGTTGTAGGGGGGCTTGGAGGACTCTTAGTCATGCTTAGGGAGGAGGCTTTCTTGAAAAACCCTGTTCTAAACACTCTAGCAGTATTGTTCTTCTACAGCATTGTTCCCTTCGTAAGCGTCTACTACCTTAGGCTGCGCGGGAGATCAGACGTTTTCATGAGTGAAAGAAGCAGGAGGCCGAAACACTTTATTCCAGGGCTGGTTGGCTACGCGGTTTCAGCATTCGTCTTCCAAGCATGGGGCATGGGGCTGATGAAGACTGCCTCAGCCTCCTTCCTTTTAACATCGCTGATACTACTGCTACTCACCCTCGTGGTGAAGGCGAGCATCCATGTCGCAGGCTTAACGGCGACCGTAATCCTAATCCTTTACGCCTACTGGCCAACCGGATTAATACTGCTGCTCCTAATACCTGTTTTAGCATGGGCGCGCGTAAACACGGGGGAACACACGTGCTGGCAGACGATACTGGGCGCCTCCGCCGGTTTCGCTGGAAGCCTACTGGGCATACTGGTTTTCCCACCTGGGTCCTGAAAACTCACCAGTGCGCGGCCAAGCTGCCGAGCTTTGGAAAGGCCTTCAACCCTTCTCCCTGAGCGAGAAGTATTGGCGTGAAAGACATCACGTCGACTTTTCTGAGGATCGGGGAGAGGAGGCTGTTCGCATCCACTTCGTTCACAGCCATCCCCATCGTCAACGGGTTCATCGAGGGCAGTATGATTATCTTTACTCCCTCATGCTCGCCGTATAGGAAGCTTTTGAACCTGTGTTTAACACCTATCGAGTCCCTTATTGTGACGACGGGGTGTTCGTGGCCCATCAGCACAGTGCTCCCGTCTTCCGGCAGCTCGTGCTCCCTGTCGCCATGTATGAGGAAGTATTTACCAAGCCTCAGAGGCGGGTCTTGAAACTCCACGTTTAGCCTCCTTAGGACAATCCTGACGAAATTATCATGGTTCCCCCTGACCAGCAGGGGCTCTGCGCCAAGGCTGCGGACATCGTTGACGAAATCCTGAACCTGCGTCCACTCTTCGGGATTTATGTCTCCAAACTCGTTCTTTATATCCCCTAGGATTATAAGCCTCTTGGCAGACCTATAGTTAAACATGTTTCTGAGAGACTTAATCACCGGGGCGTAAGTCGGGAATGGAATGTGCACACCTTTCTCCTCGAGCTCCCATTCCATGCCGAGGTGAATATCGGCTACGACAATAGCATCCAGAGATTTCACGTAGAGAGCTGGTTCGAACTCAACTATTTCAACATCATCAGTCAGCAGCATGTATTGTCGCCAGAACCTCCCTGTGAAGCCTCTCCAATAGGGCTCTCTTATCCTCCATCAGCACAACGTCGGAGAAGCTTGAAACAAGCAGGGAGTGCGATAGGGGTGAAGCAACCCTTCTGGGCTTGCAGACCAGCGGGCTCCTCAAACCATTCTCAAGCTCAGATATAAACCTTATTGCATTCTTAACATCCATAACGTCCTCAAGTATCTCCCTGTAAGTCTCCCTCATTACTGGAAAACCCTTCAAGTCTTTCACAGCTTTGAGAACGTGCTCCGAGTTCAACTGGAGTTTAGAAACCATCACTTCGTGACCCTTATAGTTTCTAAGTATCATGAAGCTCCTGACAGCAACATGCCTAAACCTGTGTTTCAGCATGTCCGTTTTCTCTATCGAGGAGACGACGAGCTCCTGAAGGTTTGAAGAGTTTACTGATTTAACAATCTTCTCAGGGTCAACCCTGTATTTTGGCGGGAGTATCAGAAGGAAACCATTGTCGCTCACCGAGATCTGTATTGAGACGGAGCCTAGCAGGTTTGAAGCCGCCACTGCGAAAGCCCTTGAAAGAACATCGTTAACCCTTCTCCCCACCAGGCTATGGAAAACAACCATCTGCCTACCCGATTCATCAATATAGTTCTCAACTATCAAAGAGCCCTTCCTGACGTACGGAAGTATACCTGTGTTGCTAAAGTATTCCGCGGTTATCCTGAGATAGTCGTAGAGGGCGACAGCCGTCTTCCTGTCTATCTTGAAATACTCCATGTACTGCTTAACCCTGTCCTCCTTGCTGTCGAAGAGTATTGTCTGAAGCTCCCTTATCCTGAACTCGTCTATCATGCTTGCCAAGTCGTAGGAGAGGGGAAGCATCTCGGAGAACCATTGGGGAACAGTCGGCCTCTCACCCTCAGCAGGCTCGACGATAAGCTTCATTAAACGGCTTTTCAAACACCTGTATGGCCTGCCCCCTAGCAGAAAGATGTCTCCCGGGGATAGTCTTTCGAAAAACTCCTCCTCAATGTTTCCAACAGGCCTGTTGTCTCTAGTGAAAACCCTTACCATCGCCATGTCTGGTATCGTTCCCGTGTTAGTCATGTAGATCACCCTGGCGAGGTTACCCCTTCTCCCGAAGACTCCGTCAGCCTCGTCGAGCCAGATCTTACCGTAAACCTTGTATCCCTCAAGCTGCCTGTAATACCCGCTTAAATACCTCAATACACTGATGAAATCGTCCTTTTCCAGGTTTCTGAAGTTATAAGATCTCCTAACGAGATCGTAAGCTTCGTCAAGCCTCCATTTTCTCTCAACAGCCATGCCGACAATATGCTGGGCCAAAACGTCCAAAGGGTTTTCAGGAATATATGCTTCGTCAAGCCTCCCTGTTTCAGCAGCCTTGGACATTACGAGGACTTCCAGGAGATCATCTCTCTCCATCGGTATGAAAATGCCTTTCGAAACAGCCTCCAGAGAATGGCCTGAACGCCCTACTCTTTGAATAGCCCTAGTAACGGACTTTGGCGAGCCTATTTGGACAACGCAGTCTATGAAGCCGATGTCTATCCCTAGTTCAAGAGAAGTACTCGTGACAACAGCCTTAAGCCTTCCCTTCTTCAACTTGTCTTCCACGTCAAGCCTGACTTCGCGCGAGAGAGAGGAATGGTGTGCAGCATACTCCTCCTCGCTCAAGACGGTTTTAGGCCTGAGCTTCTTAAGATGGTACACAACTCTCTCAGTGCTGCTCCGCGTGTTGGTGAAGATGAGCGTAGTCCTGTTACGCCTTATAATATCGTTTATCAACCTGTACATTCTTCTGCTGAGTTCTTCAGCAGGCGTGTGGACTAGATCACGGTGCGGCGATACGACTTTAAGCTCAAACTTCTTTGAGGCATGAACATCCACTATGGTGCAGGGCCTCGGCGAGGAATCCTCGTACCCAGCAAGATAAGCAGCAACCTTCTCCAACGGGTGGATGGTTGCGGATAGGCCTATCCTCTGGAAATCTTGGCCTGAGAAGCTTCTCAGCCTTTCAAGGCTTAGTGAGAGGTGGGCACCTCTCTTAGAGCTGCAGAGCTCATGTATCTCGTCAACCACAACCCATCTGACCCCTTTCAGGAATGATCTGAATTTCGGCGCCACGAGAATTATTGACAGGCTTTCCGGAGTAGTTATGAGTATGTGCGGAGGCTTCTTAAGCATTCTTCCCCTTTCAGAGGTTTTAGTGTCACCCGTCCTAACATGGATCCTTACCTCTGGAAGCGATAACCCTTTAGCCTCGGCAAGCCTCCTGAGCTCCTCTAAGGGCTGTGAAAGATTCTTCCTAACATCATTGTTTAAGGATCTGAGTGGAGAAACATAGACGCAGTAAACCCTGTCCTCAAGCCTTCCTTCAAAACCCATTTTAATCAAATCGTCCAGTATCGTTAGGAAGCAGGCGAGCGTCTTCCCGCTGCCGGTTGGCGCGGAGATTAAAGTGTTCTCACCGCTTCTGATAGGCATTATCCCGTATGACTGTGGCGGTGTCAGCCCTTTGAACCTGCTTCTAAACCATTCGCCAACTATAGGGTGAAGTATCTTAACAACCTCCTCGAGCGAACTCTTAACAGTATAGAACCTGTAGGACGCCCCAGGCATCACTCTGCTTCCTTCAAAAGTCTATTCTCAAGACAGTGTTGATAAACCTTCCCCTAACTCCTGCTTCTACCCTGGGGCATTATTATAAGGCCCTCGCCGGGATCCCCATAGGCCTCGTAGTCACCGTCGTAAAACATCTTCGCCACCAGTGCCGCGGTAGCAGCGTCAAGCTCGTGATGAGTCTTCACCCTTTCCAACCCCTTTATTTTAAGCCCCGCCAGCCCTTTCCGAAGCCTCTCGACGCCGCGGGATTTACGCGGTATCCCGAGAACATCCTGGGCCCCGCCGGGATAAACCTCTATAACCCTGAAACCATGGGAATCAAGAGTTTTCTTAAGCCTGATTCCTCTCTCCGTCAGGATGCGCATCGGGCCCAGCGTAACAGGGAAGAACCTTATTCCTCTTCTCAAAAGCTCCCTGTCACAGCTCCTCAGGTGAATACTGCTCCTGGCCTCCAGGCTGACTCTTCCCCTCGGCAGGGAGAGCGGAGCATCCACAGCAACCACCGCAAGATTGAAACGCGAGACTTCTCTCAGTATCTCAGCATCAGTATGCAGGATCATTGTTTCAACGTTTAGGAACCCGTCTAAGACTGCAAACCCGCTCGGCCTCGTCTCCACCCCGGCTAGATCTACGCCTGCGAAAAACATCATATTCTCAACCCAAATAGCCTGCGAGCGTTTCTAGTCGTCTCTTCAGCAACAGTATCCAGGTCGACTTTTTTAATCCTAGCGATCTCCCTGAGGCTGAAAACTATGTTTGAAGGCTCATTCCTCTCGTATGGGTCGACCCCTAGAACCGGCGAGTCCGACTCCAGCAGAACGTTTTCCAGGGGGAGCCTAGCCGCCAGCTTCTGCTTCTGTGGCGACCTCACTATTGAAGGGGGGATGCTGAAGAAGAAGCCTGCTTCAACACCCTTCATAGCGTAAGATGCTTTCCCGTCGAAAGCGTGCATCAAAACCTTCTCAGCATTTTTTCCAACCAGTATGTTGATGGCTTCTCTGCCAGCGCTTCTCGAGTGGATTATGATGGGAACGTCAAGCTTTTTAGCGAGCTCTATGAAAACCTCGAAAACCCGGATTAGCCTAGCCCTGTCCTCGCGAGCCCTAACCGTATAATAATCTAGACCCACTTCGCCAACCCCGACTATCCTACTCCTGTTATTCAGGATGAGCTGCACCACCTCCTCATGCCTGACGGAGAAAGGTGCACCGTAGTCGATACCTATGGTTGAGTAAACGTAGCCCCCGAACCTCTCTGAAATACTTAGGGACCTTAAACCCCCCTCTGGCCCCAGTCCACAGTCCACGATAGCTGCTAAACCGTTTTCCCTAGCTTTCAATACGACAGCATCCAGGTCCGCGTTGAAAGAGTTGTCGCTCAGGTGTGCATGCACATCTACGAGCTGCAATGAGACGAGTCAGCTTGCAGGAAGACGGAGATAAACCTTTAACTACCTTAAACAATAATTAAGCCGAAATGGTGAAGAAGGCGAGCACCAGGCTCTACGTGCTTAACAAAAAGCTGGGTGGAAAAACATACTCTGCAACAATACTGTATTTACCCAGCAAGATCGTCAACGATTCCGCGTTCCCCCTGAGGAAGAAGAGTAGGCTTGTAGTTAAGATAGTTGGCGACAAGATTGTTGTTGAAAACGAGAAGGCGAGGAGGAAGCATTAACCCAACCTGTGCTTGAAACTGGTGAAAGACGTGTAGATTATTATGAATTGTTCAAGCTCCCTTAGGAACCCTGTGCTTATATGCCATGATCCTTCTCTCTTCTCCACGATCCCGGCTCCAACAAGCCCCCGGATCATGTTGTAGAACTGGCCAACCGTTATCCTTCTTCTCCCCACCCAGTTTTTCCACTCGCTAACATTCATCCCTGAAGACCCTCTTGAAACAAGCTCCTCGCAGAAAACTCTGGCTTCAGACGCTAGCAGAGGGCTTCTCCAGAAAACCCTGGAGAACATCTCGTCAACAGTAGCGGGCACCCTGCCCGCCTTAAACAGTATCGTGGTCCCTTTATACGTCGGCTTGGCTCTCCTGCTCCTCCTAGGCATACTTCTTACCTTTAAACGCTCAGAGAAAAGCCTTACTAGGCTAGAACATCATACTCCTCGCCATACTCCTCCGGCGACGGAGGCGGCTGTGGCCTACGCCTCCTGATCCAGAGTAAAGATATTGAAACAGCTAGAACAACGGCGAAGCTTATGACTACGAGAATCAGGTAGAGATTGCTCACTCTGAAGTACACCTCTTTAACACCAGTGTTACCATACGGGTCGGTAGCGTTGATCACCACCCTATACTCTCCGACGGGGTTAGTAACTAGAAGATAATAGTCTCCAACCCACTCACCACCCTGGTATCTCAACCCTATGATGCTCGTCAAGACGCCGGAGTAGACTACTGCAGTTACCTCCCCATCCTCAAGACTCGACGCATCCGGGTATTTTACGATTATTCTTATCGAAACCGTTTCAAACCCTGCTTGATAACTATCCTTCAAACTCTCCATTTCAAAGCTTAGAACAGCCCTGGTTATTTCAACGGGAACCGTGTAGAAACCATAGTTTTCAAACGTGTCTTTAACAGTGATGTTTAACACGTACTGCCCTATGGGAGCATCCCTCGGGGCGCTGATGTTTCCAACCCAGCCTCCGGCTGAGGGCCTTAGCTGCGAGACAGCCCTTTCAACACCGTTGTAAACAAGCTTGGCGTCGACGAAGGCGCCTTTCTCCCGTGAAACATTCTCAAGCATAAGGATCTCTTTAGAAGGGTATTTAATTACCACGTTAACAGGTATTTTCTCGGTTCTGGAAAAAACGTTGCCAACTTGGGTTAACAGCTGTATGCTTAGCCTAGCGGGAACAATCCTTATTTCCTGCGAGAAATCCCCACTGTTTCCAACACCGTCTACCGCGGTTACCTTAAGGGTCCAGACTCCGGTTTCCTCGCGCGCCTGGATCTTCCAGGAAATGCTCCATTCACCCAGGCCTGTCTTATTAAAGTTAAACGGGCCCTTCCTATACTGGTCCTTCAAAAGCTCTAGAGCCACGCTGCCCGAGTCCAGGGGCGTTCCATCCGGGTATGCAACGCTGACTGAAACATTTAGCCTAACAGACCTTTCATAAGTCTCGTTAAGCCGGTTCTTTAAAGTAATCCTCAGCTTTGCGGCAGTGAGGGTAAAAGTCCTGTTTCCGGAGCCAGTGTTACCATACTGGTCTGAAGCCTCCGCCTTGACCACGTAGCTACCCAAGGGGTCGGATGGTTCTGTCTTAATACTCTTGAACCAGTAGCCGTCATGCGAGTAATCCATGAATATTTCTCTCCCCTGAACCCCTCCGTAGACCAGTCTTATCTTAACAACACCGTTCCAAGGCAGGCTTGAACCATCCTTGTATTTCACCCGAACCGTTATGTTTATCGGCTTAACCCTTTCATAGGTTGTAGCATCCATCTCTATAGTGACGTTTAAAACCGCCTTAACCAGGGTAACCTGCAAAGCATCAGTAACCACCTTCATGTTTCTAAAGTCGAACGAGTCGTCGCACTCTATGGAAGCAGAGAGAACGCCGAGCTGAATGTCCACGGGAACTGTTATCTGCTTGCCCGCTTCTCCTTTAGAATCCGTCTCCAGCCTCTGGCTGAAAACCACGTGCGTCGAGTTTCTCAAGTAGAGCGTCGCTGACCCGCTGGGCACCAGCCCACCAGCCTTAACCAGGATTATTGACTTACGCTCCCATACTCGGGGAACATCCCAGACGCCGAAGTGATACTTAGTGACGCAGCCACTCCTGTTAACCTGCATCGTGTAGGTTCCCGGGGAAGGGTTAGACAGGCTTATTGTGAGTGAGAAGCCTCCGGTAGCGTTCGCGGTTAAACGGTCGGTTCTTAGAGCAGAGCCGTTCGGACGGATTATGGTGAGATCTATTGGAGACGTGAAGAACTGGTCCCCCATTATCTTCACCTGGACACTGCCGGAAGAAGTGTAGACAGGCTTGTCGGTAAACATTATTGGAGAGAGAAGCATCGAGAACTCGTCGACAAACGTTTTCACGTCGCTGACACTCTCCGGGACCGGGTCAACAACCCCGAGCGAGAAGTTCACCTGTTTCACGAGAAACAGTTTAACACCCGTGGAGATCGAGATGGTTTGACTACCATTATACAGTATCGTTAAAGAGTCTGTTAAAGCATCCAGCCATATCGTCAAGTTGTACCATTTTCCAGTTGAAAAAGTTGCACCGTCATTCCTCCTATCCCCCCTGTAAGCCACCAGCTTCAGATTGTCAACAAAGCCAAGCTTAACCTCGTAAGTTGAAGAATCCGTAAGCACGAGTATCATCCTGGTGAAATTAAAGCTCGTGCCATTGTTTATCTTCAGGAGGAAGCTTGCTTTGAAAGAACCCTTAGCGTTGAAGACAGAATATATGTAGCCGCGACCCCCCGAGGAGACGTTTATACTCAGGCATGATCCCCGGAAGCCGTATGGTGAGAAACCATATGTCCCTGAGTCCGTGAAGGAGCCTGAAGGATATATGCTTAAATTATTCGAGAAGGAAGCATTGTAAACAGGTGTGAAACACTGGTCAGCCTTCACCCCGACCGGCATTATGATGAGCGTTAAGAATAGTAATGCTGCTACGGCCAGTATTGTCATACCATGCTTTAGCATCTGTGTTGCTTCTTAATCAAGTGTTTTAAAGGTTTTGTTAGGAGGGTTGTATAAAAATAAAATAGTTCGGTTTCCGGTGGAGATTGAGACAGCACCCACCCGCTACCGCGAAATAAGCCTCTTTATTTTCAGCAGAACCTCCTTAAACCACCATCTTCTTTCAACCTTCAACTCTCCTTTCAAAACCATTTCCAAGACCCTTCTATAGGCTTCCGGATTCCTTGAAGCCAGCAGCAGAAGCGCCTCCTCGCTTAAGCTTGATCCTTTCGGAGGAACGCCTCCGTTCCCAATGCTTTTTAAAAGCTCATTCTCGCTTCTCCTCGAGCCGACAATATTGAATGACAAAAGCACTAGGCCTGCTGCAAACAGTATTAGAGACATCAAGTATTTCACCGAATCGTTTCGAAAAACATCCCTGGTCTCCCCCATACTCATCTCTGAAAAAGGGGAGCCCGAGGCTCTCGCATCGTATACAACGGTCAGAGTTAAATCCTCAACCCCGATTTTGAATGATTCTGGTTTGAAAATTTTTGAAGACACGTTGTTATCTAAGCGTAGTTCAACCAAAACCCCATTCGGAAGAAAAGCGGTTATAAGCATTGAAACATGCGTCTCATTCCCGGATATGGTATAAGAGGGGCTTGCGCACGCGGTCAAGCCTAAAGCATTAAGAAGAATAACGAGAAGAATTATAAGACATGTTTCCGTATGCATTGCCAACTCTGTTTCTAATAGTGAAAAAATCGTTAATAAGTCCCCATGCAGGCCAGCTCCGGTTTCAGAATCCTAGACCGTGAGGCAGCGGCTTAGCGCACAGACCTAGTCGTGGCATCAATCCGCCCATCTTATCCTCATCCTTCCTCAGAGTTTTGAGGCGGTTTTCATCTGCCGTTAAACACGTGCGAGAACAGGTATTTAAGCATTATCAGTTTTCAGGGTTCTGCTCCAGTCAGCTTTAAAATCTGGCGTGAAATGTTCTTCCAGTGAGAACCCCGCCAGTATAACTTGCCGCATACTCTACACCTCCAGAATAAATCCACGTTTCTAGGAGCATCCGGCGTGTTGCCCACCTCTTCACGACTTACGGGTTCAAGCTCACCGTTGCAAACCGTGCATCTTAAAGAATCCTCCTTAAAACACAGCTTAAACCTCTCCACAAGCAGCCTTAAGGCCTCCTCCTCCGTTAAACCCTTGGTTAAAACGACTTCAACACCCTTCTTCTCAGCCGTCTTGGCAAGCTCAGCGTCGGATGTTACTAGTACACGGCCACTTGCTAATTGAACAGCATCATTATCCTCCACACTATTCAGGTAAATGGTGTCATAACCCATTATCCTAAGCCATCTGGCTACGTAGCCATGCATACTGTCAACCAGAAACCTGAGGCCCAACCCTGACAGCCTTTAGAAAATCCATTTCCGTTAAGAATCCTTCCAGCGAGCCGGATTTAGCAACAATAGCTGAGCCATAGCTGCTTCTCTTAACTATCTCCCAAGCCTCTGTGATCCTGACCCGTGGATCCAGAACAGGCAGATCCCTCACGGTGAAGTCGGCCACGCTTAGGGACATAAGCTCACCCAGCGTCTTCCCCGCATGGTTGAAGAACTCCCTGCCGCCGAGAAACCTGATTATCGAGCGGGATGAGAATAAGCCTACTGGCTTAGAACCCTCTAAGCATGGTAAACGCCTGTGTCCAGAGCTCACCATGGTTTCAATACCCTCCCTAAGACTCCTGTCTGTGGAAATGCAGACTGGGGATTTAGACATGTAGTCCTCGACTAGCCCGCTCTCCAGCGAATAGTTGAACTTCTCCAGCACGTCTCGGACTGTTAAAACAGCCTTGAGCCGGTTGCTCTTGTCCACTACGGCAAGACTGTTAACATCGTTCTTCTTCATCAACATTATTGATTCCAACATGTTTTCAGACTGGCTTATGCTGACCACGTCTTTACGCATGATTTTAGCAACAGGCGTTGACATTAGGCTCATAACAGGCGTCCCCGGAGACTCTCTAGCCCTCCAAAGCAGGTGTTTAACAACCTCCATCGGGGTTACGACTCCCTCTAGAAGACCGCTCGCCGTCGCCACGAAAACTCTTCTAAAGCCTCTCGCAACCATGGTTTCAAGCAGCCTTGACATTGGAGTGGTCTTAGTTACTGAAACCGGAGGGGAGGTTGCATAGTACAGCACCGACGAGGCAGAAAAGTATGACTGTGGCCTCTTCCTGGGACGGCCCTTCATGTACCTTAATCCTTTCTCCCTATCCCTGCTCAACTCTACTCTTCAGAGGCAATCTTAAGGTCAGCCGTGCAGTCTTCGCACAGAAGCCTCCCTTCGACGATGCTTAGGGTGTCAGACCACATGCCGCATTCCTCGCAGAACCCTTCGTAGAACTCTTTCCTTATTACGCCTCGGGAACGCTCCACGGCTGTCTTTTCAATCAGCTCGTATATCGCAGGGATAGCGTAAACCAAGTCCCTCTCCGAAACTATTCCGACAAGCTTACCCCCCCTCTCGACGCCGAGCTTCTTAATTTTGCTCCTTCTCATCTTGTCGAGTGCTTCGACAATGCTGCTTTCACTGCTAATCTTCTTTAAGGGGTTGGACATTACTTCCCTAACCTTCACAAGCCGGGGGTCCTTTGATTTAGCGACAACTTTTTCAATAACATCCCTCTCAGTGACTATTCCAACATCCTTACCATCCCTGTCTACAACTATTAACGAGCTTATATCGTGGTAAACCATTTGGAGAACAGCTGTGTGAACAGACTCATCCGGGCTTATCGATATCACAGGGTAACTCATGACCTCGTCCACGGTTAACGCCTTCCTGCTCGGCTTCAACCCCCTCCCCTTTTTGGCTAACTATTGTCTCCTAGAGTATTTAAACTAATAGGGGTTAAATTTATCTATAGGGACCGCGGGAAAGTACCGTCTTAAAAATGGGCGGGTCTAAGAAGCTTCGCTTAAGCCAGCTGGAGAAGAGGCAGAAGGAGGAGAGTAAGAAGGAGAAGGCTGAACGCTTAAAAAGCGAGAAGAAGGTGGGTGAAATACTCCGCGGCGAGGATGACAAGATGCTTGAGAAGCTTAAGGGGGTTAAGGTTTTAACACCCTACGTTGTCTTCAGCCAGACAGGCTTGAAAATGGGGGAGGCCAAAAGGCTTCTGAAACGCTTAGAGGAAAGAGGCCTAGTGAAAAGAGTCACCGGTAACAGCAGCATTCCTGTCTACACGTTTCCGCAGGCTGCTTAAACACGGGAAACGGAAACCACGTCTCCCTCCCTGAGGTTTTTCAAAGGATCAAGAGGTGTTAAAAGCCTTCCTATGAGAGCAGCGTTTAGAAACCTGCAGTCGGGAGAATCGGACGTGAAGAAAACAAGCCCCTGGAAACGCGGAGAATAACCCACATCCCCTGGGGATGCTTCTGAAATAGTCTTCTCAACCCCGATTCTCAGGCCCATGGTTAGGTACAAGTAAGTATCCCCCTTCCCCACAACGCCTATCTTGGGCAGGGAGCTGCCAAGCGCTGAGAAAACCCGGGGCGAGAAGCCTCTTTTAACACTAAACCTGCAGACCTCACCATCACCCGAAACTATTTTTAGCTCAAGCTCATCCATCGACATAAAAGTTTAACAGAAACCTGTTGCACATGTTAATAAGGCTTATGGCGTGTTGAGGAGAAATCTCCCCGGTAACCCTCTTTTTTCTCATCCTTACCTTTACTGTCTTAGACCTAGGTCCAGAACTTGGAGCCTCAAGCTCCAGGTCTAGAGCTTCGAAACCTTATGACTATCCTCCTCTCATTTCATGTGCATAAGTGAGTGGGCGTTAATTCGTAGTGCGTATGAGAAAGTTTTTAAGCGCGCGCTATTAATCAGGATAGACAAAGAATGAAACTTAGTAAGATGACAGGTATTGGAATATTTGTGCTATTGCTTGGAGTACTTCTAATAATTCAGCCTCCAACCATCATTTTAAGAGAACAGAAGTGGGTACCCATGAACATTACATTGATAGATCGCGAATTGAGTATAGAGCCTAAAAGAGAAATAGTGAAAAGAGTGCTTCTTAACAAAACCGTCGAAGTCCCACCAATGTGGAAGGAAAGGGAGTTTTCTAAGGAATACGACATTAAAGTTTATTGGCATAAAGAATATACGTATGAGGTGTGTAGAGATTTTGGCTCTTTAGGTTATCTCTCTAAAAACTTTACGATAACGGGGGTAGTTAGCGAAACCTCTCTAAAGCCCTTTAATTTCTACGTTTTTAGTGACTATGGAAATGTCTCTGCTTGGCTAGGTGGCAAGAAATATTATGCTTTATTCGAGGGTAAGGGAAAGTCCGTTTATAGCTTTAGCCTATTTTTTGAATCTATCCCTAACTGGCTTTACTTCATGGTAGAGAAGACCGTTAGAGGCTTAAGTATAACAGAAATGTATAATAGGATGGAGGAATTAAACGTCAGCATTAGCATTAAAGCCAACTACTATAAATTACATTATGAGCGAGTCTCTTTAGACCTTCCATTTAAAAGGCCATATCAGGACCTCGATAAAGTTTATATAAACTGCACTATTGAAGAGAAACAGGGAAGGAAATTCGATGTTTACTATATGAATTCTTATTCATTTTACGAATATATGAAGGAAGGAAAAAAGATAAATTCTTACTTTGAAGCAAGAGGGGTCTCTTCCGTTAAATTTAATAAAACTTTTTCTTATTGGGAAGTTAAAGGCGTTTGGGGGCCAGTAAGCCCTGATTTCATACTTCTTAACCCTTATTCTCAGGAGAATCTTACTGTAAAAATACTTGTTACAACCTCCGAGGAAGTAGAGAATCCATCATTCATCTACTCGGTGTTATTGCCCGTAGACCTCAAAGTACCACGTACCAATAATCCTCAACGCAACCTCGATTTCCAACTCTCTCTAGGAAACATATGGCCTATACAACTTTATGTTTTAAATTCGGAAAATTATGACAGATTTCTTTTTAAACTCCCTTTCAGCTACACCATTTTCGAAGACTATATTCCTACAACCCTGTTTGAAGATAAGACATATCACCTCCCCGCATTAAAGGATGTGAGTAGTGG
>CAZWPT010000031.1:0-13835 GCA_964635675.1 uncultured Nitrososphaerota archaeon | reverse complement strand
GAGTAAATACGCCATCGCAACCGTCGGAAGCCACTCAGCGCTCCAAATCCTTAGAGGAGGGAAGGACGAGGGCTTCAGGACGATAGTAGTCTGCAAAAAGGAGCATTGCTTCGTATACCGTCATTTCAGAGTCGCTGACAGGGTTGTCGAGATCCCTTCCTACAGCGAGTTCCACACCGTGGAGGATGAACTTTCGAGGGATAGCGCGATCCTAGTGCCCCACGCATCCCTAATAGCATACATGGGCCTGGAGGCGGTTGAGAAGATCAGAGTCCCCTACTACGGTAACAGGAGGATCCTCCTATGGGAGAGCGACAGGGATAGGCAGAGGAAATGGCTGGAGAAAGCTGGGCTTAACCTTCCTAGGGTCTATGAGGATCCTGATGAGATAGATAGGCTGTGCATAGTTAAGTTTCAAGGCGCTAAAGGCGGGCAGGGGTATTTTCTGGCGAGAAGCAGCGAGGAGTTCCGCCAGAAGATCAGGGGCTCAAAGGATTATTCTATCCAGGAGTACGTGATAGGCATCCCCGTCTATATTCACTACTTCTACTCCGTAATCAGGGGGGAGCTTGAGCTGATGGGTTTCGACAGAAGGTACGAGTCTAATGTTGACGCGATATCAAGGATTCCTGCTGGCCTACAGGAGGGCATTGACGTAACCTACACTATTGTCGGGAATTTCCCACTGTTCCTGCGTGAATCCCTCCTGCCGGAGGTTTTCAAAATGGGGCAGAGGGTTGTCGAAGCCTCTAGGGAAGTCTGCGAGCCAGGCATATTCGGGCCATTCTGCCTGGAGACGGTTGTCACGCCGGACTTGAAATTCTACGTTTTCGAGATTTCAGCCAGGATAGTTGCCGGCACGAACGTATTTATGGAAGGCTCCCCGTATGCTTATCTGAAGCACGGCATACCTATGACTACGGGCAGGAGAATAGCCCTGGAGATACGGGAGGCTATTGAGCAGGGTAGGCTGAAAGAAATACTAGGATAATGCGAATTTTTAAAAATACAAAAGGAGTCATAAAGTATAGGAGAAGAGGTTTGGCAAGAGTATACGGCGAATTCTTTTTGGAAAATGGTTCCAAGCTAGTTTTGAGAAGCCCGAGATGGGAAGATCTCGACGACCTAACGAAGCTTATCAACTCGCTTGTTGAAGAAGGAGCTCCTATCACGATGGACAGGATAATTACCAGGGAGGAGGAGGCGGAGTGGCTAGCTGGCCGTTTAGCGAATATAGAAAAAGGCAGAACAATAATGGTTGTGGCAGAGGTTAATGGTAAAGTTATCGGGAACTCAGAGACGAACAAACTGGGGGGCATCAAAGCCACGTGGGGCTTCTCGGGATCATTGTTGCGAGAGAAAGGAATAGGGGGATAGGAACCAAGATGTTGGAAACTCTTATAAAGGAGTCGAGAAAAGCTGGCTTAAGGCTGTTAATACTGGATGTATTGTCTACGAATACTAGAGCGCGTCACGTATATGAGAAAGTTGGATTTAGGGAAGCAGGAGTAATACCGAAAATGGCGCGTACAAGAGAAGGGTATGACGACGTAGTCAGAATGTATCTTGAACTCTGACCCAATAGCCTCAGGTAGGAACCGTGCTTCAAGGACAAATATGGTGAGGAAAAGAAGAAATATTAAGGCGGGTAACAACAGAGGATTATAGTGGTGCTGCAGAATGGTAATTAAGAGAGAGGAAATCCAGAGTGTTGTTTCAAAATACGATGCTAATAATATTACTATTGGCGTACTGGGTTCGCATTCAGCAGAGGAGGTGGGAATATCTGCTAAATCCTTAGGATTCAAGACACTCGTTGTATGTCAGAAAGGCAGGGAGGAGCTTTACGCAAAGTATAATAAGCATCTCTTCGACCATACGATTCTCCTCGAAAAATTCTCAGATATTGTGAGAGAAGATGTTCAAGACGAAATGATAAGGTTAAACACAATATTCATACCTAACAGGTCATTCTCAGTATATGTTGGCTACGATAATATTGAGAACGTTTTTAGAGTACCGATGTACGGTAACAGGATGATTCTGAGGGCTGAAGAACGCAATGCAGATAGGAATCAGTACTGGCTTCTCGAGAAAGCAGGGATAAAGACGCCGCGGAAGTTCAATAGTCCTGAAGAGATTGACAGGCTTGTTATAGTTAAGGTTCAGCAGAAGAAGAAGCCGCTTGAAAGAGCATTCTTCTACGCTTCCTCAGCGGGGGAATACTACAGGAGGGCTGAGGAGCTTGTTAGAAGGGACGTGATAAGCAAGGAAGGGTTGGAGAAAGCCAGAATAGAGGAGTACGTGCTGGGTCAGAAGTTTAACGCTAACTTCCAAGGATGGGCTTTGAAGGATGTTTTCGACGACTTCGACCTGCTCGGGTTCGACGACAGGAAGCAGACAAACCTGCACGGCATACTCGGACTTCCAGCCAGAGACCAGATGTCCCTCGACACGCCTATTAAGAATGAGGAGGTTGGCCACTACGGCTTAACGATGAGAGAATCTCTCAAACCCCTTGTCTACAGGACTGCCGAAAGATTCAGGAGAATATGCGAGGTCGAGTATCCGCCAGGAATGATAGGGTTATTCGCGCTGCAGGGAGCAATAGCATATGATGCTGAGGATCCTGAGCAGAAGAGGCTTGATTTCTATGTTTTCGACGTTAGCCCAAGGATACCCGGCTGCCCGTGTGTAGGGCCCACTTCGCCTGAGATGCGTAGGCTAACGTTGAAATACTTCAGTCTCCTGAGGGAACATGGTTTAGAAAGGATTGAAACCCCAATGGATCTTCCGATGCTAGAGATAAAGCATGCTGCTAAAAAAGATAGGCTTGAGGAGATAGTGACATAATCCTCGATTTTTCATATAGCGTATTAGAAAAGGACTTAAACAGGCCTCGTTGACTGTTACTAGCATAATCAGGTATAGAATAGTGACGCATTTTAGCGAATCACAAACTCAAATTCGATTACGCGTACTATTCATATTTTCGGCGCAAGTAAATATGTCAGCAGGAAGAATAGTAATGTTAGAAACCCAGTAGCTGCGTGAAGAATTATTAGGTGCCCATACCAGTGTTTAGCACGCTTAACGAACGGTGCAACTCCTGTTAGAGTAGTGGCTACCAATAAAACCAATGTTATGTCGGCAAGAAGATAGTGCAATGAGAGGCTGTACATTTCAATCAACTCCTCGGGTGGCCGACTGGAATGATGTAAAGAGGCTTTTGATCGTACGGCAGCCGCAGAAGACTACGAACATCATCATCGTTGAAAGCTCCAACCACAACCATACCTAGCCCGCGAGCAGTTGCCTGCAGATAGAGATTTTGCCCCACGTGGCCGACCTCCATATGAACGTAGCGGACACCGCGCTCACCGTACCTGCTTGTCGTACGCTCATAGACGGCCACTACTACTATGTTGATCGATGCTTCCCTAACCCAGCTCTGGTCTAGCGCAGCCCGAGCTAGAGCTGAACGTAAGTCGCCTTCCAATATCTTTTCTAGCTGATGCTCGTGAGGATTATAGCGGTAGAGCCCTTCATCCAATCCTGTTACGCCATTTTTCCCGACTACCAAATAGACTTCCAGCGGATAGGTTGCTCCAGCAGACGGGGCTGCTCTAAATCCCCTAGCAGGATCCGTGATTCCTTGAGCCGACCACATTAGTTGCGAAACGTCTTGAAGGCTCAGGGGTTTACCACTGTAGCTTCTTACTGACCTTCTTCGCTGGATTGCTTCCTCAACAGAAACATTACCCTTTATACTAGGGCTAGGAAGCCTGACAAAACCATATGCTTCAACAGGCTTAGACTCATTGTGTTTAACCCATGTTAAATGAGCTGCAAAAGCGACTGCGGCGAGAGCTGTTGCAATCACAACTATTGTTATCAATACTTTACGATTGAACAACTCAACACCCATATTTATCACCCTTATGATAAATGGGTTGAAGTTGTTTAAATAGCTTCCTACAAGGTCATAGTTTCGAATACAGCCTCATTTGGCCGAGAATTGTTAAACCTAATCAAAAAAGTTTTAGACATAAAAAATAAATACTGCAATCAAAACTTTCAAGACATGAAGATTTGCACAGTATTTATAAGTAAGCCTAAATTTGAAGCGGGTCACCCGTACATTGGATTCGACAATGAAAACCATAAAAAAACAGTTTTAGACAGGCTTCGTTCAAGGTTTAGTGATTTAGATTTTGTAGACGAAGAAATAGTTACAAAGTATGACGCGGGTTTGATGAAAAAGATCAAGGATGACGCGAAGCAGTGCGACGGAATGCTGGTTTATACGGTTGGACAATACGGAGACCCTGGAATCGTTGATGCTGGCGTAGAGCTTGTCGAGCTTAACATTCCAACCGTTTTAGCTAACAATCCCTATGGCGGAGACGCAGTATTCCTGCAAATATATGATAGGGTAAAGGGTAAAGGATACAGGGTCCTACCAGTATCCTCACCGGATTTAGAAGATGTTGAGAAAGCCGTAGACATACTTAGAAGAATACTTTTGATGAAGGGCAAGAGGATTCTACTGTACACTATTGATGAGAAGACTCGCCTCGACTTAGAGGGACTTATGGAGCTCGTTGGCCCAGACATAGGAAAACCATATGTCGAAAAAATGATTAGGCAGGTTGTCAGCGGAGAAGGCGAATGGTCAATCGAAGAATCGTACATAGACCTGGTTGGCACAGATCAAGCGCATTCTTGGAGGAGAAACGAAGAACTATATAAGAAGAATTTGCAGGAGGTTTTCGGTGTTGAAGTAGCAAGGCTTCATCCAGACGAGATCATCGAGTATTACCGCAAAGTGGATCCATACGAAGTCGGAAGAATTATCGAGAAATGGGAAAAAAGTGCGAAAAAGATCCATCCTGAGGTTTCGGAAAAGGCCATTCATAACGCTGCTAGACTCTACTTGGCTTCAAGGGAACTGATGAAAAAACACGGCGCGGATGCAATATCCTTTGACTGCGGAACCCTTTTTCTCACCGGGAAGATTCCCGCGTTCCCGTGTTTCGCGTTCTCTAGGCTTATGGATGAGGGTTACACTGGCATCTGCGAGGCCGACCTAGATTCCGGGGTAAGCGCTCTATTCGTCAGATATCTTTTCGACAAGCCGAGCATCCTGACAAACCACTCGCTCGACACCATCCATAACCGTGTTACTTACATGCATTGCTTTGCACCGACGGGAATGCGGGGAATAGGGAAGGAACCGTTGCCGTATGAAATAGAAAGGCATGGTGAATCTCATGGAATGGGTGCGGTGCCATTTGTAGAGTTTCCGGCAGGAGAAACTTTAACGACAATAAAGATAAGCATATTGAAGAAGAAGATCGCGATAAGAACCGGAATTATCGTCGGCATGGTTAGGGATGAAAAAGCATGTAGAGTAAAGGTTCTTGTTGAATCCGATGCAAAGAAGATTTTGGAAAACTACGATTGGGATGCTTTCGGCTTCCACAGGGTAAGCTTCCTGGGAGACCATAGGGATGATGTAATCGCTGCGGCGAAGCTTACAGGTTTAGAAGTGTGTGAAGAGGACAGGTAAGGGGGCGAATAGCGTCTTTGAAACACAACAGCAAGAAAACCGGTTCGAGGAGAAATTTTACCGTCGCCATATTTGGTTCAGCAAGAATAAGAAAAAACAGTGCTATCTATAAAGAGATCCGCGACTTGGCCACGATGATTTCTGAAGCAGGAATGAACATAGTTACTGGAGGTGGACCTGGGCTTATGAATGCTGCTGCTGAAGGCCACTACTATGGGCGCCGGGATAAAAGAGCTAAATCAATAGGTTTGAGAATCAAGCTTCCCTTTGAAGAAGAAGAGTCCGGCCACCTAGACATAAAAAAGGAGTTCAAACGTTTTTCGACTCGTCTCGACAGCTTCATAAGTCATTCTAATGTAGTTGTGGTAGCTCCAGGAGGCGTAGGAACACTGCTAGAGTTTACCTATACGTGGCAACTACTTCAAGTGAAACATATCTCTAACATACCTATAATCCTGCTTGGAGAAATGTGGTTTGATTTCCTAGAATGGATAAAGAAATGGCCCTTAAAACACAAATTACTGGATCCTGAGGATGTTGAGCTACTTTTCTTAGCTAAGGATATACACGAGGCTTTCTCAGTAATTAAAAAAGCTCATGAACTATCGATAAAGAAAACACGGTCCAGCTGTCTAAACTATACATAATCGAGGAGGAATAAATAGAGTAAAAGGTTTTTATTAATGCAGCTTTCTCGAGCGCACTCTGTCCGATGAAGATAGGAGAACTGATTTTAGCCAATGGTTGAAGCGTGTTTCGAGGCGTCTCATGATGCTTGTCATGCTTTCTTAATGTTCATGATACCTGTATTTATTACAAACATTTAAAAAAGAGTTTGTAAAACGGCTTTCCAGCCCTTGTTTCCAAATCGCTACAGGATATCCTTGAATAAACAAAGGCGTATGGCTTACTAAGCGTCTCCTCACCTGCGTCAGCCCGGCTTATTTGACCCCTGAGGTAATCATGGAAACTAGGTTTTGCAGAAGCCTATAGTTGTCCCCCACGTAGCAGTAGGGCTCCTGCATGAATGAGATATCGCCGATAGCGATAACAGCCCCGTTCAGCTCAACAACGCTAATAACGTCATACTTGTTTGGCCGTTCCGCGACTGATGAGAAAGTAGTGTTAAAGGTCCAAGCAACGCCTTTACCAGCTGAACAAATACTGGTTGAAGTATAAAGAACTATTCTAGAGATGTTGGTGGTTAGCGTATGGTTTCGGAAGTCTTCGACATATATGTTTCTATACATGCCGAAGAACCTCTCCTCATCGTAGAGGTAGCCGCTGTTGAAGAAGACGCCGAAGCGTGTTGAGAGAGAGTTCACCGGCCAGGTTAGATCCGGAATCCTAACATATTCCTCGGCAGGGTCATACATTATTACCAGCGTCTTCCCGGACTCCACGAAGCTCTTCAGCTTCTCAACCTGCTCCTCCGAGTACTCCAACGTCGGAGCGGCTATTATCACTGCTGCAGCCGAGTCAAGCTTAGACTCCAGTGAACTCCAGCTCGTTACGAAGGAGATGGTCGCGTTCCTCAACATGAGCTCCCTCGCTAAAACCTCCAGGTCCAAATAGGAGACTAGGTTGCCGTGCGACTTGTCTACTAAAACTAGGCTCTTGCTTTCTCCGCCAGCCCATCCGCCAAGAGTTTGAATTGTCGGTAACGACGAGTATAGCGAGGCGTTAGTAGGCAGGTAAAGATAATAGATCGAGGGTGGAGGGTGAATCTCGTTCAGCTTAGCCACCGTCAGGTTAACCCAAGGAGCCTGCTCCTCCACTCCGGGCTTAAGCACCGCAAGCCTGCTCTTCACCGACTCCACAAGGTCGACGACGGAATACTTAACGACTCCAGCCTCCTGAGCAACCCTCTTAAGAGTGCTTTCAACCGAGCCCAGCTCGTCTACAAGCCCAGCCTCCAAGGCCTCGCTCCCCATGTATATGGAGCCCCTGCGAAGCACGTTAAGGGGGAGCCTGAGCCTTCCTCTCCTTCCACGCTCAACAGCGTTGACAAAATTGTCGAGGGCCCGGCTCAGGTTGAAGGAAAACAGTAGTCTCGAGTATCCGGTTACCTTGTGCACACCGCTTTCCAGAACCGTTTCCGAGGGCACTAGAATCGGTGGGCCCACCCCTATAACCCCGATGTTTCCAACCATTGAGCTGGGATGCGCATATATGTAGTCAGAGGATACAGCAATGTAGTATCCGCCCGACAGGGCCATTGTAATGGAGGCGGCGAGCGGCTTCCTGCTTTTAAGCTCTAGAAGGCCCAGGTAAACCTGTTCAACAAGGTCGGCGTACCCGCCTGGAGAATCCACTTTAAGCACCACTCCCCTTATGCTTTCGTTCAACATAGCCTCCATTATCGCTTGAGAGTATAGGGCTGCCTGGTCCCCTGTGAGCAGTGCCCCCTCTACTTCTAAAACCCCTATTATGCTGGGCCTCATGACGAAGCCTGCCAGAAAGTACATGGCGGTGGAGAAAAGCAGAAGGATTATGAGGCTCAGAGCCAGCATCTTTCTATGAGACTTAAGCATTGAGAAAAACCTGAAACCTTTCTCCCCGCTCGTCTGCCTTACCTCTGAAACAGGAGCGCCACACGTGATGCCAGTCAACGCTCAACCCCTACTCTTTAATATGAAGACCAGATATTAAAACTATTTTCCACTTAAAAACCTCCACGGCAGAATACTCTCAGGGTAATACAGGCGGTGCCCAGGAAGACTTAATAGCCTGTTTAACCATGTTTTCCCGATGGTTGAAATGTTGAAGGAGCTGGCGACCTATGGGTTGAGCACAGCTGAGGAATCGGGCGCGACCTATGTTGAAGCCAGGGCCCAACGGACGAACTACGAGTTGATCACCATCGACAACAGGGTTCTCAAGGAGTTTTCTAAAACTTTCTCCGCCGGATTGGGTATCAGGGTGTTTTACGACACTAGGTTCGGCTTCTCTTCGACGAACGATCTTAACCGTGAAAGCGTTAGGGAGGCTGTTGGGAAAGCCATATCCGCAGCTAAAGCCTCTAGGCGTGTAGAGAAGCTGGGTGAAAGAGAAGCCTGTAAGGGTGTTTTCAAATCAGCCTGGAGGAAAAAGCCTGAGGACGTTTCCGACGAGGCTAAAGTAAGCCTTACCCTAGAGGCGAACAAGGCTGGGCTGGGCTTAGAGGGAATAAAGTCTGCTGTTACAAGGCTTGGCATCCAGCGTGACTGGAGGTACGTTGTCACGAGCGACGGAGTCGATCTGGAATACGAATCATCATTGCTGGGTCTTGCGCATATGAGCGTGGCTTTCGAAGCCGGGGCGATGGAGAGGGTTAGCGACCAGGAGTCCGCTGTAGCCGGCTGGGAATTCATAGAGGGCAAGGATTGGAACGAGTTCTCAGCGAGTGTCAGCAGACTGGCCAAGGAGGCTGTTAAAGCACCACTACCCCCGTCTGGCAGGCTTAAGACGGTGGCCGACCCGGAGATGGTTGGCCTGATACTTCACGAGGCTTTCGGACACGCGTGCGAGGGAGACTTGGTTTCCTCAGGGGACTCAATACTATCCTGTAAGCTTGGAGGAGAGATTGCTTCACCCTTAGTCACGATAGTTGACGACGGTCTTGCCGAGGGAGGATACTTCGTCCCGTTCGACGACGAGGGTAACATTAAGAGGAGGGTTGTGGCTGTTGAAGAAGGGGTTCTAAAATCCTTCATGACGAGTAGGGAGACAGCCGGCATGCTTAACCTGCCGGTTTCAGGCAACAGTAGGGCGCAGGACTTCACCCACTTCCCAATTGTGAGGCAGACAAACTTCTTCATGATGCCTAAGGACCATGGCTCCGAGGAGATTATTAAGGAGGCTGTAGAGGGAATATACATAGTTGGAAGAGGCGCCATGGGAGGCCAGGTTGACACAGCCTCCGGGACCTTCACTTTCTCCGCGGGGCCTTCGAGAATGATACGTAACGGGGAGCTTGCCGAGCTGGTCAGGGGCGTGGTCATCTCCGGCTCAATACTTGAGACGCTTAAGGGGGTGGAGGCTGTTGGGAGAGACCTGAAGATAACTACTTCAGCCTTCGGCGGCTGCGGCAAGGATAATCAGCTCGCCAGGGTTGGAGACGGAGGGCCCCACGTGATGATTAGGGAGCTCATCGTCGGAGGTGGTTGAAATGGATGTTGAGAAAGCGGTTAAGAAGGCTGTTGAACTAGGCGCCTCCGAGGCCGAGGCCTTCCTCCTGAGCACGGCTGAAACATCGTTAACCCTCGCGGGGGAAGTGGAGGCTTCGAAGACCGTTAGGCTGAAATCCTTCGGGATCAGGGTTGCCGTTGGAAAATCTATAGCCGTCGTCGGCACTCAGGATGTAAGCGACACGGGTATTGAGAGCGCTGTGAATTCTGCTGTTTCAATAGCAAGGGTTTCTCCTCCGGACCCGAGATGGGTAAGGATGAACGAGAAGATCAGCATGAGGGACGTTGGAGAAACCTTTGACAAGACCACTGCCGAGGCTACTCCGGAAGACCTGCTCCCAATTGCTAGGGAGCTCCTGGATGCGGTTAAGGAGGGCTGCAGGGAAGCAAAGCCCGTGCGCGGATTCATGACGTCTAGAGCCGTAGAGGGGATTTACGCGAATACTTACGGGGGGCCGCTTGAAAGGAGGGAGACCCTGGCATTCCTATATGTGGAGGCGAGGGTTGATGAGGCTGGTGAAGTAGGCACCTACTCGGATTACAGCATAGCTAGAAGCTACAGGAAGCTGGAGGCCAGGAAGACGGGTGTTGAAGCAGGTTCGAGAGCAAGGGAGTTCGTTAAAGCAGGCGCAATACCCAACGGGAAGTATGAGGTTATAACGCTTAACAGAGTTTCGGACTCGCTGCTGCCCGTCATGCTTAACCCAGCGGTTTCAGCGTTGAACGTTCAGGAGGGCAGGTCACCCCTCGCCGGCAAGATAGGTTTAGAAATAATGTCGGACAGGGTTACTGTTGAAGACCTGGGTGCCAGTGTGAATACGCTTGGCTCAAAGCCCTTCGACGACGAGGGCTACCCTACGAGGAACCTGACCGTAGTGGGCAAGGGTGTTTTAGAAACGTTTCTCTACGATACTTACACTGCAAACAGGGAGGGGAGGGAATCCACGGGAAACGCGTCGAGGGGCTACTCCACGGCTCCCAGGCCTTCTCCGCATCATCTCCACCTTAAACCCGGGGACGCGACTTTTGAAGAACTCCTCGGGGAGACTAAGAATGGCGTCCTAGTGATGAGCACGATAGGAGAATGGATGTCTAACCCTGTGAGCGGACACTTGAACGCCACGATAACCCATGCTTACATGGTTGAGAACGGAGAGTTGGTTAGGCCTGTGAAGAACGGGGTTATCTCGAGCAATTTCTACGAGATGCTTAAAGAAGGTTTAGACGTGATTGGTAACGATACGAGACACGACTACGGTGTTTCAGCACCCTCACTCAGGTTCCGAAATGTGATGATCGCTAGCAAGTGAGCCTCCGAAATTTTTAACCGTTAACGAGTATACTTAGCACTGCTCATCCCTTCCGGAACCCGCTGGGTTAAGCCAAGCGTGCACACGCCACTTCTCCGGGCCATGTAAAGGCTTACCAACTATGTCCATAACACCCCCACTCCTTAATTCCGCTAGGACAGCATCATGCGTACCCGTGCCCTCATCTATAACATGCGGGGTGAACACGGCTCCTCCCTTATTCTCGTAGATGATGAGCCGAGGCGGATGGTTGATGTACATATCGGTCTCCGGGTCCGCCAACCCTATCTCTCCAACGAGAATGTCCAGCCTACCATTACCAGAGATATCGCCTAACTGCAGCGAATGAGCATCCACCAATCCATCCTCAATTACATGCTCCTCCCAAAGTGTTTCAGGGTCAGCATCTGGCTTGAACCAGGCGAGCCTTCCACCCTCCGTACGGCCGTAGATGCAGGGGTCTCCTTCGGACAAGACGATTTCCTGCCTCCCGTCTCCATCCAGGTCTCCCACAGCGACTTTCGTAGTGATGTAGCCGGTTGCAAACCTATGGCTTAACCATTCGCCTTCCCAGTGCTTATACCAATGGGTTCCACAGATAATCTCGTTTAGACCATCACCGTCGACATCGCCTATGGCTAGGCCCTCCTCTGGCTGACGCCCATCCGGGAGCCACTTATTCTTAGGATTATACTCCCATTTGCCTTTGGCCACTAGCTCTAAGCTTGGCCATGGGCCAGCTGAAGGGTCTTTGGGCAGTGGCAAACGGTATATGTTTGTACCACCGTCGCCATGCTGATTTGTGAAAACAAGCGAGACTTTTCCATCTCCAGTTACGTCGCCTATGGCAGTATCGTGGAACTGTGTATGCCCAGTCTTAGCGACAAGCCTTTTCAACCACTTTGCCCCAGCCCGACAAGGGTTCTCCCACCACCAGACCTCGTCAGACCTCCAGTCTCCGCCGCACACCACATCAGGCAAGCCGTCCCCGTTAATATCATAAACACTGCCGCCGCATTCAAGCATCTCAACCTCGTCGATAAAATGCTGCTCCCAAGGCTCGTCGAAACCCTGGTTCTCCAGCCAGACCATCCTACCACTTCTACCACCGACGACAACGTCTGGAAGCCCATCCCCATTTATGTCGCCGACTGCGGAAAAAGTATTGAACTCAGCCGGGGAATTGTCCACTATGCCGATAACCCTTTTTTGAAATCTTAACCCGCCCATCTGTCGGCTCCTCCCTTCAAGCCCACTTAGAAGCATGGCAGGCAATATTTATCTATGCAGAAGATCGCGGCTGTTGAACAGTCCTCTTCGTGGCTTTATGCGGCACAGAAGGTCTTTAAAGCCGTTGAATTCTATTGTTAACGAGTAGTCAAGAACAGAGGTATTAAATAAGGGTTATTACCCCCTATTGTTTCAATGGCCGACGCGAGGGAGGAGGCTAGAAACCCTGGAGAAGGGCAGAATTGTTCGAAACCCTAGCGCGCGCTCAGGTTTCAATTTAAAGTGGCCGCCGGAAGTTTCTTTCACCACCCCGGAATACGGTGTGAAAAACCTAGAAGTCAAGGTTGAGGAGCGGAAGGTCAGAATCGAAATTCCAGAGTTTAAAACCTGGGTAATACTTGTGGTCGGCGAAAAACTTTTTCCAAGCGTTGAGCTACGTTTAAAAAAGAGGGATGGAGTTCCAGTAGTAAATACTCTTGACAACGCCTTCATACCCGGAGTTGAGATAGAGGTTGAAGCCGAGGCTGAAGGCTTCACGGATTGCTCCTTATCTCTACACACGCCTGAAGGATGGAAATACGAGGAGGGTGACAGCCGCCAAAATACCACGCGCGCGCCAGCCCGCTTCTATGTCTACTCAAAAGGCGTGGAAAGGAACATCATGCACTCCTATCCGAACCTTTACTTCGTAGATGATTTAGACGAGGCAAAGCTGATGCTTAAAAAAGGTAGATATGTGGCGTTATGGCTGGTTAACCAGGATCCTGAAGAGTACGGCCCTCTTGCAGACGAGTTTCTATCGATGAAAGGCGGCGTCGTGTGGATGGGGGAACCGTTTCCAAGCGTTAATTGCCCAGTAACCCTTGAAGAGAAAAGCCTTGAATCGAAAAGCATAAGCTACTTAAACGCAGGCGGAAGCATTTTGGAACCTGCGCTCAGGAAGAGATCCATGTATGAGTCTGAGACGGTTTCAAAGCATGCAGGGTTAAAACCAGGGATTGGGGTGAAACCATCGCAGTATTGGGAAAACCGCCGGAGGGCTCCTCCGGCAATATTGAGAATACGCCGGCAGTCGTGCTCTCTAAAGACCCTTGGAGGAGAATCGTCTACATGGGTTCAGACCTTGAAGCTACCTCTGAAGAAAAATACAGGTTTGAAGAGAGAAACCATCATGAAGCCCACTGGTATCAAACATACGTTTTCTACATCCTGCTGAACTGGGCGTCTAGAGCCTACGCGAGCAAACAGTGGAGAAAAACATGGTGAGGCCAGTGGAGGCCCTCCTTACGTAATAGCGCGCGCTAACTTTTGGCCAGAATCCGCGAGAAAAGCAGGGGCATCTAATTATAGAAGTGCCATTTAGATTTTAATTCTAGGTGTTTTTACCGTTCATAAGCCGGGTAAGGAGTGTTCTACAAGTTTAGAAGAGTTTAAAAAGCCTGTTTTGAAAGGTTTGTCGAGCTTGAAAGCCGTAGTGGGCCCGGCGAGCACCGGGCTCGGCGAGAAAATATGTTCCTTAACGAGCTTGGAGAAGATACGTTTCTCCTTCAAACA
>CAZWPT010000030.1:0-42217 GCA_964635675.1 uncultured Nitrososphaerota archaeon | reverse complement strand
CAAAATTTTTATACCGTCAGGTTCGTAGATGTAGGTACATTTCTCCAAAACTTTCTCGGGCGCACCTTTCATACAGAATATGTTTTCTTGCTCTAATCTTGTGTGTATTGTCGTCATAAGCTTTCTTTCAGAGCTGAACGGGACTTCATAAACCCGTGGATGGGCTTTGCGCACATCCTCGGGATTGAAGCCTACTTTTGCTGCAACGACGAGGAGTGCGCCCTCCGTTGGATCACCTTTAATATACCACTTGCCTCCATCGCTTACTAGGTTTGCGTCATTGCATAGAATAGAGCAAACCATTAAAAGTTTAAACCTTTCCCCATTAAGAATATCATTATCATATATCCCGGTTAAGCGTAACTCTCCTTTAGGCTCGTAGCCAACCCCTGTTACTTCGATAAGTCTGCCATCAACGTATATTTGGCGGACGGTCATCTCCCCCTTAGTTATCGTCCCAGTCTTGTCCGAGCAGATAACCGTCACCGATCCCAAGGTTTCAACCGCAGGCATTTTCCTTACTAAGGCGTTTCTTTTAGCCATCCTGTATATTCCAATAGCTAGACTTCCGGTCACAACGGCGGGCAGAGCCTCTGGAACAGCTGCAACCGCTAAAGCAACGCTAAACATGAATATTTCTAAGATTTCCATACCTCTTAAAATTCCTACGATTGTAAGCATCACGACTACGACTAGTGCTATTACTCCCAGCCACTTTCCTATTTCCCTTGACCTTTTCTCTAAGGGTGTTTCCTCTTTCTCTGTTTCAGTCACATGCCTAGCGATCCTTCCAAACTCAGTATTCATACCAGTAGCAACGACAACAGCCCTGCCCTTGCCTCTGACAACCTCTGTTCCCGAGAAAACCATGTTCCGCCTATCCGGGACAGGTACGTCGCTCGAAAGCATTATTGATTCTTTAAGAACCGGCATGGATTCTCCGGTTAGAGAGGCTTCATTAACATATAGGCTTATTGCCTCGGCTAGCCTAGCGTCAGCAGGTACTTTGTCTCCCTCCTTCAAGACAATTATATCTCCGGGTACAATTTCTCTCAATGGTACAACTTTTTCTTGAGAGTTTCTTATGACTGTGGCAGTTGGAGTAAGCATCTTTTTTAATGCCTCTAAAGCCTTCTCAGAACGATACTCTTGGAAGAAACCTAGTGTGGAAGAAATTAAGACTATTGCGAAAATAACTATTGCATCAACTTCCTCGCCCATGATTATTGAAATCGCTGTGGCGGCAATTAGAATCAGGATGAGTATACTCTTAAACTGGTTAAGAAAAATCCTTAACGGTGAAATTTTTCCAACGCCAACCAGCTCATTAAAACCAAATATCTCAAGTCTTTCTTTAGCTTCATCATCAGATAAACCACTAGCCTTCGTGTTCAGAAGACGCATAACGTCCTCGACACCTAGAGAATGCCATTTCTCTTCTAAACGGACTTGGATTCTTGTGCTAGTCTCTTGGCTAGACATGCGATAACTCCTCCTCCAAAGCTTGGTTGTAGCCGCCTTATTCTCTTTTTAAGTTTTTTGTCAAATGACCATGTGATGAATAATACAATACGATAAATCATAACTATCACCTAGGACTAAAAATGCTTAAAAACATGCCGTTATACACGAGGGTGGCTTGGAAGGTAGAAAAATCCCTGCCACCATGTCGACTCAACATCCAGATAACGCTAATCTTCCAGAGTGGTGCAGAGGCAACATTATTGAGGGAGATGCTGAAATTTTCGAAGCTTATTTTGCTTTTAGTCGACTTGGCTGTCATGAGGTGATGTGGGATTCCGAGGGAAAGGATGTTGACACACGTGTTGTTAGAAAACTTTTAGAAAAACACGCCGAGTTTTTTAGTGAGCATCAGCTTGGAAAAGATGTTTTCCTAACTTATAGGGTTCCCAATCCGAAGATTGAGGGTGCTGAAAGAAAGGTTTTTGTCGAAACTTTATATAACATTACAGTCGCATGTGATGTTGCATCTACCTTTTACAAAAAAGAGGTTACGCCATTCTTTGAAGTCATACTTCCTTTCACAACAGACTCAAAGGAGCTCATTTGGCTTTATAACTATTATAGGATTGCTATAACCAGTGTTGAAGAAGCATGTTTGGATGATGGTGGCTTAAAGGTTAAAGACTGGGTTGGATGCTTTAAGCCTAAAAGTATCGAGGTTATTCCTTTAATAGAGGATTATGATAGTGTTTTATCAGCTGACAAGATAGTAGAGCCCTATATAAAGGCCGTAGCGCGCGAAGCCAAAATACCTGAGGGTCTTCACTGCTAGGTCTGATCCTGCCCTTAACTACGGGCTTTTATGTGCCGTTCTGCTTTCTAAACTAGCCTTTTCAAAGCTGAAATTCCTAGAAAAGAAGCTAAACACGGATATTCATATTATCCTTGGAACGGGGTCCATGCCTTTTAGGGGGCATCTTTCACCAGAAAACGTTGAAGCGTTTCTGCATGAATATGGAGGTTTATCGACAGTTACAATCCAGTCTGCCCTAAAATATGATTACCCTATTACCCAGGTAAAGGAGTGTATAAACATCTTAAACAAGAGCCTTCCTAACGGAAAACCATTAATCATAGATCCTTCGGAAGAGGAAAAGCTGTCTGCAATACTTTACAAAAGTAGGAGATCTTATGAAGATGTTGTTGAAAAATTGGCCCCTCTTATCAATAGTGTAGCCTCTTATGTCCCTGCACGTAGAGCTAGAAAGCTTCACGTAGGGCTTTTCGGGTACAGCCGTATAGTTAGAGGTGTAGCTCTTCCTAGGGCTATTCCCTTCGCGGCGGCGCTCTACTCTATAGGCATACCGCAAGAGTTTTTAGGTGCCCAGGCTTTCGCTGAGTTGAAAGAAGATGAGTGGAAACTTGTTCATAAATACTACGTTAACTTGAAGCATGATCTTGATGTTGCGGGCGGTTATTTTTCATGGCGGAACATAGAGATAATTAAGAACGCATATAGAGAAATGGCTGAGAAAGCAGGTATGTGTAGCGATGGGTTGAGAGATGCTCTTAAAGAGGTTCTTAGCGGTCTTGATGTTATAGAGAAAACTCTCGGCATAAAAATTGGGCCCAAAACATACATGGAAAGGAAGCATGAAAACTTTATAAATAATTTTTTGCTATCTTACATTGAAGGTGACGAAGCCGGTGTTTCTAATTCTTTAGTAGAAGCAGCTAAAATTAGGAGATGTCTTGGATGAAAGAAAAATTTAAAACGTCTCGCGTGGTAAGGTCAGGGATCCCTATGGGAAGCGTAAAGGATCTTGAGGTTATCAAGAGACCTACTCGAGATTGCATGGGTATTGGCCGGTTCCACTTTTCAGACCGGTATTCTGTTTTCGACTGGGGTGAAATGCCTGACCAAATTGAAGGTAAGGGCACCGCCCTGTGCCTTATGGGCGCCTACTGTTTTGAGAGACTTGAAGAGAAAGGTATTAAAACCCACTATCGTGGGCTGGTGGATGCGAAAGGGCGGATTGTTCATTTCGACGAACTGGAACAACCCTCGCACATCATGGAAATTAGTCTTGTGAACGTGTATAGACCTAATGCTTACGTAGAAGGAGGCAAACTCAAATACGATTACAGTTTCTACACGCCAGACTTGAGAAATTACCTGCTTCCATTAGAAGTAATCTACAGGAACAGCCTGCCGGAAGGCTCATCAGTTTTCAAAAGACTTGAACGAGGGCTTGTAACCCTAAAAGATCTGGGCCTAGATCACATGCCGAAGCCTGGTGAAAAACTTGCTAAACCCGTTTTAGATGTTAGCACGAAACTCGAAGAAGGCGATAGATACATCGCATGGGAAGAGGCTAAAAGAATCGCTGGACTAACTGATGAAGAGGTCGAAGAAGTTAGGGCTTTGCTTTTAAAGGTCAACGAAACAATAACCGAAATAGCTCTAAAGGCAGGCTTGGTGAATGAGGATGGGAAAATCGAACTGGCCTTTGATCCTGAAAGACGCCTGATGGTTGTAGATGTTGTGGGTACGCTGGATGAGTGTAGATTCACATATCAAGGTATTCATGTAAGCAAGGAAATAGCCCGTGTGTATTATAAGCAGACAGAATGGTATAATGCTGTGGAAAAAGCAAAACATACGGCTGCAGAAACAGGTGTTAAAGATTGGAAAAGCCTATGTAGTATTGAGCCTCCCGTGCTTGACCCACAGTTAAAAACGATTATCAGCGAAATATATATGGCGGCGGCCAATGCTTTAACAAGCTCCAAACTATTTGATGTCCAAAGTCTGGCGGAAACTGTTAAAAAGTATAAAGAGTATGTTGATAAAAGGCCATAATTAATACATTACCATTCCGGTATGTTTTAACATCCGCTTAACAGCTTCAGAGACAATAAAGAATTAGGGTTCGTATTATTCTATAGGCTTATGCGTGTCTACCAAAAGAAGAAATCCGACATTATTAAAACGAACACGGCTACGACAAGCGTGGTCCAAACGCTCCTGTTCCATTTAAGTATCTTTTTACCATCCCATACGAAGCCGCCTGCTGCCTGTATCGGAATCAGATTTAGGATGACAATAAGCAGGTTGGTCACGTATCCAACTGTTGCTGGCACCGCAATCAGACTGTTAGTAGTAAGGTTTGACACTGCCCAAAATGCGAAGCCGAGCATCAGACTTGTGAGCAGGCCTGTTGCAAAGATTATTCCAGTCCTCTCTTTCTCCGGGTTGTACCACCAGTCGAGTTTTTTCACATACGTTGAGCCGTAGGCTGGGAAGACAATGCCTGCTGTCGCCAGTAGCCAGCTGAATAGGATTCCTGATCCCCATGCTTTGAAAGTTGTTTCTAAGCCAAGTTTTCTTGCTGCAAGCTTTTGCGAAAGCTCGTGGGCTAGGAGGCTGACCGTTACAATCATGAAAACCATTAGGATAAGCATTAGTGGCCCTTGGCCACGCAGTGCTTGTATCCACCACACTATTGACACACCCAGTATGGCAGCCAGCCAATGCCACGCTTCTCTTGTTTCCGAGCTTTTTCCTTGCTCTCTGCCCCGCCTGAGAAAGAATGTTCCGAAACCTATGAAATGGAACTCTGCCAGCCAGAGTCTTAGAAAGCTGAATCCATAGTCCCTGAGTTGCCCAGGTATTTCATAAGGATGGAATCCCCTGTGAATAAACATATTCCATGAGGGAGAATTATACCTGTCGGCCGTTGCGTAGATGACTTCACACCCGTGCTCCTCTAGCCATGATATGGCTCCATTCACCAGAGATTTGCCGATCGCTCTCCCCCGAAGCTCTTTGTCCGAAACCAGTGCGTCAATATACCCTGTCCTCACGCCTTTTAAAACTTGGATTCTCATAGAGACTGTCCCAACTATCCTGCCCTCCAGCTCTGCAACTAAGGTTCCCCCGCTTTTCTTGAGTGCACTCTTCCGCGCCTCCTCAAATGATAACTGGAAGATGATCCTATCAGTAATGCCGAGGCTTCTCGCAAAAAGTTTTTTGACATCCTCCTCATTTGGTTGCATCTCGCGGACAACAATTTGCATTTTATCAGAGGTTTGCGCGCGCTATAATAAACTTTTCTCGGCATACTAGTGCTTAACATAAAATTAACCACTCATCAGACTAACCATAACTTCACCATTTGCTGATGATCAGGCCTGACCACTAGATTTATTGAAGAAATACGAGTACCAGCACGCTCTATGAAGACTTCATGAGAAGGAGGTTAGAGGGATGGACCAAGCTTTCCTTAACCCATGCGTAAGCTCATTGGAACCATGTTTTTCTAGCCTAGCTCTAGCTTTTTCTTTGGACAGCCATTAATGCTTGTATCGAGTATGCGTAATGCCTGTCAACACTTATGGAATACACTTTCCTTAAAATTTCTTCTTTCAGATAAGACATCAACCTTGGGTTGTTAAATACCTATTTATTTTTTCGGTTGATTATCCAGTTAGGTTAATACTGAGGGAAACTGAAGAGCAGCGTCAGAAAAGGAACCCGGTAGTTAAACCCCTTATCAAAAACAATACGCGCGCTAACAGGGTTGAGAGCAACTGTAACAGCGGACAAGTCGTGGCTTATACCTGCACTTGAGACAAGCATGGAGGATGCTGAAAAATCGAGGTTACATTAATACTTGATAATGCGCTTGGTTGTCATCTAAAAATAACGTTAAAGCAAAACGTTTATATTACATCGTTGTTTTTCAGGCTATGGCGGATTCAGGTTATGAAATAGCTAGGCTTCTCTATTGTTCCGGGCTGTTCAAGGAGGAAGTTGCCAAGGCATATCGACACATGGCTGAAACTACGGTTGACACTGATGTTAAGTGTCTCTTAAACTATATTGCTGACGACTCTTATAAGCATGCTAAGATGTTTAAGGCTCTTAGCGGTTATCCGGCGAGCATTGGTAAATGTGGTTTTGAAGACTGTGAAAAAGTCTTGGGAAGCCTGTGGAGAAACATCACGGAGTATTCGAGAAGAATTCTGGAAGAGGACGAGATAAATAACCGTGAGCTTTTAAAACTGATAGATGGGTTAGAGAAGTTTGAGGGTTTCGTGGCGGAAGAGTATATGATGGTTTTAAACGTGAAGACCATCGAGCTCATGGCGAGGGAGACAGGGTTAAACATTGAGCCTTATGGTATGATATTTGAATGGGTAATTGAGGATGAAAAAAGGCATGAGCAAATTCTAAAGGTCATTAAGAATTTGATCATCAGAAGTAGCAATCAACCGTAAGATCATTTTAATTAGCATTTAAGTCTTTTAGAGTAAGAGTATGGCGCGTGTCACTCCATTACTTGCTCTCCTCTTTACGGGGATGATTAACAAAAGGTTAGAGTATCCTGTAAACAATTCTCTTTACAAGTCGTGGATAGTTTAAACCATAGAATCGGGCCCGCTGGGATTTGAACCAAGGTTCTCCGGCTCCGAAGGCCGACGCCTTTATCCTGGCTTGGCCACGGGCCCGTATTATACCTGAGCCCCTCCTTAAATCGTTATCTTTTTGAACACTATTTCAGGCTTTCTTATCCTATGCCCGGGTTCAACCCCGAGTTCCCCGGCTGAGTCCCATCCATGCTCTTCAGGCAATCCTTCTAGATTGAGAGTATTCCAGATCTTCTCGGATGAGCTTGGCAAGTATGGTCGTAAAACTATGGCCAGCGTCCTCACAGCGTTAACTGAGATGAACAAAGCGTTGGGATCCTTGGTTTTCCAAGGCTCCTTAATCTGCAGGAACCTGTTGCACTGAATAGCGAAGTCGGCAACCTCTTTCAAAGCCTTATCTATCTCGTAATTCTCAAACTTCTCCCTCATTACGCTGGGGAGCCTCCTGATGCTTTCAACAAGCTTTAAGCATTCCTCATCCTTCTCGTGGCTCCGCGGCTCTGGCACTTCGCCGCCGTAAAGATTCCAGATGAGCGTTAAAGTTCTGTGAATAAAGTTCCCTATGTTTCCAACAAGCTCCCCGTTAACCCTCTCTATCAGCGCTTTCTCAGTAAAATCACCATCCTCGAAGAAAGGTAGGTCTCTCGCGAGAAAATATCTCACGGCATCAACCTCATACTTCTCCAGCAGCTTAAACGGGTCGACCGCGGTCCCCCTGGACTTAGAGAGCTTCTCCCCGCCTATAGTTATGTACCCGTGGACAAGAATGTGCTTGGGCAGTGGAATGCCGCATGAGAGCAGTATGCTGGGCCATATGACGGAGTGGAACCAGTTTATGCCTTTTCCGATTAGGTGCACGTCTGCAGGCCAGTACTTCCTGTATTTCTCCCCGTCCGGGTAGCCTAGGGCTGAAACATAGTTAACCAGCGCGTCGACCCAGACGTATATCTTGTGCTTAGGGTCGAAAGGAACGCTGACGCCCCAGCTTATGCGCGACCTGCTTACCGCTAGGTCCTTAAGGCCCTCGGTTTTTATTCTCGCTAAGATCTCCTGTCTTCTCTTCTCAGGTATGATAAACCGGTTTTCCTCGACTAGTTTCAGTATCTGCTTCTCATACTTGCTCAGCCTGAAGAAGTAGCACTCCTCCTCAATATACTCTGGCTCTGTTCCATGCTCTGGACACTTGCCTTCTACGAGGTCTTTCTCAGTCTTATACTCCTCGCAGCCGTAGCAGTATAACCCGCTATAGCTACTCTTGTAAATATCCCCGTTTTCAAACATTTTCGTGAATATTAACTGGGAGACTTTCCGGTGTCTATCCTCAGTAGTCCTTATGAAGTCATCGTTAGATATGTTGAATGCTTTACAAAGCTCTTGGAACCTCTTCGCATTCCTGTCTATGAACTCCTTAACCTCTAAGCCAGCCTCCCTTGCCGCCCTCTCGTTCTTCGCAGCGTTCTCGTCAGTACCTGTGAGGAAGAAAACGTCCTTGCCTGCAAGCCTGTTCCACCTAGCGATTATGTCTGCACAAACCTTCTCGTAAAGGTGGCCTAGATGGGGGTAAGCGTTAACATAGTCGATCGCAGTCGTTATGTAGAATTTCCCCTGCTTCGAGTTCATCGTCAAAAAACCCTTTTTCAGGCGATTTAACCTTATCGCTGATCGGGAAACTATTATTCGCCACGTGCAGCGAAAACATTGCTACATAGGGTTAACTGTCTTGGCAAGCCGGCTTTCCCAGTTTTTCTCAATCTATAGCCTTAAAAACAGTTTCAGAAATATCCATGGCGAATTCATTAAAACGCAGCAATATTATCGACATCTTTTAATTTTACAGAGCAACATCTAGAACCATCATCGTGATGAATCCTATCACCATAAGCAGCATCGTATCCTTACCGAAGCCGCTTGAATGCGCTTCAGGAATCATCTCGCTACCTATAACATATATCATCGCCCCTGCTCCGAAAGCCAGGAAGAATGGGAGCAGCCACTGGAAAACTTGTACTAAGAGGGCGCTCAGTAAGGCTCCCAAGGGTTCAACAACCCCTGATAAAAATCCGAGAAGAACTGCTTTGCTCCTGCTCTTGCCGAGTTTCAGGAACGGTATTGAAACAGAAGCCCCTTCCGGAAAATCCTGAATAGCTATTCCCGAGGTCAGAGCCCAAGCAGCCTTAAGGTTTCCAGATCCGAATACCACGCCGACAGAGAAACCTTCAGGCAAATTGTGTAGAGTTACTGCAGCTATTATTTTCCTAAGTCTTCCAGCCTTCTCGTCTCCAACCTCCTTCAAAGGATGCTCATGCGGAACAAATATATCAGATCCATACATCAGTAGAGATCCTGCCAGGAAACCGATGCTGGAGACAATTATCCCACCCGTTTCCAACGCAGGTTGGAGGAGGCTGAAGAAAGATGCTGCCATCATTATTCCTATTGAGAACCCGAAGAAACAGTCTAGGCTCCTACCCGATAAACCTGTCTTAAAGAATGCTATCGTTGCACCTAAGCCCGTAACAAAGAGGCATAATAAGCCGCCGAGGAAAGCGTTGATCAATATGTCGAGCATGAGGCTGGAATGATGCGGAGGATGTAAAAAAATCTTTTATCCAAACTTTTGATGCTCATACCGAGGTTTAACGTGTTAAGCTCTTTAAGTCTAATAAGCAGGCTTCAGCATGACCTTTAGGATTGACCCTTCTATAGATTTTAACTATTCTTCCGTCTTCACTTATTAGAAAGGTTGTTCTAACGACGCTTCTATACGGTGCCTCTTTATTCACGGGCTCTTCTAATACGCCATACTTCTTCAAAACCTCACCTTCAGGATCGCTTAGGAGAATGAATGGAATATTATTCTCCATTTTAAATTTCTTATGAGATTCCACATCGTCCATGCTTATTCCTATTATAAAAGTGTTCTCCTTTCTGAACTTCTCATAGAGCTTGCTGAACTCCCTAGCCTCTTGAGTACATCCTGAGGTCCCGTCCTTGGGATAAAAATAGAGCACTACTCTCCTCCCACGAAAATCTTTAAGCGATATTGTTTTACTCTCGTCTGAGACGAGGGTGAAGTCTGGGGCAAAATCTCCGATCTCCAATAACATCACCTAAGCAGGTGTTTATCAACAAACCGATATAAGCGTTATACGAAAAAAGTGCTTAAAATGTTTCCGTTAGAAACCCGAGTATTTGTCTCTAGGTGCATTACATATGGGACACTTCTCTGGAGGCTCTTCTCCAACATACGTGTGACCGCATGTTTGGCATATCCAAACCTTGCCTTTCAAAGGCCAGTCTTTCTTTTGATCGACATAGCCCTTAGCCTCCCTGTATAGTTGCGAATGTATCTTTTCAGCCTCATAAGCCCATTTGAAGCTTAGCTCCGCAGTCTTCTCTCCTTGAAACTTCGCCACCTCCATATAGGTGGGGTACATCTCATTAACCTCATAATCCTCCCCCATTATTCCAAGATCAAGGTTTTTAAAAGTGTCCCCCGGCCCAGCTGGTGTTCCAGCAGAGACCTTAAAATCTTCCTTGTAATTCTTAAGTTTATCATAGTGGTTCCTAGCATGAACGAACTCCGCAAAAGCTATTGCTTTAAACAGCCTGGCAACATTGAAAAACTTCTCGCGTTCAGCTATTTCCGCAAAAACCAAGTACCTCAAGTGTGCCATCGACTCTCCTGCAAAAGCGTTAAGCAGTAAATCTCTTGTAGTGGGCCTCATGCACACGTTAAGCACTATCTCAATATTTAAGTATTATCCGAAAAACACTCTCATAAGTCAGCCATCGGTTCCAATTTGCTTGGAAAAAACATTTTTACAGATACTGCACTTGGATACATCAATGTTTGGGTTAATCCTCTTATGTTTTGCGCAGAAATATTTTCTGTGCAAGAAATATGCTGCCACTTTAGATACTTCTTCCTGAACCGTATATTCATCCATTCCCTTTCGAATTATGTCATCCGCCAGCTTCTCAACCATATTCTGAAAATCTTTGAATCTCTCCGTTTTTACAAAAACGCCTCTTTCACCACTTAAATATCTGGAAACTGCTGATCGCGACAGGTTAAGAAGTTCAGCAGCGTTTTTCCTAGGCATCCCTTTTTTAACGAGTTCTCTTGCAAGAGCGTTTCTAATAGACGGGACAACATACCTATATGCTAGCTCGAAAACATCATCCATTGCTAAACCACGATTATTCTCTTCTTCACTTCTTCAGGATTATTAACGACTTCCGTCAGGTCTTCGACTATTTCGACAGACCCTAGATATTTACCTTCCATATTCTTAACAGGCACTATCAATACTCTTATCACTCTGTCCCCCATCCTGGTCCAAAACTCCTTGTATCTTGATTCTCGCTTGACTTCGTCAACTGTTTTCTTAACAATGCTTTCAAGCCTCGGAGGATGGCAGTACTCAAATCTTCTTCCTATTATTGTTTTCGTTCTAACAAAACCCTTGTGCAGAAAGCTTTCACTAAAGAATTTAACCCTCTCGTCAGAGTTTGCAAAAGTTATTTCTAAGGGTAGCGACTTAAATAGTGCTTTAATCTCTTCACTATTCAGGAAGCCCGTGTCAAGATCAATGTCGCCACTATCCTTAACAATGTACGAGTCGGGATTGATTCCTTGAGAACCAATCATCATCCTGAACTCTGGCGGAAGCAAATCGACCCTTTCCTGAGTCAGACCTGCATCCGCTTCATACGGTAGAATCGGTTTCGCATCAGTACTCCATTTTTCACCCTTAGTTTCAACAATATACCCAATCTTTTCGGCAATACTAGATATGGCTGCCCATTCTCCCTCACTGAGCAAGGTTTGAACTGTTGGATAAAGGATTTTGTTCTCCCTGAAAACCAGCTCTGAAATTTCTCTAGCCAACTCCAAAGCCCTGTTTCCTATTTCCAAGATAAGTGTCTGATCAAACCGGTTGTCTAACATTTCTAGAGACTCTAATAGTTGCCTCAGCTTAGTTCTTGCCTGATCCTCCCTCCCCCATAAAACTCTTGTCGGAGCTATTATGCTTCTTCTCTCTAGGTACGGGAATATAAGCATCTGAATCTTCCGGTAGTGAACCTTGATACTCATCAGTTTAAGAACAACTTCTTTAATTCTGGCTATGATGTTTTTCGCATCATTCTCTTCTTGACTTTTAAGGAGTGCAGATGCGTATACGGCTAGAATCTCGGACTGTTTAAGTATCAGATCATTCTCCTTCAGTAATAAGTCTAAGGGATGACCTTTTGAAACATCTTTAACTTCTCTAGAACGGAGAATGTCTTTGAAGAGCTCAACATGAAGATCACATAACTTCAATATCTCCTCTATCCTTACACCCTCCTTAACCAACTGTTGCTCTATTAAAGGTATTTCAAAAGGAGATATTGTTGAAAGGATGTATCCATACTTACCCTTAAGCTCATCTATACTCCTACCTGAATGTAGCTCCTTTAGAATTTCTACAACACTCTTCGCTTTCTCGTTTAAATCCAAATCGTTAGTTGACATGCGTCAACATTGTTTTAATCACCTTATAAATATTTCCCGAAAAACAAAATGATGAAAACGCTTATAATTCTACTTCAATACTCCCATTTGTATGAATGTTCATGATGCGATAGAAAATAGGAGGGCTTATCGTGCTATTGAACCGATAAGCGTTTCCGAAGAGCTTATTGAGGATCTCGTCCATCATGCTTCACTAGCCCCGTCATGTTACAATAATCAGCCTTGGAGGTTTGTGTTTGTAAAGAGTCGTGAAAAGCTTGAAGAATTATATGATGCGTTGTCAGCTGGAAACAGCTGGGCTAAGAAATCATCTTTAATCGCGGCTGTTTACTCGGAAAAGAATTATGATTGTGTTTTAAATGGACGCGAGTATTATCTTTTTGACACAGGAATGGCTGTCGCATTTCTTATTCTAAGGGCGACTGAACTTGGACTGGTTGCGCATCCGATTGCAGGGTATGATCCTGAGAAGGTTAGGAATGCTTTAGGAATTAATAATGGGGCAATCATAATCACTTTACTCATAATTGGAAAGCATTCCGAGAAAGCCATTGGCGATCTTTCAAGTAAACAAAGATCAGCAGAACTGAATAGGCCTGCTAGAAAGAGTTTTGAAGAAATCGCACGAATCCTCTAGAAGCAGACTATTGCCAAAATAACTGTGCTTGTTGCTCCTATTTAACTCTGCGAGTCTATTCTAGAAATAAGTATGTTAAACTCGTCTGTATAGGCGTGCCGCTGCAGGGACGTAAAAACATTTAAACACTGAAAATCTTTCCTAGACTCAATAAATGAGCATAAAAACAGCGCCTAAGATAAGAGAAAAAAGATGGTCTCCTGAGCTGGAGGAGGAGCTCATAAAGCTCTGGGAAAAAGAGGGCCTGTACAGGTTTGACCCGAGTAGACCAGGCGAGATATATACTATAGATACTCCTCCGCCCTATATCTCCGCCAAGTGGCATGTGGGAAGTGCTGCTCACTACACTGGAATAGACATGGTTGCTAGGTATAAGAGGCTCCTAGGCTACAATGTTCACTTTCCGATCGGCTGGGATAGGAACGGCCTGCCCGTGGAAGTAATAGTTGAAAGGCAGTTCAACATTAGGGTGAAGGATGTTGACAGAGAGTATTTCATAAATCTTTGCAAGCAGGCTCTTGACAGGGTTGAGGCCGAGGTCGTAAACCAGGCTAGGAGGCTTGGACTAAGCTGCGACTTCGAAAATATGTATAGGACTGATTCCCCGGAGTACCGGAGCCTGACGCAGGAGACCTTCATAGAACTTTGGAGACGCGGCCTGATATACGAGTCTGAAAGGCCTACAAACTGGTGTCCAAGGTGCGGAACAGCCATAGCGGACGCTGAGGTGGAGTATGTTGAAACAACGTCTAAACTTTTCTACATTCTTTTCAAGGTTAAGGAGACGGGTGAAAACGTTCAAATAGCCACGACTAGGCCGGAGCTTCTTGCAGGCTGCGACGCTGTAATATTCAACCCGGCGGACGAGCGGTATACTGGGCTCGAGGGGAGGACGCTGATAGTTCCGATCTACGGTAAGGAGGTTAGGGTTATTGCAGACAGCTATGCTAAGCCGGAGTTCGGCACGGGTCTAGTTATGATATGCAGCTACGGTGATACTTCCGACATAAGGCTGTTCCGGGAGCTGGGCTTAAAGCCGACTAGGGTGATAGATGAGAACGCTACTCTAACGGAGGAAGCCGGCTTCCTTAAGGGGTTGAGCGTTGAGGAGGCGAGAAGGAGGATCGTGGAGGAGCTTTCCAGAAGGGGCCTGCTCGTTAAGGCTGAGGATATTTTGCAGAGAGTACCCGTGTGCTGGAGGTGTCGGACACGCTTAGAGTTCGTTGAGATGAGCGAACTTTATCTTAAGCAGGAGGAGTTTATCGACAAGGTTAGGGAGGCCTCCAGCAGGATGGTTTTCCACCCTGAGTCGATGAGGCAGATTCTCGTAGACTGGGTGAACAGCGTAAAAGGAGACTGGCCTATTTCCCGTAGGAGATACTATGCTACTGAAGTCCCGTTGTGGTATTGCGAGAAATGCGGCGAGCCGTATGCGCCTAAGCCTGGAAAATACTACCGGCCTTGGAAGGATTCTCCCAGTGAGGATGCTAAATGCGGCAGGTGCGGCGGAACTGTCTTCAAGGGGGATGCCAGGGTTCTCGACACCTGGATGGATTCAAGCATTTCACAGCTCTTCGTAACAGGCTACAGGAGGAACGAGGATCTTTTCAAAAGATCCTGGATATGCTCGCTAAGGCCGCAGGGCTACGAGATAATAAGAACATGGCTCTACTACTCTATCCTAAGGACCGTTCAGCTTCTGGGGACTCCCCCGTTTAAGGAGGTTAGGATAAGCGGCCTTGGGCTGGATGAGAAGGGTGAGGCGATGCACAAGTCTAGGGGGAACGTGGTTTTCCCCGACGAGTATCTTAAGAAGTATGGTGCTGACGCTTTCAGGTTCTGGGCTGCCTCGGAGGCTAAGCTTGGCTCAAACTACCGTTTCTCTGAGGAAAGGATTAAGGGTGCCGGGCTCTTCCTAACCAAGCTGTGGAACATAGGAAGGTTCATATCCTCCTTCAAATACGTGGATAGGAAGCCGGGTAAACTGTGTTTTCTAGACAGGCTTGCGTTTAGCGAGCTTAAAAGGGTTCTGGACGAGGCCAAGAGGGACTATGATTCTCTAGACTTCTACGGCCCGTCGAACCTCCTGAGGAACTATGTCTGGAGCTTCTTCGCGGATCATTACCTGGAGGCTGTTAAGCCAAGGGCCTACCTGCAGGGCAGTACGGAGGAGGCTGAGTCAGCCTGGTACACTCTCCACAGGGTTTTAAGAACATGTCTAATAGGGCTCTCGCCCATCATACCCTTCATAACGGACTACTTGTTTAGAAACATATATGGAGAGTCCGTCATGTACCAGTCTTTCCCGACTCTGGAGGACGCGGAGCCTGTTGAAAGCGAGGTCTTAACGCTCTTCATGAATGTCAACTCGGCCATCTGGAAGTTTAAGAAGAGGCTCGGTGTTTCTCTCAACGAGGGAATCGAATACACGGTTTATGTTCCTGAGAAGCTTAGGCCTCTGGAGCCGGATTTATCAAGGATGCACAGGGTTAAAGTATCCTACGGTGCTCCTAAGGAAGGCTGTGAGGAGGTTGACGGGTTTTTCTTCGGAAGCTCTAGGACATAATCATTCTCGCAATCGTGTCCACGTGGCTGTTTAACTCTTCTATGCTGCAGGCCTCTGCGAGCTGGAGTGAAACATATCCTTTGTAAGCCGTTGTCTTCAACATTTTAAACACTTTCTCCAAAATGTTTTTCCCAGGGCTTTTCAGACAGGCTTCGCTTACAGTCACGTGGTTCACCAGCGGAACCAGTTTCTCAAGCATCTTCTCGTCAAGTCTGCTGAGGCTCTCTGAGTCGAGAGTTATCCCTATCGTCTCAGACCCTATGTCTTCAATCATGGCTGCCAGCCTATCCATGTTCGAGTACGCAGTCTTATCCGTGCTTATGCTGATCTCAACATTGTTCTTCTCTGCTGAAGAAAGGATGTTCAGAAGGTTCCTGTAGAGGATTTTAAAATCGTTTTCACAGTATGTTTTCCCGCTGACCGGCGTGGCCTTCAGCCTCAGAACCCTGCAGCCATTCTCTCCACAGAACTTTATCCAGTTTTTAACGTCGTTCAAATACTTCTCGTTACTCTTAACATCCCCACCCAGCAGATTGAGCCCAAGGTTTAGGACTACGACGCTTCCCCCGTTGTTCCTTATCTCGTTGAAGAGTTGCAGCACCTGCTCCCTGCCGCCTGAATCCGGCTCGTCGAGCTCCAGGCTTTTAATACCCTTCTCGAAGCATTTAGTCAAAGCCTGTTCAAAGCCCATCTTCTCCCTGGACGCCAGCTGACTGATGCTTGAACTATTAATGCAAATGTTCAACTGGTTCCCCACACCTAACAAGCCTCAACACGGTTACTTAACATTCTTCTCCCCGTGGCTTAGAATTGTAGGTTTTGCTGAAACGCTTCCCCGCATTCTTCGCGCTACTCGTCTCCGAAAGCAGATTACCCGTATACGTTTCGCTTGCCATGTTTTCGAGACGTGGAAACCTATTAGCCACTCTTATTTTAAGCTTTCCTCCGGCAGGGGTAGACGCCTGTGGAAAAACGAAAATGCTCTTAAAATATATAGGTTACCGTGCCCTCCTTAGAGTCTTCAACCAGTATTCCTATTTTTCTAAGGTCCTCCCGAATCCTGTCGGCAAGCCGGTAGTCCCCGGAAGCCCTAGCCTCCTCCCTCAGCCTAACCAGTATTTCTGTAAGCCTCTTTTCTCTCTCAGTAGCCCTTTCAAAACCCTCCTGGAAGAACCCGAGCATCCTCCAAAGCCTGGAAAACCTGTTTAGGAGGCTTTTCGAAACCTTGCTCCTGTTTAAATCCTCCAGAATCATGTTGGCAGCATCCATAAGCGTTGCGATAGCCCGAGGCGTGTTGAAATCGTCGCATAAATGGTTTAAAACCTCGTTCTCAAGCTCTTCAGCCTCCCTGCTCTCACCCTCCTCTCCCTCTCCAAGCCTAACCAGGATTCTCCTCACCCTGTCAAGCCCCTTCTTAGCAGCCTCTAGGGACTGCTCACTGTACTCCAGCGGGCTCCGGTAGTGGGTTGAAAGAACGTAGAACCTGAGAGTATCCGGGTCAAACCTGCTTAAAACCTCTTCGACCGTCACGTAGTTCCTGAGGCTCTTGGACATTTTCTCCTCCTTGATGTTTAGGAGCCCGTGGTGCATCCATATCTGTACAAACCTTTTCCCGGTTAAGGCTTCCGACTGGGCCCTCTCGTTCTCATGATGGGGGAATACAAGCTCCACCCCGCCTGAGTGTATGTCGAGGGTCTCGCCCAGATACTTCATCGCCATCACGCTGCACTCGATGTGCCACCCCGGCCTACCCCTGCCCCACGGGCTCTCCCAGTAAGCCTCGCCCGGCTTAGCTGCTTTCCACAAGGCGAAGTCCAAGGGGTCCCTCTTGTTCTCGCCAGGCTCAATCCTAGCACCCGCAAGGATCTTGTCAAGAGATTGGCTTGAAAGCTCCCCGTAGCCCTGGTACTTTCTCACCGAGAAATACACGTCGCCACCGGACTCGTACGCATAGCCCTTCTCAATCAGCTTTTCCACGAAAGCTATTATGTCTGGAATATGGTCAGTGACCCTTGGGTTGAAAGTGGGGTGCCTTATCCCAAGCCTTAAAGTATCCATAAAGTATTCAACCATGTATTGGAGGGCAACTTCGCTAGCAGGCCTGTTCTCCTCCCTTGCCCTGTTGATTATCTTGTCCTCGACATCAGTAATGTTCCTGACGAAGATAACCCTGTAACCCAAGTATTCTAGGAACCTTCTGAAAGAGTCGTAGACTATTTCCGCCCGGGCATGACCCATGTGTGCAACATCGTAGACTGTTGGGCCGCAGAAATACATCCTAACCTCCCCCGGGTGTGTCGGAACCAGTTTCTCAATCTTCCTCGTAAGAGTGTTGTAGAGAAAGACGTTTCTCAGCTTGCTCTCAGGCCTGTTCACGCTCATTACTATTCGCTCCCCACTATTCTTCTTTTAAGTATTCTGTGATTCTCCTCCTCTCCCTAATGTTTCTCAGAAGCCTGCTTTCCCTCAGCACCATTTTCCAAGGGGTTCTGAGCCTTTTAGCAGCATAAGTTAGAGCTGCTTCAAGCGTCCCGAAGCAAACCGGCTTACTCGCCAAGGCTTTCCTGACATTCTCCCTCACAAGCCAGACTCCTGCTGGCAGCAGGTACCCCGGCCCCGCTTCCCTGAGCACCAGCACAGCAGCCTGTCTCTTAACCCTTTTAAGATGCTCGGCAACTGCGAGCCTGGCAGCGTAGTAGCAGCCGCCTATCCTCGCATAGGTCGTCCTGCCCTCAGCATCCTCGTAGTCTGAGCCTATTGCGACGCCTTCCCCGCCGCCAATGTTCCAGACTGAGCCGGGGTGAAACATCTCTATGAACTCGTAAGACCATTTTCTTGGAATTATTAACACTATGAACCTGTTGTCGATGTGTTGAGACTCGTAAACCATGTGTTCCCCTGCCTCAGGATACTCCCTGATTTTCTCAATCATCCTCTCCGCAAGAATACTGTCCACAGCCGTTATGCTCCACCTCGTGGGCACAAGCCGTCTGCGCTTGCCCACTCCGAACACGGCTGCGCTCAAAGCCTTCTGAATCGATGAAACCGGGACGCCCGCGGAGTACGCGTAGTAGACTGCTTCAGAAGCCTTCAGATCCTCGTCGTAATATGCTTTCTCAATAACCCGGTCAACCTTAATGCTGCCTGCCTCAAGCTTTTCGACAAGCCCGTATGGGCCGAAGGGCTGAGCAGCATCGTCAAGAATTATCCTCGCCTTAACCGGCTTAGAGAACTCTAACGACGCATCAGCCGGCTGGCTTGCCATCGCCATCTCCTGCGTGAGCGCGAAAAGCCTCCCCGCCCCCCACGGGTTGTGAACTTCAACCCTGAAGATTCCCCTCACTAGGCTCGACCTATACTCTACAAGCTTATCCAGGTCTATGCTCCACCATGACTCAGGCTTATCCATGATGCTAGTGTCCCCGAAGAAGGGTGGAACAAGGGGTCCCACACCGACCTTCGGATAGCCGATTCTCCCCACGAATACGCCCGGCGGGGAAGCCCCGTTCATCGCCGTCCTGTCTTCAAGCCTAAGCCTCGCCACGGGTTGAAGCTTACTGTACCGGAGCAGTATGGGGCACTGTCTCCTTCCGCACAGCGCCCTTGAGCCTAAGCAGTATATGCACTGGCTCCCGCTGGGCGCGTAAACCTCTACCCCGCCGGAGGCAGCCCAGGGGAGTGGGGACTGCATGTCTTACTCAACCGGTATTCTTCGCCCACGCTTCCTCTTCGTCAGGACTACTTCAAGAATTCCGTTGTAGTATCTTGCCTTAGCAGGCTCCTCCTCAACCTTAGTCGGGAGAGGTATTCGCACGCTGTAATACAGCGGGGTCTCCTTGAAAAGCCTCCTAACCGAGGGGGTCTCCTTCTTACACAATCCTTCGACAACAAGATGGTCCTCGTAGAGCGTCAGCTTAATATCCTCCTTCTCAACCCCAGGCAGGTCTACGCTGATCCTTATCTCATTCTCGCTTTCAACAATGTTGTACAATGGTTCCACGCACCCCATTCGCCTAGCCCTCTGCCTCCTCAAGTCCTCCTCGAACATCCCCCTCATTTCTTCGAAAATCCTTTCAAAATCCTCCATTCTCAACACCCCCTAGACTAGGCTCTGCTCAGCCATCGGCGGCAGGCTTCTCATCCTCCTTGTCTCGTCGTCAGTCCTCCTCATTAGCTCCCTGTACTGCATCCTTATCTCCTCAGCGGAAGCTATTAGGGAGTCCACCTCCACTTTCTCCAGTCCTATTTGAGGCAGAAGTGTCAAAACTTTTGCCGCTGAACCCGGGTCGGGATAGTTCAAGTAGGACTGGACGAAAAGCCCGAGTCCAGTTATCCTGAGCCTTTCAAGCTTCCTAAGTATTAGTGCTTTAGGCCCGAAGAGCAACCCTTCTTTCAAGACCTCCACGCTCTTCATCCTTGAGACGATTGTCAGGGCTTCCTCGCTGGTTGGCACAGCATAAACCTTTGGATCAGTTATGTCTATCCTGTAGGGATGCGGTATCCCGCCGAGGCTTAGGAAGAGCCTCGGGCTCTTGCTCCTAACCCAGTCCACTATCTCCCCAACTATGTTGTGCACACCCTCTTGCGGTATTGGAAGCTCAGACCTTAAAATGTAAACGTTATCCTTATAGTATATTTCGAGCACATCCCCTATCTTCCCGTTTCTAACTATCAGCATCGGTGGGAAATCCTCTGTCTCAAGATACCCTGTTTTCTCAAAGCCTAGTTTCGCAAGATAATGGCTGAGCGATATTGTTCCGACGAGCCCGGTGTCGGGAAGGCCCTCAAGTATCAACGGCCTTTCGGAAACCGTTTTAACCTCCTCTATAATCATGCTTCTTCCAGCCATCTCGTTGAAGATTTATTCGTAGGAAGGATAAAAGCTTTAACCCGAGTCCTCCTCAGGCTCCACGTGGACAACCACTTCAACGTTTCCCTCGAGGCTGTGTTCGATGCGGTGCTCAAGCCTAGAGGCTGCCTCATGAGCCTCAGCCATGCTTCTCCCTCCCTCCATGCTGACTGTGAGCTCAATCCTGTTCAAGCCAGAGGCTTCTCTGAAAACCCTCATCCTCCTCAGCCCCTTAAAGCTGTGGAACTGTTTAACCTCTTCCTCAACAGCCTGCTTAACCGTAAGGTAGAGGGATGAGTTTGAGCCAACGGTTTTAATGGGTGTGACTGCTGAGCTGGCTGTCTCAATGTGAACCATGATGCTTCCAACATTCTCCAAGCTTTTCAAAACGTTGTCCTCAACCTGGTCGGCGACGCTGTGGGCTTCTGAAAGCCTCATCTCCTCAGGGACCTCTATGTGCAGGGACACGAGCAGCCTCCCGTCGGTTTGTGAGACGAGAATGTCATGAACGTTCAGAACACCCCTGGCCTTCAGGGCGGAGTCCTTTATTAGTCCCCGGAGGTCTTCGGAACCCTTGGGAAGACTATGGACCCTAATAACCGCCTCCCCCTCAATCATCCTGGAGATCCTGTCCTCAACATTCTTAACGCTTTTCTGAATGCTTGAAACACTGTTTTCAACAGGCACAAGGGCGCCGACGTCGACATACGTCTTCTTGTCGAGCCTCCTTATGTTCAAGTATGAAACCCCGTCAGCACCATACTCCTCCTCAACAATCCTCCTTATTCTCCTCACCATGGCAGGTGAGACGGTGTCCGTTAGCTCCATCCCGGTTTCGTAGAGCAGTCTGCCGCTGAGATAAACCATCATGGCTGAGAGCAGAAGGCCTGCTACAGCATCTGCGTAAGGGATATTGAAATATCCTGCAAGAGCGAAACCAAGTATGGCTATGATGGTGTCGAAGAAGTCGGCCAGCGAGTGGAACAGGCCTGCTTTAACGCTGGGCTCTCCTCCGCTTGAAGCCTTTGAAAGCAGGGTGATCCTGGCAAAATCCACGGTTAGCGTGTAGGCGAGCGCCAGCACTCCTATTGGCCCAGGGTGAACCGGCGACGGGTTGACGATTCTTTCGAAGCTTCTCATAAGAAGCTGGATGACAAGGTAAATGAGTGCTATGCCGCTTGTGAAAGTCCCCAGGGTCTTTATCCTGCTATGGCCGTAAGTATGGTTCTCATCCGCAGGCTTAAGGCTGACCCTGTAGGTTATGAAAAGCATCCCGGTTATTAGGAAATCATACGCCGCGTGAATCCCGTCTCCGAGAACCGCCAGGCTGTTAGTAAGAATTCCCGCAGAAACCTCCAGAAGCATCACTGAGCCTATTAGGCATGTGGATGCTAGCTGCGCCCTCAGGATACTTGCTTCGGATTTGCCCAAACTCCTTGTTAAAACGGGGCTGTGAAAAGCTGCTTTTAAGCTTATGCTTGCTTTTTAAAAACTTAAAATCTGTATTCCTGTTCTCTTCGCGATGTTTCCAGCCGGGGACGAGACTAAGCGTTACTCTCATCCCATTGTATTATACATGCTGATAGGCGTCAACGTTGGTGTCTTCATCTTAGAATTTTCAGACCCTTGGGCATACGAGTTCATGATACTGGGCTACGGCTTCATACCGAGGCTGCTGATTATCAACCCTGTTGAAGGCATTCTCAGAATGTTCACATCCATGTTCCTCCACGCAGATGTTCTGCACATATTCGGCAATATGCTTTTCCTATACGTCTTCGGGGATAATGTCGAGGATAGGATGGGGCACGGCAGGTTCCTGTTCTTCTACCTTCTCTTTGGAGTAGTCGCAGACCTTGCGCACTTCATTATCGACCCCACGTCGATAACTCCGGCTATAGGAGCCTCGGGCGCCATATCCGGGGTAATGGGTGCCTACATGGTTATGTTTCCATTCGCCAGGGTACGGGTTTTCTACCGTTTCTTCATGGTTAGGCTTCCCGCCATCGTCTACCTGGGGTTCTGGTTTCTTATGCAGCTTTTCGAAAGCATGCTTCCAGAATACACTGGCATCGCGTATTGGGCTCATATCGGAGGCTTTGTAACAGGGGTGATTGTCGCTTTATTGTTTTTCAGGAGGGAACGTAGGCACAGGATAGTAATTCAGTATTATTGATCCCTTTCACTGTTCATGTTTTACACGCAGCGTGGTTGCGCCAGCATTTTGCTGTTTAAACAGCCCGTTGCAAAACGGGTTCCTCTTTAGAAGGCGTGCTTAGAGGTGGTCAGCAGATTCTCGGAAGCGGTATTCCATGAAGCATCGGCAGGCTCCTCAACCCGCCGGCTCTAGTCCTAAGCCAGACCTCCCCCATCCTAGACCTGCCGACCACTCTTCCTATCACACAAGCATCCTCGCTGACTTTAAGCCTCCTCAGGACCCTAACCGCTTTTTCAGCATAGGCCTGTGGAACGAATATCACGAGCCTGCCCTCGCAACCAAGGTAGAGAGGCTCTATGCCGAGCACCTCGCAGAAACCCTGCACTTCATCCCTAACAGGAATATCCTCCTCCCTGATTTCAACGGAAACCCTAGACGATTCCGCAACCTCGTTCAGTGAAGTTGCTAAGCCCCCCCTCGTAGGGTCTATGAGCGTGTGCAGAGGTACCTTCCTCCGTACCAACGCTTCGATGATGCTTGTTAAAGGTGCGCAATCGCTCTGAACATCAGCCTCAAGCTGGAACTCTCCCCGAGCGGCAAGTACTGCTGCGCCGTGGTCGCCGATGCTGCCAGTAAGTATGACTGCATCCCCAGGCTTAGCTCTCGTCGTCGAGACGTTAACGCCCCTGTAAACTCTTCCCACGCCCGAGGTGTTTATGAAGATCTTGTCGCAGCCCCCTTTCTCAACCACCTTAACGTCTCCGGTGACTATTTTAACCCCAGCATTCTTAGCGGCTTTCCCGACGCTCTCCACAATGTTCATCAGGAAATCGTTGTCCAGGCTCTCCTCAATTATCAGTGAGAGGCTTAAGTACTCGGGCTTAGCACCCATCGTAACCAAGTCGTTCACAGTCCCATTAACCGAAAGCATCCCTATGTCGCACCCATTGACGACCGGAGGCTTCATTACGAACGAGTCGGTTGTGAAGGCAATTCTTCCTGTCCGCGTCTGAAAAACGGCTTTGTCAACACCTCTGCTTGGACTGTTCAGCCTGCCGATTATTGTCCCGATAAGCTCATGCATGAGTCTCCCGCCAGCACCGTGCTCCAGAGCTATTCTTCCAGCCATTTCTCACAGCCCCGCGTAGTAGTATGCTGCGCAAGTCCCCTCCGAGGAAACCATGCACGGCCCAACCGGGTTATCAGGCCTGCAAACCTTTCTGTAGAGCCTGCATTCAACAGGCTTCCTGCTCCCCCTTACGACTTCTCCGCAGAGGCATCCCTGGGGATTGGCTGCTTCAACAGGCTTCAAACCATGCTTCTCAACCGCGTCGAAAAACCTGAACTCCTCCCTGAGGGCTAGGCCGCTCCCAGGTATTACTCCGAGGCCGCGCCACTCTGAGTCAACCGGTTTGAAAACCTCCTGCATAAGCCTGATCGCCTTAACGTTCCCCTCATGCCTCACTGTCCTCGCATACTCATTCTCAACCATGCTCCTGTTCTCGGCAAGCTGTTTCAGAACCATACGTATGGATTCAACTATGTCGACGGGCTCGAAGCCGGTTACCACCGCGGGGACACGGTGCTTCTCGACAAGCTCAACATAGGGTTTGACGCCTATTATCGTGCTCACGTGGCCAGGCAGTATTAACCCATCTATCTTAAGATCCTCCGCCTCCAGCAGCGCGTTCAACACCGGCGGCATGAGTTTGAAAAGGCTTATCAGGCTCAGGTTCCTAACGCCTTTTTCCCTGCATCGAAGGATTATTGAGGCGAAGAGCGGGGAAGTAGTTTCGAAACCTATCCCAGCCATGACGAGCTCTCTCCCAGGCTCCTCCACAGCCATTTTAATAGCATCATAGGGAGAATATACGACCCTTATGTCGAGGCCCTCCCCCTTCAGGGTCAGCAGGCTCCTGCTGTTCAACGGGACCCTCATCATATCACCGAAGGTGGCCACGGTCTTCCCTGCTTCAGCAGCCTGGAAAACCATTGCGAAACCCGAGTTGGGCGTTACGCAGACGGGGCATCCTGGGCCGGAAATAAGGTCAAGATTCTCCTTGAAAAGGCTCTTCAAACCGTGTCTTGCGACAGCCATCGTATGCGTCCCGCAGACCTCCATTATCTTAACTCTCCTCCCAAGCCTCTCTAGAAGCTCGTTAGCCCTGCCGGCTATCCTCCTCACTAGCTCCCCGTCCCTATACTCCTGGATGAACCTCACTCTTTAAACACCTCCCTAAGCGCCTCCAGCATTTCTAAGGCTGCCTCCTGGTCGAGAACCTGTATGGCGAAGCCGGCGTGAACAATAACGTAGTCTCCGACTGAAACGTTTTCGACAAGGTCAAGCCTCACGCTTCTACGCGTGCCTCCGAATGAGACAACAGCTTCCTCCCCCTTAACCTCCTCAACCCTTCCAGGTATGCCTAGGCACAATTCACTCCTCCTCCATCAGGCTGACTGCTACAGCCTGCCCCAGGGATATTCCGCCATCGTTAGTCGGGACAATGTTGTTGAAGAGGGTTTTCAAACCGTGTTCCTCGGCTAGACGCTTAACTCTCGAGGAAAGTATCCTGTTCTGGAAAACTCCCCCGGTTAAAACAATAGTGTCAACATCCTCCTCAAGCCTTATGGTGTCCGCCAGCTCAACAGTGATCCTCGCGATGGTTTCATGAAACCTTCGGCTGACTGTTTTAACCGGCGTGTTTCTTTCAAGGTCTTCGACTATCGCGCGTATAATGGGTGCAGTGTCGACAACATACTCTTTCCCACCCGTGATTTCAAAAGGATAGCTCTCGCCATCGCCCTCTCCAGCAGCCATTTCAAGCATTACAGCAGGTTCCCCTTCAAAGGTTCTTGTTAAACATACTCCTAGGAGGGCTGAGACAGCGTCGAACATTCTTCCAAGGCCGCATGTCATAGGGGTGTTGATCCTCCTGTCAACCATTCTTTTCAAGACTGTTTTAACACTATCGCTCAACCCCATGTTGATCTTTAAGGCATCGTCGCCCATCGCGTCGTAAAGGTAGCTGAAAGCCATCCTCGCGGGTTCTAGGACAGCTTTCTCCCCGCCGGGCATCGGTACGTATTTGAAATGGCCCCTCCTAACGTACTCCCCCCTCCTGACGATGAGGAACTCCGATCCCCATAGGCTACCGTCCTCGCCGTAGCCGGTTCCGTCGAAAGCTATTCCCAAAACCTCTAAGCCCAGAATACTGTTTTCGGCCATTGCTGAAAGAACATGGGCGTAATGATGCTGTACACCCTTCTTCTCCCCATCCAGCGAAACCCCTATCTGGGTTGAGTAGTAAGCCGGGTGAAGGTCGTGAGCAATCCTTCTATACTCCAGGTTTAAAAGCCGCCGCGTGCTTCTAATCGCCTCAAGATATCTCTTCCTGATGAGCATGTTCTCAAGGTCGCCCATGTACTGGCTCATGAAAACCCTACCCTTTTTCGCTAAAGCGAAAGTGTTGTTCAGGTCAGCCCCCATCGCGAGCACGCCGTCGACTCTAGGCTCAACCTCAACCGGCTCGGGAACGAAGCCCCTGCTCCTCCTGACGAGTCTAAGCGTGCCGTCTTGAACGAAGCCCACCGAGTCGTCGGCGAAGTTTACTATCCTACGGTTATAAGTGAGAATATAGTCAGCCATATCCTTAAACTTTTCAAAAGCCTCGCCATCCCTAAACACTATCGGCTCCTCAGAAACGTTTCCACTCGTCAAAACTATCGCCGGAGGCTCAACACTCCTCATGAGAACATGGTGTATCGGAGTATAGGGTAGGAAGACCCCGAGATACCTCATGCCGGGGGCAACCTCCTCGACAACAGGGTTCGGCTCCCTCTTTCTCGCGAGGATTATCGGAGCAGAATAATGGGTGAGCCATTTTTCCTCGGAATCGTTAAGCTCAACAATCCTCCCAGCCTCCTCAACGCTCTTAACCATTATTGCGAAAGGCTTGTTGCCCCTTTTCTTCCTCCTCCTAAGCTCCGTGACGCTGCTCCTGCTTGTTGCGTCGCAAGCAAGGTGGAACCCCCCATACCCCTTAACTGCGACTATGTAGCCCCTGTTTATCAGACTAGCCGCCTCTGAAACAGGTTCTTCAACCCTCATGAGCCTGCCGCGACGGTAGAGCCTAGCCCTCGGCCCACACCTGCTGCACGCGTTGGGCTCAGCCTTAAACCTCCTGTCGGAAGGATCAGAATACTCCTTCTCGCAGTCGCCGCACATCTTGAAGGTTTTCATGCTTGTGTTAACCCTGTCGTAAGGCAGTTTCTCAAGTATCGTAAACCGTGGCCCGCAGTTTATGCAGTTTATGAAGGGGTAGAGGTGTCTCCTGTCCCTAGGGTTGAAAAGCTCGTCTAAACAATCCTTGCAGACGGCAACGTCAGGCGGGCAGAGGGTTTCAACCTCCTCGCTGCGGGTCTGCTCAACCCTGAACCCCCTGTACCCTCTTGGGGGTATCTGCATGCAGGAGAATGTTTTAACGACAGCCCTGGGAGGCTTCTCCGTCTTAAGCCTCTCTATGAATCTTAAGCAGTCTCCCGGCTTTCCTTCAACCTCTATTAGAACCCCGTTACCAGAGTTAAGGACGAAACCCTTGAGGCCGAGGCTGCTGGCGATACGGTATACGAAGGGCCTGTATCCAACTCCCTGCACAATGCCGTTTACGTTAACCCGGTACGCTGCTAACTCCTCAGACTTCTGGCCAGGCATCTAGTGTTTTCCGAAGCATTCCTCGGCAGGGTATAAATACGTTTTTTCCGAATCATCAACTTAAAGGCTTTTTAAAGCTTAGGAGCGGGAATCAGGCTTGTAAACAGTTTTTCTCGCCTTACCGTTAAGCCGTAAACCATCCGCATGATGCGGATCTTGTTCAACGGGGACGGGTTGTAGGCAGTAGTGTTTAGATTGCGAGCAGGCTGACCAGCCTATACTTATCCTCATCTATCTTTTTAACACTGCTGTAGGAGTCAAGTATACTGATGTCGACAACCCTGTTATCCCTCAGGCCTACGAGCCTGTTCCCCTTGCCCTCGGAAATCAGCCTGACAGCATGGTTCCCGAAGAGGCATGCTAGGGTTCTCGACCTCGCCGACGGGACTCCGCCCCTTTGAATATGGCCTAGCACGGTAACCCTGAAATCGTAGCCGGTTAGCCTGCTAAGCCTGGAAGCTGTTTCAAACGGGTCTCCCATGGCCCCCTCAGCCTTAACTATTATGCTGGACTTCTTACCCAAGGAACCCATTTTCACGAGCCTTTGAGCAACATCCTCCTGGGTTAACGGGTGCTCCGGTATGAGAGCAATCTCAGCGCCTGAAGCCAGTGCTACGTCGACAGCAAGGAAGCCGCGCTGCCTCCCCATGACCTCTACTATGAAGACCCTCTCGAAAGTCACCGCCGTGTCCCTAATCTTGTCCACAGCCTCTACAGCAGTGTTGACAGCAGTGTCGAAGCCTATTGTCTCGTCTACGCCAGCCATATCGTTGTCGATCGACGCAGCCACGACCACGACGGGTATACCGCTCACCTCGCTGACTTCTTTAGCACCCTTCAGAGACCCGTCCCCGCCTATTGCAACCAGCCAGTCAACATTCCTAGACTTAAGGTTCTCAGAAGCCTTCTCCAAACCCTCAGGCGTCTTGAAAAGCTCACACCTGCTGGACTTCAGAATGCTCCCGCCAGTATTTATTATCCCGCTAACGTCCCTCGGAGTCAACTGTCTGAAAGCATCCTCTATCAGACCCATGTACCCCTTTTCGACACCAAGCGTCTTGAAGCCTTGGGAAGCGGCAGACCTGACCACAGCCCTGATTGCAGAGTTTACACCCGGCGCGTCTCCCCCTGGAGTAACTACTGCAATATTCATCTACTAACCCTATTCCCCTGGCTTGGATAAAAAGCTTTGCTGTATGATAAAGAGTTTTTAAATAGCGCTGGGGGGTAGTTCTCCGTATTGAGAAAGGGTCAGGGTCTGGCGGAAGTGCTTGACGAAATCACTCGGAGTGTTGAACCAGTGATTTACGACGCGCTTTCGGAGAACGCTTCGCCTGAGTTTCAGGAAGTATTGCTTTACCCTGTTAAGGCGGGTGGCAAGAGAATTAGGCCGGCAGTATTAATGCTCTCCTGCGAAGCCGCCGGCGGGAATCCTGAGGATTCTTTGAACGCTGCGGCAGCCATAGAGCTCATCCACAACTATACCCTGATCATAGACGATATCATAGACCACGGTGAAGTCAGGAGGAGTAGGCCGACCCTCTGGAAAAAATATGGTTTGACAATGGCTCTTCTCGCCGCTGTCCAGTACAGGGAGGTTGTTTCAGAGCTCTTGCTCAGGTCTAGGAATGCTAGCAGGCTTCTCTCCATTGTTGACCGTTACGTTATGAGGCTTGTCGAGGGTGAGCGTCTGGATGTTCTCTTCGAACAGGTTGGGAGGGAGGACGACCCTTATGTTGCTGAGCATAGGAGGCTGAACGTGAGTTTCGACGACTATGTTGACATGGTTGTCCGAAAGACTTCTTCCCTCTACGAGGCGAGTGCGATGATGGGTGCTGTGGAAGCCGGTGCTGGCGACACGGTTGTTGAAGCGTTCAGGGGGTTCGGCTTAAACCTGGGCGTCTCCTTCCAGATTGTAGACGATCTTCTAGACTTGTTCGGCTCGGCCTCTGAAACAGGTAAGCAGGTTGGGAAAGACGTTTTGGAGCATAAGCTTGGGAACATGCTGATTCTCCGGGGGCTGGAGAGGATGGATGGTGAGAGCAAAAGGTTTTTCCTGAGTGTTTTAAGGAGTAAACAGGCTTCCCGAGAGGATTTAGACGAGGCTTTAAGCATTCTGGCTAGGACGGGCGTGAGGGAGAATGCTGTGAGGGAAGCCTGGCTTTTCTCGGAGAAGGCTAAGTCGATGCTCAGCGTTCTCCCGGATTCGAAGGCTAAGAGGCTCTTGTTCGAGCTTGCCGACTACGTTGTTTACAGGAACAAGTGAAAATGAAGCCTCTGGTGATTGTTAAGCTAGGGGGAAGCGTGGTGACCAGGAAGGATGAGCCCTTCACGCCTAACACTCCTGTGATAGAGCAGGTTTCGAAACAGGTTTCAGAGCTCCTCCAGGATTACTGTCTTATTCTTGTTCACGGCGGAGGCTCATACGGGCACGTGGTTGCTTCAGAGTATCGTGTAGCCGAGGGTTATCTTCAACCAGGCCAGCTCATAGGGCTGTCAAGGGTTAAGCTAAGCATGAACGAGCTGACTCAACTGATTCTCGCGAGCCTCGCTTCACACGGTGTTCCAGCAGTACCGGTGACTCCCGTCAGCTGCTTAACCTGCTCGTCGGGAAGGATAGAAAGCTTTTTCACTGAGCCGCTGAGAATGATGCTCAGCCTAGGCCTCGTGCCATTGATCCCCGGCGACATTGCTATGGATTCTTCTGAGAAAAGGTTTACAATAGTTTCCGGGGACCAGTTGGCCTCTTTTCTCGCCGTTAAGCTCGGCGCCTTTAAGCTTGTCTACGGGACTGATGTGGACGGCGTCTTCACAGGCGACCCTAGGCTTGACCCTGGTGCAAGCCTGATTCCACGTTTAAGTAGGAGCATGATGCCGGGCCTCGCAGCCTCGCTTAGGCCGGGCGACGTTACTGGAGGGATCTACAGGAAGATTGAGGAGGGTTTTTACGCTGCTGAAAAAGGTGTCAGAGTGATGATAGGGAACCTGACCCGTCCGGATGCTTTAAGCCTGATGATAAGGGGTGAGGCTGGTTTTGAATGCACTATTCTAGAAGCCGGATGAGCCTTGAAGCCAACGCGTAGAGAAGAATGCCGAGCAGGACTCCTCCGAGAATATAGGTGTAGACTCCTTCACGGATTGCTTCAGCGGATGCTACGAGTATCGTGGAGACTCCTATGACCAAGGGTATGAGCCTCCTCGGCCTTAAACCAGTAGCCGCATGCTTAACCTTTGCAGCCTTCTCGCCTTCCGCTCTCCCGGCTCCAGGATGCGTAACCAATACTGCCTCGCCTTTCTCAGCTCTTCCTATTTCAGAATGCATCCTCAGTATTTCCGCGACTATCGCTCTCGCAGCCTCCGTGGCAGTATACATCTCGACGTTTCCAACCTTTCTTCTCAACACTAGCCTGCTCCTCTCCAACGTTTCCAGATGGTGGTCTATGAGCTGCCTAGTATACCCTAGGGCTTTCGAGAGCGACGCCACCGTGCCCTCCCTGTTCAGCAGCTCCATAATTATCCTAATCCTATGCGGGTTTGCAGCAACCTCTATCATCCGGAGCCTCTCAGGGTCGAGTTGCTGCCTGTTCCCCTCGTTAGCCAACACTTTCTCATCAGCCCAGAGTTTCTTAAGCATTCTGATTCAGGTGGTTGTTTTTTGAAAGGAACCTATATTCTCATTATTTCAGTCGGGAGAGGCACGTGGTTTAAACCAGGTTCTCTCCAAAGGGTCAGGCTTCCCCCCGGCTGCTATGTTTACGTAGGCTCCGCCATGGGTCCAGGTGGCTTTGAGAAAAGGGTTTTTAGACACCTGAGGAAGCGTAAGAAGGCGAGGTGGCATATTGACTATTTAACGAGGCTCAGGAGCGTCCAAGTTAAAAGCATCATCTATACCCCCCTCCAGCACGGTGAGTCTAGGCTTACACGCATGCTTTCCTCCCTCGGCTTCGTTAAGATGGTTAAAGGGTTTGGAGCAACCGACTCCCCAAGTGATTTCTCGCACCTCCTGTCTTCCAATGAGGGTGCGAGCAAGACTGTTGAAAGAATAGTGTGTGGAATGAGGAGGAGCGGCATACGGTTTAGGGTTTTCAACCCAGAGGCTTTAATAAGCCCGTCGGAGTGTTAAACGCATGTTTAAAAGATGGGCCGGGGGAGAGTACGAGGTTGAGTTAACACTTATGCTCCACGAGGTCGGAGACCCTTCTCCAACTAAGGCGGTTGAGTGGGGTGGCGAGCTCATCCCCCTCAGCGTTTTCCTGAAGGAGGCTAAGGAGGTTTCGCCCTCAAACCCCAAGAGGATGATGGTTAGGTCTAAGGGTCTTAAAATAAGCCTGAAAATAATTGGGATAGAGGTCGTTAGGCTGGGCGATAAATCAGTGGACCTAAGGCTTATCGCTGAGAAAGACTAGTCAGCCGCAGTATTTAGACTGGAATACGGCGGTGGCTTCAGCAAGCCTCTTCTTCTCAAGCGTCTTCTTAAAACCGTAGTTGGAGATCTCGTCAACGTTCCCGCTAAGCCCGTCTTCCACGGCCTTTGCAACAGCCCTCAAAACATCCAGTATTATGTTTCCCGCGTTAAGCCCGTCGTTAGACCTAAGGCTAACGTTTACGGTGAAGCCGCCGCCCATGAACCCCGTCGCGTTAAACTGGAGGTATGTGATCCTATTGTTCCCCAGGAAGTCGACGTAATCTGTTGTTCCAGAAACCACTTCCCAGCCCTCCTCAGCCTCCTCAACTATGGATGATGTTTTAACCTGCTTCTTGAAATCCCTAAGGTCCTCGTACATCGTGTTCAGAGTCTCAAGCCCGCCTCCCACGTCAAGCTGATAGCTTTTAACCGGCTTAATCCCCCTAGAATTTAGAAGTGCTACAAGCCCTCTGTGGAAGGCTGTTCCACCAAGCTGGCTCATAAGGTCGTCCCCAACCACTATGAGCCTCCTCCCCCTGAATCTTTCAATCACAACAGGGTTTGTAGCGATGATCGTCGGAGTCGTGTTCACGAAGCTCGCCCCAGCCTCGCACGCCGCCTCAGCATACGCCAGGGAAGAATTGTTGAGGCCGCTGGAAATCATGTTTACCGCTATGTCCACACGGTTCTCCCTCAGGTATTCGACGATGCTCTCCCTGTCCTGTTTCACGGGTTTAACTGTGGAGGCGAGATACGGGTTTAGCTCATCCTCAAGTAGCCCGCTCTCCACCACGACACCGGTCTTGGGTATTGCGAAGCGTTTCTCAAAAGTATTGGGCTCTGAGAAAACCGCTTCGGAAACATCTTTCCCAACCTTCCTAGCATCTATGTCTACGGCTGCAGCTATCTCAATATCACTGACCCTATAGCCTCCTACGACGGGATGCCACAATCCCTCCTTCTCAGGGTTTGCAGAATAGTAGTATAGGCCTTGTACGACTGCTGAGGCGCAGTTTCCAACTCCTATGATCGCGACTCTTATTCGCTTGCCTGCCATGAATAAAAAAATATTTTACTAGTATATAATATTTTTCTTGGGCACGCTAAACCCAAGCAGACAGGAGCACCCTAAGCTCATACGGGTTTAAAACCACGGTTTCTGCACCAGCGTTCCTCAGCCTTTCAATACTGCTGAGGCTGGAAACCATCCCTATCGGCTTAACCCCGGCTTTCACAGCAGCCTCAATATCTATAGGGGAGTCGCCCACGTGGACGGTTTCCCAAGGATGGACACAGAGTTTTTCACAAGCCTTAAGAATAAGGTCTGGGAAGGGCTTAAGCCTGTCAACATCGTTTCTCGTGAAAACATCGTCGAAAAATTTTTTCAAGCCTGTTTTTTCAAGAACTATTTCAACTGCCTTCCTGCAATTGTTGGTGCAGACCGCCGTCTTGACTTCACGTTCTTTAAGCCATGAAAGAAGTTCTGAAACACCGTTCCTAACAACCGGTTTCTCAGCAGCCCTAAGCTCCAAAGCCTCCACAGCCTCGTAGACCTTCCTCCTCAAGACTTTCAACTCGTCTTCACTCAAGCCCTTTCCCCTCATGAATACTACTGCGTCCTCAATGTTTACAGCGCTAGGCTTAGATTCCGAGAGGATCCTCCTGTCAACACCCATTTCCAACAGCTTAGCTATGATCAGCGTCCTTGCCGAAACGTAATCGTAGTTGAATTCAATAAGTGTACCATCCATGTCTAGTAGTACCGCTTCAATCATCCAGGTCCCATAGGCATTGGAGAAAGGTTTTAAACCTTAGCCCGCTCAACCGAGAGTACTACGCGAGTATCCGTCGTAGCAATAGATTCCACGCTTCTAATTTTTAAAACCGTCTTCATAAGCCTCTCAACATCAAGCACGTCGACCCTGACCAGCAGATCTATGTCTCCCGTCATCTCCATAACCTCTCTAACCTCATCGATGCTGAGAAGCTTCTCCATAACCTTCTCCCTGTCAAAACCCTTGCCTATCTTAGCGAGTACGAAAGCTTGCATTCCTAGGGTTCACGAAGCGCAAGCAGGCATATATGTTTTTCCTATTTGACGATGTGTGACAATACTATGCGAGTGTCAGTCGATTCCACGCCTTTAACGCTAAGGATCTCGTCGACTATTCTCCTAAGTTCCACTTCAGAAGGTGCTTCAACCTCGACGAGGAGGTCTATGTCTCCTGTCAGCTCGTAAACCTTTTTCACCCCTTTTATTTGAAGGACTCTTCCAATGTTGCCCTGGAAGCTGCTTGAAACCCTTACGAGTATTACTGCCTCCATAGCACGTTAGAGTGATGCGTGTCTCAAGATAAGCTTTTCCAAGGGGGGAAAGGTTAAATATAGCCTTAGGAATGGGTTTGCGGAGATGAGAAGAAGTGACGGAGCAGCTTGTTAAGGTTAAAGACCTTAACACCGACTCTAAACACGTAAACCTTCTCGCCAAGGTGCTATCCCTCTCCGAAGTGAGAGAAGTAGCATCTAGGTACGGAGGCTCTACGAACAGGGTTGCGGAAGCAAAGATCGGTGACGAAACAGGAACAATACTGCTGACCCTATGGAATGAGAACATTGAGCTGGTTAAGCCAGACGACGTTATACTGATTAAAAACGGTTACGTAACAGTTTTTCAAAAAACCCTTAGGCTAAACGTGGGTAAGTATGGTTCCATAGAGAAGAGCGACGCCCAGATAGGAAGCGTCAACACCTCCAACAACATGTCTGAGAAAGAGGTTTCAGGGGGATACTACGGCGGCAGAAGGTTCAACCGTGGTCCAAGGAGGAGGTATTAAGGGGTACTCTGAATAAACCTTCTTAGCGATTAAAACCGGTGAATCAAACCTCTAAACCAGCCATCGCGTGTTATAATCTGAACCAGGATCCTTTTAAACTGTTTTCAAGCCTACTTTTTCCAAATGTTTCGACTTGCTTCCAGCTATGGAGCTTGATGGTTTTTAGCTATGCTCTAAGAGGCTTGAAAGCCTGCACGCGATGAATGGTACTAAAAGCTCATCCAGCGTTAGTGAACCGTGTGCCCCCGCTCTTACGAACTCCGGCTCCATTCTCTCTTTCAAATCGTAGTGGAAAACGAGTCTGGTCTCGTCCTTAGAAAGTGCAGCATAGTCTCCAATCCTGTCTGGCACACATGGCTTCACCTCACCTGTTCCGAAAACACCTTTATCCAGCAGCATTCTTGATTTAAACAGAGAGATGCCTCCCCAGGTCTCCCTGCGGAACCTTCTCTCAAACCCTTCAACACTCTTCTTGAGATACAGGTAGGCTGCCCGAGACTCGCCGGCGGGGGGCATTACGAGGGAATCCTTAAGCCATTTTAAACTGTTAAGCCTGATCGACTTGTCGTCCCTAACCCTTGACTGGCCGTGGTCTGAAGTCATCACGAGGAGCGTCTCCCTGGCGGCATCTGGCTTAACCCTGCTGAAGGCTTCTCTTAGAAGGGTCAGGGTGTTTAGGAGCTCGAGCTCAGCCTCAGTGCTGAACGGCCCGTAGTAATGCGATTGGCCGTCGAAACTATCCCAGTAGGCTACTATGAACCTCGTGGTATTATCGTTTAGGAGCCTGGCGAGGTTTGTGGCGAAATCCACGCTGGTTAAGGCGGGGATTATCTTAGAACCCTTGTAGATCAGTGTTGAAAGACCACTGTTCCTGATGCCGTATCTAATTATGGTTTTGGATTCAACCCCTGCTTCCCAAAGCTTCTCCGTCAGAACCTTTACTCCAAGTATCCTGTCAGCATCAATGCCAAGCTCGAAAATCCTGTTCCTCCTCTCATCGTTAACAGGGCTTAGGGAGATCATGTTAACCATTGAGCCGAGCTCCTTCATGAAGAGCGTGTAAGCCACTACGCCGTGCTCCTGAGGGCTTAACCCAGTGTTGAGGCTCGTCAGCGCAGCCGCGGTTGTCGATGGGAAGACGGATGTTAAAGCCCTTACGGGGATGCCTCTTTTCGCGAATAAACCGTTTAGGAAGCGTTTAAGCCCTTCAGAAGCCTTTTCAAAGACGTTAAGCCCCATAGCGTCTATGACTAGGAGAACAATCTTACTAGCGTTTTTGAAGTCCGCTAGAACATCGTTGATAAGCCTTTTCCCAGAGGGCTTAGCACCCATGAGCTTCATAAGGCTGTTGGATAGACTTGGGAGGGCGAAGCCGTCGTACCCTGGGATAAACAGGCCGTCGGATATTTTTCTCAACCGGAGCTCTTCAACCGCGTTTTCCCAGATGGTTGGCATGTGAAGAATAAGAGTCCCCCCTTTAAACACTTATCTCAAACTCGTAACCGTTTTTAGAGGGATATGGAGGGGCCTAGCTACGTCTATTTGGAGAAGGAGGATACGCTTCTCCTGGAGAAACTGGAGCCGGGTGAGGCTGAAGTAAGCATTCCAGGCAACACTTTGAAAATAGTTTTGAGAAGAACCGGCGAGGGTTTGAGGCTCTCACTGTCAACGATTAGAGGCGAGGCTAGTGTTAAAAAGCTCGTCATAGAGAACACTGGGCCGGGGGTTCTAAGCGTAACCGAGGATCTTCCCGGGAGGATTGAGGGCTTCAGGTTAAGCTGGGACGGGAGGAGCCTAAAGATTATTGGGCTGAGGCTTAGCGAAAAACCTGTTGATCTAAACCTCATACTTGTACCGGTGGATTTAAGCCGTTTCTAATCCATCTCGGTAAACCAAGGCTGCTCAGGGTGTTCCCTAAGCCTTTTAAACTTCTCCCTTAGCCTTTTCTTCTCCCTCCTGTGTCTCAAGAGGGCGCTTACCAGGAATGCTAGGAAGCTTATGAAGATTGCAATCACGTAGAAGAAGAAGAACATCGACAGGTCGAGTTGAGCCCTAATCATCACTCCGGTTTCCGCGCTAAGCAGAGTTATATATGTTTTGCGTTTAACAGGCCTTAAACTTTAAAAACAATTTCCTCAATAGGCGGCTTGATGCTTAAGGCGTATCTGCTGATAGTTTGCGAAGTAGGTTTGGAGAGGGACATCGAGGAGGCCATAAGAAGAGTGAGCAACGTGACGGATGTCGACGTTGTCTACGGCGAGTACGATATTATAGCCAAAATAGAGGTTGGTGATATTAAGCAGCTCGACGGTGTGGTCTCGGAGATAAGGCGTATCAAGGGCGTTTTAAGAACCATGACGCTGCTCTGCGACTAGTCATAGGCTTCCTGTGCGAGTTAGGGTCGCTCTGGAAAACCGGTTTAAGCCTGCTCCGCTAAAGGGTTAAAACATGCTTTAAAGGCTTTCCCAGATGGTTGAGTGGCTTGAATCCTTAAATCGGGAGGATTGTTTTAAAACAGGAATGAGAAGGGTCTGCGTAATACACTATTCTGAAATAGGTTTGAAGGGCCGTAACAGGCCTTTCTTCGAGAAGATGCTTGTTGAAAACGTTAGTCGCCTGCTGAGCGGCGTTGCCGACGTCAAGGTTAAGAGGCTTCAGGGCAGGCTAGTTTTCCAGTTAAACGAGGCTGATTTGCAGCGGGTTGAGGAAAGACTCATGAAGGTTTTCGGAATATCTTGGTTCACGTTCGCAACAGTGGCTGAGCCAAACTTTGATTCTATAGGGAGAATCGTTGTAGACGAGGCTTCACGTGTCGTTAAGCCGGGTGAGCTGGTTAAGGTTGAGGTTAAGAGGGCTGACAAGAGGTTTCCAGCAACCTCGATTGAGCTGAGCAGGACTCTGGGGAGAATGCTCGTTGAAAAACTCGGAGTAAGCATCTCCCTGAAAAACCCCTCTAGGAAGATATTCGTCGAGGTCTTAAGCAGAGAGGCCTACGTGTTCACTGAGAAGATTAGAGGACTGGGCGGCCTCCCTGTAGGTTCTTCAGGCAGGGTTCTCTCGCTGCTTTCAGGAGGGATAGATTCTCCAGTCGCCTCCTACCTGATGATGAAAAGGGGTTGCAGAGTCAGCTACCTGCACTTCCATCCTTTCCACGATAATGCTGAGGCGGAGAACTCTAAGATAATGGAGATAGTTGGGAAACTGCTGCCATACTCAGGCGAAACTACAGTGACCTTCGTTCCCTCGTACGAGTTCCAAATAGCGACGGTTAAAATCCCAGCCAAGTATGACCTCGTCCTTTTCAGAAGGTTCATGTTCAGGGTTGCTGAGAGGATCGCTGAGGCGGAGGGTGCCAAGGCCCTAGTGACTGGTGAAAGCCTTGCTCAAGTAGCGTCTCAAACACTTGAAAACATGGTTGCTATAAGCAGCGGCCTCAGAATACCCGTTTTCAGGCCTCTCATAGCCTTCGACAAAGAGGAAATTGTAAACATTGCTAAGAAGATAGGCACGTATGAGCTTTCAATAAAGCCGTATAAGGATTGCTGCAGCATAATCGCCAAGCATCCTGAGACAAAGGCTAAGCTGAAAGTAGTAGAGAAGCTTGAGAAACAGTTCGACATCGACTCCGTAGTCAGCAGGAGCATAGAGCTATCTTCAAGAGTATCCTTGAAATAAGTGGCGAGGCATGAGCAGGGAAGCATGCTCGTTAAAAGCTTGTAGACGCGAGCTGGCCCTAGCCGCCTAGGAGCCCCAGAACCCTCTTCTCCGCCTCTTCAACAGCCTGAACGTAAGCATCGCATGGGAATAAGCCTACAGCCATCTTCTCGTCGCCGCCACCCTTCCCGTTGAAAACCTTGCAAACCTCTCTGATGAGTTCAGCCGCCTTAACCCTTCCATCACTGCTGGCGACGAGAATGTTGCACACCCCGGGCCATTCTATGCCTATGAGGTAGACTGATCTGGTTCTCCCAATAAGTTCGCCGACAGTCTTCATAACCATTCTCGCGTCCACGCCTTTCAACAAGCCCTTTTTAAACTCGGTTTCGCCTAGAACGGTTTTCAAAAGGGTTTTACTCACTAGCTGCTCGGTTGCTGCTGAAAGCCTCCTCCTCATGTCCTCGTTCTCCATCCTCATGTTGAGAACAGTCTTCTCAAGGTTTCTGATGGGTGAGCCGAGTATTGACGATACTGAGAGGCAGAGGGTGCTCAGCCTTACAGCAGTCTCCAAGGCTCTCTCCCCGACCTCGAAGTCGATCCTGTACTCTCCTCCACTTTTAGAAACATGCGTAACAAGGATAATTCCGCACTCCCTAGTGTTCTCAACATGCTCGCCGGCGCATGCTGAGTAGTCGAACCCGTCGATCTCAACGATCCTCACGCGGCCCTTGATGCGCTCTTCGTGCGCCCTAAGGCTTGGGAAAGCCTTCTGAGCCGCTTCAAGAGAGTCGAAAAAATGCTCCTTCACCATCCTCCCCTCCCGGATCACCCTGTTCGCCATAACCTGGGCTTCAGCAAGATCGTTGAAGCTTAGGGAATCGACTTCAACAGTTACTGAGCCAGCGCCATCTGAAAACTCCACCTTCCTGACCTTTAGGCTTCCCTTAATCCTTTGCAGACAGCCCATTAACACGTGCTCGCCCGTATGCTCCCTGCTCAACGGTCTTCACGAATCCCGCTGGGAAATATTATAAGCTTAACGTAGCCGCCTGCTCCGCGTCAAAACACCTCCAGTTTAAAGTTGGAAGCAACGGGAGCTAAGGCCCTGTTCGCTCTCTGAAATTCTCAGCCTACTAGCCGGAAGCCTGTTTAGCTGTTTCCGAAGCTTTTAAAGCGGCTGCTATAAGCTTTAAAAGGCGCTTTAAAGAAGCTTACTGAGTGTTTAAAACCGCATGCTGGACCCCTACAGGATAAGGGAGGATTTTCCGAGTATTGCGGGAGAGTATATTTTCATGAATAATGCTGATTCAACAGGGATACCGGTCCCGGTTTTGGAGAAAATACTTGCCTACTATAATGAGGTGAAGAGTAGACCGGGGCTGGAAAACACTTCTTCCCACAGGGCTCTTGAGCTCTACGAGGAGGCTCGTGGAAAGGTTTTCGAGCATTTCGGTGCCGGTGAGGACAGTATAATCTTCACCTCCAGCAACTTTCAAAGCCTAATGCTGATACTTCAAAGTATTGATTTCAAGAAAAACGAGGTTTTCCTAGCCTCCTCTAATGCTCAAGGAAGCGTCATGGGCCTCTTGAAAGAGTATGTTGAAACGGTTAGGGGGAGGCTTGAAGTTCTGGAGGTTGGGGAAGAGGGCTTTGAAGAGAAGCTTAAGGGAGCATTAGCCGGGAAGAGTGTTAAAGCAGCCCTGTTGAACCATGTTTCGGGAGCAACCGGGGCAATTCTTCAGATCGACAAGATAATACCGTTTTTAAAGGAGAAGGGGGTGACGACTATTCTGGACGCTACCTACTCTGCTCAAAGGATTAGGCTCAACCTTCCTAAGACTGGTGTTGACTACGCTTTTTTCAAGTCTGGCAACATGTTCAGCATCGAGGGTATAAGCATACTGTATGCTTCAGAGGAGAGGCGCAGCAGGCTTGAAAAGACCCCGGGCTACTTTATCGTGAAGCAGGCTGAGAGGGAGAACTGCGTCTGCGTCGTAGCGCTGGCAGCAGCTCTAGAGTATATTAACAGGCTTGGCTTCGAAGATGTTTTAAACCATGAGAAAAACCTTGCTGAGGAAATCGTGAACACTGCCGCGGGAGAGGGGGTTACCTTTTACCAGGCTGCGTCGAAAGAGCTTAGGACAGGGATAGTCTCACTGCTGCTCGACCCGGTTCCTTCAAGCCTTCTTCAAGCAATTCTGGAGGACCAGTTCCACATACTCGCCGAATCCGGCAGCTTCGACAGCCCGCTGGTTCTCGGGAAGACGGATGGGAGGGAGGTTCTGAGACTATCGCCCACGGTTTTCAATACTGTTGAGGAGGCTAAGATCGTTGGGGAGAGAATCGCGGAGGTAAGGGAAGCCTATGTTGGGAAAACTTGAAAAACAGGCTTTAGAGGTGGCCTGAAACAGCCCGCCGGTGGGAAAAGACTATTTAACCAGTGTCTGAGGAGGATATGCAGATGACTGCGTACAGTTTCGCAGGGTTTAGGAGGTTGATGCCGGGCTATGACTGTGGGCTCTGCGGCAACGCTACTTGCGCCACGTTTGCACGCAGGCTCCTGCTCGGAGTTAACAGTTTGACGGACTGCCCGATACTCCAGCGCGAGGGATACTCTGAAAACAGGGGTAGGATAGAGGAGATGCTTAAGAAGGGGGTGGTACACTCGTCTCCTTCAATAATTACAGTCCCCGGGTTTAAGACGAAGTACGTGCATCCCAACTATTTTGAGGAGCACTGTGAAAAACTCTCGACAAGATTCCTAGACTATGATGCTTCCCGCCACCTTATCAGCCTGCTTTGGAAGCCTGAGCGGGTTAACGGTGATGGCGTCGAGGTCATAGACACATTCTTCGGAAACCTCAGGTTCCTCGTAACGACGAGCGGGAGGATAGCCGTCAACATTGGGGAGAAGCGGACTGAGGAGAGGGAGCTGGTTTCCATCCTTTACAAGGTTCTCTGGGGCGCAGTAGACTTGCTCCGCAAGGCTGAGTATGCCCCAGGAACGGATGCACCCTTCTCGAGTACGCTGGAGGATGCTGCCTAGACTACAAGCCGCCGCCAGGCCCGTACCTGACTAGAGCCCCCTTCCTGCAGAGAGGGCCTTCGAGAAGCCTGGAGGAGAAGCCAGACCTTATTCTGCCGTCTCTCTCCAAGATCTTTGAGGAAGCTGCTGGAGAGGCCTATGAGGGCTACTTCAGCCAGATTAACGAGATACTCATGGGAATAGGGATGGTTACTGAGGGGCTTGGTAGCAGCCAGTCCGGCAATATAGCCATGTTGAATTCCAAGCACAACCAGCTTATGGGGGAGCTGGTTAAAAACATCGCTTCAGTAAGCGTTGAAGAAGCCTCTAGACTGGTTGTGCTGGCAGGCCTATGCCTCAACATTAAGCGTGCGGTTGAAGCCATGGACGCCCTGTCCTTCCTCTTCGAAGGGAGGGAGGATCCTATTGAAGCCCAAAGGAAGAACGTGAAGGAGGCTGTTGAAATACTCGTGAAAGCATTCAGCTCCCTCAGGCCGAAGAAGGAGAAGGAGCTTGACGACGTGCTTTCGAGATTCAAGCTGCTTAGGATAACTATGGGTGGTGTTGAAAGAATAGGGAACAAAACCATCTCCATACTGGTCTACAAAATAGCTTTCAATGGCTACTGCACAGCAAGGGTTGCCAGAGGCAGTGTGTAGCAATAGGTTATTCCGGGAGGCTTAAAGCCTTCGCAACGTTTTCTGAATCGTAAGAATTGTTTGAATATTTATGGCTCATTTAATTGATTCCTGTCGGCTGGCAGACCCATGGAGGCTAATAATCCTCCCCTACGCTTCGCGTATTAAACGGCTGAAGCTCACGTTATGTGATTACTATGCTGGAATACGGGTTGTAAGCTTGAAATGCGAGCCGGCTTTAAATAATCACCCGCCTTCATCATGATTGGAGGTGGAAGAAAGATGGCTTGGAGGAAAAGAAACGGGGAGAAGAAGATCG
>CAZWPT010000029.1:0-47372 GCA_964635675.1 uncultured Nitrososphaerota archaeon | reverse complement strand
GAGTGGAAGAGTCTCCTCCTGCTGGTGCAGCAACTATGAACCCTAATGAGGGGGATGGAGAAAAAGCCTTACTCCTACCGACTGGGGAGGGAGTAGGGCTTAAAGACATTTCAGAAGAAACCAGGGGGGAGCTAATAGGCTTCGCATGGTGGCTTAGCAAGCAAGGCAGGTCTAAAAAGACTATTGAAGGATACTGCAGGATGCTTAGACTCCTGGTTAAGCAGGGTGCTGATCTTAATGAGCCTGAAAGCGTTAAAGAAACACTGGCGAAGACTAAGGCGAGCGAGCCATGGAAGGCCCTGGCGATAGCAGCATACTCCTCATACTTGAAAATGAAGGGTTCTACATGGATTCCTCCCAAGGTGAACATAGTTAGGAGGCTTCCCTTCATACCCTTGGAGGAGGAGCTGGATACTCTGATAGCGGGCTGCGGCCCAAAGACCTCAACGATGCTGCAACTGCTTAAAGAAACGGGTATGAGAATCGGAGAAGCCTTGAGGCTAACGTGGAGGGAGGTTGATTTCGAACGCAGGGTAATAATGCTTAATCAGCCGGAGAAAGGAGGCAGAGCAAGGGTGTTTAGAATCAGCGATAAGCTAATAGGTATGCTTAACACGCTTCCTCGTAGGGGCAGCGCTGTCTTTCAGAGCAGTTTCGCCAGCATGAAGAAGAGCTTCTACTATTCAAGGAGGAGGCTGGCGGAGAAGCTTAACAACCCTAGGCTCAACATGATTACTTTCCATACTTTCAGGCATTGGAGGGCCACAATGGAGTACCATGAGACTAAGGATGTTCTCCGCGTTAAGGAGCTTCTCGGCCACAGGAATCTAGACACTACTCTGCTCTATATTCAGGTTGAGGAGACACTGTTTCAAAGCAAGGGTGACGAGTTTACTGTTAAAACCGCTAAAGACCCTGAGGAGGTTAAGAGCCTTCTCGAGGTTGGCTTCGAATACGTGTGTGAGAAGGATGGCTTATTGTTCTTCAGGAAGCGTAAGTAAACCTTAATAGGGAAAAGTAACCCATAATAAGGCTTAGGGTGGTAGGGTTGTTCATACTCATAGGACCCCCGGACTCTGAGGACAGGTTGAAACGTTTAGAGAAGGAGAAGGAGAGGCTTGAGAAAGAGTATGAGGATCTTCAGAAAAAATTTGAAGCAGGTAAGGTAAGCAAGGAGGAGTACGAGAAGAGGAAGCATGATATTGAGAGGGAGTTCGTGGAGGTCATGGATAGGATAGTCCAGTATAAGGCTTTTTCAAGCGGCTTTTAGGATTCTAGAGGCATGTCTAACGCACTCTTTTTCAAAGAGCCCTGGGGAGGCGCTGGTAAGCCGGCTTCCTACCACTATTGGTAGAACACCGTCTCAAAGGCTTGTTTCAGCCCATTCAGGTTTAGAAAGGCTTAAAAATGGGTTTTTCCGAGGTAGAGTGCGGTGAGTAAAATGAGCTCCTCGCAGGTAAAAGTTATTCCCTCGATAATTCTGAAGGAGGGAAGCAGGAGGAGCTTTGAAAAGGAGGCTCAGCTTTATAATCTTCTCGCATCAGAAGTTATTTTCGAAACAGTTAGGACGGCTCTAGGCCCCCTGGGCTACAGGAAAATCCTTGTGGATACGTTCGGCGACACCACGATAACCGGCGACGGAGCGACTATAATGAGCGAGCTGGAGGTTGAGCATCCTGCTGCAAAGCTTATTGTCGACGCAGCCAAGTCTCAGAACAAGGAGATTGGAGACGGGGTTACAAGCCTAGTAGTCTTAACCCATTTGATGTTTAAGGAGGCGGACTCCCTGATGAAGATGGGGATACATCCCTCAGTAATAATCGACGCGTACACCGAGGGGGTTAGGAGGGCGGTGGATGCTTTAAAGACCGAGCTAGCTATCAAGATTGACCCGGGAAACCCTGATGTTTTGAGGAGAACAGTATTGTCTACAATACCCCTATCGCTCAGCACGCCTGTGAGGGAGAGGCTTGCCGACATAGCTGTTGAAGCAGTCAAAAGAATAACCGAGAAAGGTGTTGAGAACACTAGGGTTTTCGACGAACTCTTGAAAACCGAGAAGAAGAGCGGCGGTTCGATTCTGGACACTCAGCTGGTGGAGGGAGTTGCACTGGACAAGGAGGTCGTACATCCCGACATGCCTAAGAAGGTTGAGAACGCGAGGATAGCTCTTTTAGACATGCCGGTTGAAGTTAAGAAGACGGAGACGGATGAGAGGCTTAAATTCAGCGACGCTAGGATGATCAGGGAATTCCTCAAGACCGAGCAGAAAATGATGAGCGACATTGTTAACAAGCTGTCGGAGTTGAGGGTTAACGTTGTTTTCGTCCAGAAGGGCATAGACGACTATGCCCAGTATCTTTTGGCGAAGAAGGGAATTATGAGCCTGAGGAGGGTTAAGAAATCCGACATGGAGAAGCTTGCACTAGCCACCGGGGCTAAAATCGTGAGCGTCCTAGAAGACTTGACTGAGGATAAGCTTGGCTTCGCAGGTATAGTGGAGGAGCGGAAAATAGGCGGAGAAAAATGGACTTTCGTAGAGAGGGTTCCGAATAAGGCGGTTCACACGATCCTGGTGAGGGGAGAGAACGATAAGATTGTTGACGAGGCGGAGAGGATTATTAAGAACTGCATCGCTGTTCAGAGGGCGCTTGTCGAGGAGCCTTACGTGCTGCCTGGCGGCGGGGCTGCTGAAGTCTTTCTCTCGCGTAAACTAACCGAGATGGCTAGAGGAGGGAAAGAAGGCATTGCGCTCGAATCCTTGAGCAAGGCTTTCGACTCGTATGTGAAGCAGATCGTAGCGAATTCAGGAGGAGACCCCGATGCGGTTTTAACTGAGCTTAAGGCTAAGCATGCCAATGGGGAGAAGACAACAGGCTTCGACGCTTTCAGCGGGAAAATCGTGAATGCTTTTGAAACAAGCATACTTGACTCCTACAGGGTTAAGAAGACAGCGTACCTAGCTGCCCTTGAAACAGCCATCATCCTCCTGAGAGTAGACGATGTGATCACGGCTGCTAAAATGAAGCCTCCGAAGGGGAAGGAAGGCGGGGCGGAAGAGTAGAAATGACTTTTACTGCGGAAGTTGCTAAACGTTGAGCATATCCTCTTTAAAAAACAGTATTGAGAAAAGGATCGAGGTTTCTAAAAAGAAGCTGACGAAGTTTGAGAAGGCGAGGATAATAGGTTTAAGAGCGCTTGAACTATCACTGGGAGCACCTCCATTAATACCTGTTGAACAGAGCAGTGGGCTGAGCGCTGCCGAAATAGCGGTGCAAGAGGTTGAGAAAAAGATTCTCCCCCTGATAATTGGGAGAAGAATGCCTGACGGAAGCTATGTTTACGTTGCGTTAAACGACTTAGAAATAGAGGATTAAACCGTCGTTACTTAGGCTAGTTAAGCACTTTTAACGTGGAAACCCGGCCGGAGCATTATTAAGGCTTTATACCGGCGGGCAGAAAGATTTTTATTCCAGCTACCCAAGCCTCCCTACGCAAGAAGGAGGTGTAAGAGTAAACCATGTGCGCACAAACCACTGGACCGTCTCCTAACGTAGTGCTCGTCGGCAAGAAGCCTGCACTAGTGTACGCGGTTGCTGCATTAATGCAGTTGACTGCTGAGCAGAACGAGGTTACGCTGAAGGCGAGAGGGAGAGCAATATCGAAGGCTGTCGACGTCGTTGAGATCCTTAAGAGAAGGTTCCTGGGGAACCAGATGGTTCTGAAAAACGTTCAGATAGGCACGGAGACATTCCAGACACCGGACAACAGGCAAAGGTTCATCTCAACAATAGAGATAACTGTTTCCAAGGCTTAGAGGAAACAAGCGACACACCCATCATTCATGTTTTTTAACGTTTACGACTCAGCCGTCATGCTTTAACGAGTTTCTTAACCATGAGCAACCCGGATGTCCCGTCCAGATAGTAACTGGGTATCTCTCGAACAACACGATAGCCAAGCGCCTTGTAAAGCCTAATCGCCTTCTCGTTATTAACCCTTACCTCAAGGAAGCTCTCGTCGATAGAGTTGCGAATCATCTCGCTCAGCACAGAAGCCATAAGGTTTTTTCCAATCCCCTTTCCGTGAAACTGTTTTTTAACAGCCAGACTCACCACGTGTCCCTTCCTAACTATGGTGAAACCGCCTTCCGAGGGAAAGCCTGTTTCTATCCTGCACATAACATACCCGACGACCTCCCCGGTTTTAGCCAGAATCGCCACTAGGAAATAGTTTGGAAACCTTTCAAGAAGATCCATGAAGAAGGAGGGCGGGTAGTTTTCAGGAAGCTCCAGCCTGTTTATCTCTATAACGCTCGGAAGATGCTCTGGCTCCGCATACTTAATCACCACCTCGTCAGTCAAGGCGGCAAACATTTTTCCGTGTCTTCCGAGCCCAGTGACCTCTTTAAAACCATTATGCTTCCTCTTTAAGCGTGTTTTCAGGGCTTTCGAATCGCAAAATAGTGAAGGAGGCATGGGTCACAACACCTGTTTTCGAGCCCTTCGCCAGGAACAGCCTGGAAGCCTTGTAGGCGTCAACGAGAGAATCATGAGCCCTGCACTCCAGGAGAGTTCTAAGAAGGGATTCAGGTATTGCTGAAACAACGTGAACAATCTTACCGTTTAACAGTCTCCTGCAGAAACCAGTATACTTGACTATTAGAGGCGAATCCGGCCCAGCATTCTCAGCAACGAGGTCTGGGGACAATCCTAAGCCTTTCAACCCTTCAATAGCGAGCACAACCCTGTCGCATTCTGCACCCTGCAAGCAGTTAGGAATTATGCTCATCGCTCTGCTGAAAGACTCGTCGAAGGGGCTCCCGCCCGCTGAAGCTATGAGAATCTGGACTGGGGGTCGAGTCGACGCTACGAACGTAGGAAGAGTGTTTAAAGCCTCGTATGCCTCAACAGGGCTTAACGAAAGAACCTTGGGGCCGCTGGCTAGCGGAATAAGCATAACCACCTTCAAGTCAACATTGCTGGAAAGCTCGTTTAAATACTGTTTTAAATCAATTTTACCCCCGGAGTCAACTGCTTCCAGAAAACCTGTTGTAAACCTCCTCCAAATCTCAGGGTAGAACGGGAAGAGATTCTCACCCAAACCCCTAAAACCAATTAGAGGGTCCGGGTGTGGACAGCTCACCAAGCAGGCTGACCTTATTGAATTCTCCATGGTTGAAACAGGGCTTAGCAAGTCGAAGCTTAACAACTCTCTAGAGTGCCCTGGGAGGCCCTCCTTTAAAACGGCGGGGAGCGTAGGATCCACCAGTAGAGCAGCCTCGCCCCTAGCCATGTCCTTCAAACTATTCTTCAAAGCTGAAAGCAGCATAGAATAGTCGGTTACAAGTTCTCTGGACACTACCCAAGCTAAATCCTCAGGGTCAACCCTAATACTTATGCTCGTCGACCCATACGGCAGCCATACCGCTGGCAACCCTGCTCGTCCCCAGGCTTGTAGACGGTGATGCGGCGCCTTTTAATAACTGTTTACGTTTAAAACCAAGGCTAAGACGCCTCACGATAGTTTGTCAAGCATGTTTGACAACCATTGGAAAAAGTTAAATAGGATTAGTTGGATAATAAAAGGCGTATGTTCAGTTGGGAGTCGGACTTTGAAGAAGCGGTGAAGACGGTAAATATTTACCGTAAAAAACTACAAACTTTGAAAACAATGAGGGAAACAGGGAAAATATCCGACAAAACAGCAGATTTCCTGCAGAAAGAATTTGAAAACTACGTTAAGTCCATCGAGGCGAAGAAGCAGACAGTCATGGAGAAGCTTGAAAACCGGATGAAGGAGGTTCAGCAGCAGATAGACGTTATTGAGAAGCTCATAGCTAACAACGAGATCAGGTATTCCGCGCAGGAGATTGCGGAGGAGAGGTATAATAAGATAGCTACAGCTCTGAGCTATGCGATGGAGGAGAGCAAGAACGAGTATGAAAGCCTGAAGGAAGCTATGGCAATACTTGAAAAACTACCTGACCTCATGAGTCAACCCGAAACTGAACCCTTGGAAACCTAGGGGGCTACTCCAGATTCCTTGGATACTTTTTCAAGCCTTATGCCCTTATCGAACACTAGGTCATATATCTGGTTTATCTGAGGACTCCCGAGAGCCCTGTACTCGCTCTCCGTAAGGTAGACGATCAGCCGTGGGCTTCCGTGCCTCGGCATTAGCCCAGCTTGCTGGAGACTGCTTAAAACACCTCTAACCATCTCCTGCGCGTACAGAACATCCTCGGAAGACTTGTCGAAAACGCCGGAGGGAGCTATCGACGTGAAATCCACTCTGACACCGGGCTCACCCTCAACCTCAACGCTGCCTATGAAAGTTACTTTAACCCTAACCATCTGTTAGAAAAGCACCAGCCCGCCTAATAAAGTTATTCCGGGCAATATTGATTAAGCATCTTCTCGTCCCGCCTTAGGAAAACGTTTTTAAGCGTAAAGGCTTAGGCTACGCCTCTAAATGATTAGTGAAAAAGATTTCGCGAAAAATGAGGAGGAAAGAAAGAGGGCTGTTGAAACACTCCTCCAGCTGAGCAAGCAGAAACACGACCAGGATGCTTGGAGGAGGCTGAAGGAAATGCTCTACCCCTCCAGAAAGCTCGACGTCGACGTGACTATAGATGATACTACGCTGAGAGAGGGGCTCCAGATGGCTGGCTTGACAACACCCGCCCCAGAGGATCTCGCGGAGATAGGTAGACTGCTCTACGAGATCGGTGTTGAAAGAATAGAGGTTATGACTTATACCCCAACTGATAGGGATGCGATAAGGATAATGATGGACAATGGACTCGGAGGAATACTCGCAGGATGGAGCAGGGCTGACAAGCATGACATAGACGAGATTCTCAAGCTCGATTTGAGTCAGATAGGGATAAGCCACCCTGTGTCATACTATCATTTCGCCAAATGGCCCGGAGAGAGTGTTCACAGTCTTATGCAGAGAGTGGTTGAAGCTGTAGAGTATGCTGTAGACCATGGTTTAAAGGTTTTCGTGCACGGGGAGGATAGCACGAGGGCAGACTGGGATTTCGAGAGGAAGTTCGTAAACGCTGTCGCAGAGGCTGGTGCAGAGGTCTACAGAATATGTGACACTGTAGGCGTTGGGTGCTCCCTCCAAGACCATCCTCTTCCAAACGGGATACCTGAGAAGATAAGGCGCCTGAAGAAAGAGACTAGAGTGAAGAGCCTAGAGATACATGCTCACGACGACCTGGGAAACGCTGTTGAAAACACTATGGCAGCTATAAGGGCAGCCTCAGGACTGTATGAAAAGTTCTACGTCAGCACAACATTCCTAGGCATAGGAGAGAGGTCTGGCAACGCTGAGACGGAGAAAATAATACTAAACCTATATATTCACCATGGTCTTGAAAAGTGGAATCTATCCCTGCTGAGGGAAACAGCCAACTTCATAGCCACAGCGTTAAACTACCATCTTCCAACGAATAAGGCGATAGTTGGAGACTCAGCGTTTGCCCATGAGTCAGGTATTCACCTTCATGGGATAAGAATTGCCCCGGCGATCTACGAAGTCTTCCCGCCTGAGCTGGTTGGGCAGACGAGGAAGATCATAATTGGAAGGAGAACTGGGAAGCATGGAATAGTTTTGAAGCTCAGGGAGCTCGTCAACCAGGATGTTGACGAGGAAGACCCGAGGCTCAAGAAGCTGGTTGAACTCGTTAGGAACAGCCTGCTTCAGGTTGACAGGAAGTATTATTTGACTGAGGAGGAGTTTAGGAAGCTGGCGGGTGAAGCAGGCTTCAGAATTTAGAATACTTCTTCACGAGATGAGTTAAATCCACCTCGAAACCGGCTACGGGATTCTCTAAACCGTTCAACTGCAATACTTCCGGATGAACCTCGCCCAGAACCCCTAGCGGGCAATTGTTAAAAACGATTTTCGCAACCCTGCCCGGCGTGAACAAGGAATCCTCCCCCTTTTCAAACAAGACTGGCTCAACACATAGGTTGCTCAGCAGGCTCAGCACAACGGACTTGGCTTCCGAGAATGAGGCTGAAGAGTGGGCGGAAACACCTGCAAGCGAAACCCGTGTGTCTACAAACCCGTCTCCAGACACTCTTATAACGGGGCCTGTTTCGAAAATTCTCTGAGGATACTTTTCATGCTTATTGGAAGAGAGATTCCTTATCAACCCTGGTAGAAGGGAGTCCCTGAGCATTGTGAGCTCAACGCTGGAGGAGTTTGCAAGCCTAGCCCTCTCGGCGACAGGCCTCCTAACCATGCGGTAGCTCTGATCCTCGTTGGTAATCAGGAAATTGAAGACCTCAGTGTAGCCAAGCCCTATCATGAGTAGCCTAGCCCTGTCCTGAACAATAGTCTCAGGATGCTTCAAGCCTATTGTGGAAGCCACGGGGTAAGTAGGGCTCAGCCTCCACAGGCCGTACCCTATAGCAACCTCCTCAACAAGGTCGACGTTATGCATTATGTCTACCCTGTAGGGGGGAACACTGACTCTAAACCTGTCCACATCGTTCACAACCGAGAACCTGCATTTCAAAAAGCTCCTGTAGATCTCAGCGTTGCTCAGGTTTTCCCCGAGGAGGGAATTGATATACTGTGCTTCAACACTCATGACCCTAGGCTTGAAATCAGGATATGTTTTCTCAGAGCCGTCGTCATAGACTATCTTCACCGCTTCAATGCTCCCACCCATGTCTTTAAACAAGTATAGAAGTATGTTCAGGGCTCTTGAAGCGTAATACTCATCTAGGGCGGTTACGTCTATGAAGAGGTTTCTGGTCTCAGGGGTTAAGCGGGTGAGCTCAGAGTTTATTATCGGTGGAAAGGATAAAACCTCACCAGTTGAATCCACTATCACAGGATACTTGTCAAACCCCTTAATAATATGGCCATACTCTAAGCCCTTGTCAACCTCTCTTAAAACCTCGTTAAGAGTCAGCCTCCTATCGATTCCAAGCGGCTTGAACGACACCCCGTCTGGGTCTGCAGCCACGTAGTAGACGGGGGGTTTAATCCTATCCAAGTCATGTATCCCGATGGAGACCTTACGCCTATTCCTACCAATCCCCTGGTGAAGGACTTCTTGAACATTAATCACCTCCTTCAAATCCTCCTCGCCAAGCCTAATGTTCCTCACCGCAGCGGAGCACAGGACACCCCTCACCCCCCTCAGCCTACCGTCAAAGTGGAAAACCATCCTCGGGCTTGAGGAAACCGCTTCAGGATAGCCCAGCCCGATTTCAAGAAACCCCGCGTACGCCCTAGCGATGCCCGCGTGGCTAGAGAAGTCCGGCCTGTTAGGATTATACTCTATCTTGACAGACTCTTCGCCAACATCCTCAATATCCGTTGCAAGCCACGGCAGGTCGTCGACAAGCTGCTTCAGCCCAACGTCAATGCCGAGGAACCTGCTCAGCCTCTCAGGGTAGACCTCTATCACGGGCATAGCTTAACCCTCCTAAGCAATCTGAACAGCGGATTATTAAGTTTACTGGAATAGCTCAGGTAACTAAAAATAAGCGCATCCTACTTCAGTCCTCGGGCTTCTCGACGCTCTGCAGGTTCTTCCGTAAATCGTTAAGATAGCGCTTGCTTACCCCAGGCACGCCGAGGCGCTGAGCTTCCCTAACGGCATCCGCTCTTTTCTTAATTTCTTCAAGCAACTCATCCTCGCTCATGCCACTGGAATTGAAGGCTGAGTAGAAGAAATCCCAATCCTCATGTGGCTTTAGATAATGCTTTACTTCAAAGCCATATTTTCCACTGATTCTTTCGGCAATCTCCCTGACGTATTTTATGTAGAGCGCTATCATCCGCAACAGGCTTAGAGTCTCGCGTAAACGTTTATCCTCCATATCTATGCATTCTTCGAAATCCTTGCCCTCAGACAGGCCCCTTATGATCTCTTGGGTCTTCTCTATCCATTTCTGCACGAGCTCATCATGCTTTTTCTTGTCTCCAATTTTTTCGGCTTCCTTTAATTCCCTATCGAAAAGCGGTTGTATGGCCAAGCTTATATGGAAATTTATATCGACCATGCCTTGTGAATATATCTCTATAGCCCCATCCTGATGGGCTTCGATATAAGAAGAAAAGCCTAAGAGAGTCCAAGCGACCAGCATGCCCGAGCTGTCTTTCTTAGCCTCAATCCATGCTTCAAGGATTGCTCGTGGCGGCGAACCCACCAGTCCTTCCTTTTCATATTTAACAAAACCCCTCTCTTCAAACTTCTTAAAATCTTCCAATCTAACCTTTCCCTCAGACAGAAACTCGACTAACCTTCTAAGGAATCCGATACTAAACGTTCCCTTAGTCACTCTATTCATCCTCTCCTTGTTATCTCTATGTAAGGATTCTTATAATTACCAACACTTTCAGGCATGCTTAAACCTTCCTCTGAAGAGGACCATATGTCATAGTCGAGTACGAACAGGACACCATATCTTGCTGTCTCAGACTCCATAAGGAAATCCGTGAGCTTCTTTCTCCCTTTGTTAACCTGCAAGTCAAAAACTGTGGGATCATGAATCGCAGTGCCCTTAACCTCGACGATGGCAGTAGCCTCGCCTTTCTTAAAAGGGTTCCCATATTTATCGGTTATATCCCATTTCGCTTCTATCTGAAAATCTGGACCCACATTGCCCGCCCAATTATGAAGCCTTCTCGCATCTACAGCATCCTTGGGAATTCCCGTCTCCTCGCAGAATTTATTGAGGAATAAATCCTTATTTTTCTCTACCCATAATTCTACGACCTGCCCGATCAACTCAGTATTTTCAGGATCGGACTTAAGCATATTAAGACAAGTCGCAAGGTTGTTAACTGTATCCGCATACCTCAACACTTCTACGTAAGCTATTTTAGTCGCATCCTCGGGCACTTTGACCGTCAATCGAGGATTAAAGCAATATGCGTACTTATATTCACCATATTTATCGATAAAGCACACTATTAGAACCAACCTCTCTTTGAACACAACATTTTTATCTACCTTCTCAAGCCCCTGAACATAATAGCCGCTTAGAAAGATACGCTCTTTCAAACCTATGTATTGATACCCCTCAACGTTGCTAACGTCGTCAGCTATTTCTAATCTCTGAGGAGCAATTATGTCTCTTCCGACAATACATGTAAACACGTTTATATCATTTCCCATCCGATACTCGATAATCCATCGTCCCTTGTATACTTTGATACTACTAATAGGATGCGCTATAGGCTTATGCACGTACACTTTTCCGTCTTCATAAAAGGTGAAAATAATTGGTTCGCCATAAATATCCTTAGCTCCTGTTACCACATCAAGAGCAGCCCCCCTCTCAGAGTTTCTAAGGTTCCAAGATTCCACCGGGATTTCCTTTAATATCCTATCAGATTCATCGTATGCCTTAATCCTGTTGTTAAGAATATCAAGCGTTACCTCCGTTATTAAAGAGAACTTTTTCGGAAAATGCATCTCAGGGATGTAGGTAACGATTTCGGCGCACACTATCTTTATAGTAGCTTCGTCCACACCAATATCATTCAATATTCCTTCAGCACAATCTTTAGGCATCCAGAATTGACTCGACTTCGTATCCTTTCTAAATGAGAATTCTACGACTCCTTTCTTACTCCCATACTCCCAATAGATCTTCGCTTTATATATCCCAGGTCCAACATCATTTTCTTTCCCTAAGCTCAACATAGCTCCATCTCCCTTTTCCAACGTAACTTCACGTAGCCTTTCCCAAGATACTTTATAATATTCTATACTACTTATCTTAGCTACTAGTTTATCTAGCACATCAGGATTCTCGAGAACAGTAGCCAAGAAAATACCAGCAACATTTTCATCATACTCACCTTTAATGTCGAAATAGTTATCAATAATTTTCCCTATTTTAATCCCAACTCCTTTCCTCGCATCTCCTTTTATCATTACTAGAATTTCATCTAGGGCTTTTATCTTACCCAGATCTTTCGTATTCTTGTTAAGCCAGTTGTTCAACGATTCTATTGCTTCGTCACCATCCTTAATCCACATTGAGACTATACTCCTTACGATTATCCCACCTTTTCCCTGAAACTCTTCTAGAGAATAATGCTTTATGATCGTGCTGATTGCATTCAGTATCCTGCCTGAGCTTTCTCCACTCGGAACGTTTTCTAAAGCGTGTTTTGAGATTTCCGAAGCTGCTTCAAGGATATCTTCAATCTTTGAAGGATTGTTTATTCTCTCTATCAGGCTTCCAACGATGTCTCCGAATCTCCTGCTGTACTTATTCCCAAGTAAAAGGTCAGCGACCTTGTGGAATGATGGCTTTAGCTTCAGCATCAGGGCGTCGAATATTGCTGGGGTTATCAAGTTCCAAATTCCTCTGCCTACGATCCTGAGCACGTCTTTGACGTTAAGCGGCTTACCGCCTGCTCTCTCCGCTTTTATCCTGTTGACTACCGCGTAGAAGGTAGTGACATATGCTGCGCAACTAACTATTGCTCCGACAACCCTTCCAGTAGCGTATCCAACCCTATAATCCCTATCTTTCGTTGAAGGAGGATCCTTCAATCCAAAGGCTATCCTTATCTCATTCCACGAGATGTCTAGGGCTAGGTCTGAGAGCATGTTGGAGAGGAGGTTATCGTTTATATCTCTGGCTTCGAGCCTGAATATTTGAGAAAGCTCGAACAGCTCGTTAGCATGCTGGGCCATGCCTATCTCATTGAACTCCTTGCTTCTGCCTTCGCAAACATCCGCGAGTCCGTTCAACGAATCCATCGCAGCCAACGCATTGTGAATGTCGGTCCAGATTTCAGCTATGTTCATCGCAACGCCCGTGACGAGGATTGTCGTCGATGCTGCTACCGCCCACTTCGGCGGAAGAATGAAGCCAACGACGATCATTATTCCGCAAGTAACTATTATTCCCCATCCCTTTGAGACGAAGCCGTCCCAGAAGCCCCTCCAGAACATAGGCGGCTCGCCTTTCCTAAAGCTTACTTGAAGAGTTGCAACAACCCTACCCCCGTACCTCAAGCTGATGAAGACTGGATGCTCTACGTCTTCCTCAAGTTGAACCAAGTACAGTGGGGTTGAGCCGAATGCTGGAACGGTAATGGCATACTTCTCCGGCGGGGCCCTTATGGGTCCAGCGAAGAGCTCGATATCATATTCCGCGTTGCATGTAGCGTAGTTTCTAACAAGTACTCCCTGGACTAAATCTCCTCCACCATACGCTAAAGGATGATAAATGAGTTCTATCTCTTTTCTGTGCAAAACCTTTGTTGCAGCTTTATCCAAGTCCCACTTAGTTTCTCCGGTGTCCTCGTACTTGTAATCGTAATCCTCCAATCCATTGTACTTTAGCCATTCATAGAATTCATCATTAACCGTTATGACTTCGCTCTGATTAAGCACCTCCTCTTTTAGCAACTTGACCTCGTAGTTGGAAGGTATCTTACTCGGCTCAAGCTTCTCATCCTCTGGAATACCAAACAGCTTCTTAACCTCATCTTCTCGAAGCATCCTTTCGCAGAGGAACCACGGCTTGGCGTCGATCAACGCATATCTAATGTTCAGCGTCTTAGTCATTTTCGAGATATCGCTAGCATTCTCAATTGTTAGCGTGAAGCCGTCAGGCGAAATAGGGATCAGTTCTACTCCATTGAAGTCTTGGAGATACTCTGGCGCCATATCCGTTGTCATGAAATACAGCTTAACGTGCGTAGCCCCCTGGTACCCTGGCACGAAGACCCTCTTAGTTTCATTATAGCCCTCAACGTTTACAACATAAGTTCTCCATTTCTCCGGAGCAACGAAGCTGGTTGTCGAGATCGTTGTTAACGCTGTGCTCACGTACCTCTTTCCTTCTTCATCACAATAGACTACCGTAATGTTAAGCTTAGCGATGGGAGAAAGAAGCTTCGTCACTATATTCTTCGACCATAGTCCTACTATGGTTCCGATTTCCAGCTCCTTTCTATCGACGTCTCCAGTTATGAGCAGCTTGACGTCTCTCGCCTTCCGTCCTCCCCTATTGAGAAGGATTATCGAAAGGTTTGCGTACTTCGCTACGACTTGGCTTGAAAGCTTAATCTCAAGCTTCGGTGGCTCGGGCAGAACCTCTACGGTATAGGTTATGGTCTTTCCTCCGTTCGAGAACACTAAATCCAAGTTGCCCGGCTCGACGACAGCAAAATAGATCGTAATCGTGTAGGTGCCGGGCTTCTTAGCCCTAAGGTAGAGCGGAGCGAGATATGCAGGGCCTGGGGGTGGAGCCCATGCCTCAAACGCGTCACTATCAGAAAACCTTGCGCCAAGTAAGATTTGATAGCTCCCCCTGGTCTCCTGAGGATTCCTCATCTGAGCCATTATCGTTATTGTATCACCGATTCCAACTCTAGTGGATGAGATAGTTGTATCAACTATAATGGGGTCGTAAGCTGGGAGAAGGACCCTGAACTCGCTTACTTGAGATTTCACCGCTTCAAGTGTTTCCTCGAAGTGGCCAGGGACTGCAACGACGAAGTTCTCAATGAAATAGCCTTGGCTCAGGTTTGAGAAAAGCCCTATCTTCACGCTAGCGGTCTTGTTAAATATCTTACCTGTCTCTAAATCGATGAAGGTGAAAGTATATGAATCAGGGTCGATGCACCTAACCAGATAAGTCCTCTTCTTAGGATATCTTTGAAGAACATGGAAGACATTGGTTCCGTTGCTCTCATACCTTATGGAGCTTACGTCTTTCTCATCCCCATCCTTACCAATTGCTTTATAGGGGATTTCTACGGATACGCTTCCATCATTGATTCTACGAATATAGATTTTCTCGTATTCAGGGATTATCGTGTAATCCTTGAGCCCATAGTCTATCCGAGTTGGTAGCTTCAAGGTATCGTTAGCACTTTTTATGGTTCGGCGTATCTCCTCCTCCGTGCTACCTGTTGAGACTAATTGAGCTATGAAGAACCAGAGCCTCTGTGCGAGCTCAACGGGAAAGCCCTCTGGTATTATAAAACATGCTTCGGTTATTGAGCTGCTCGGCACCTCCCCCTTCTCCAATTCCTCCTCTATGAATTTTAGGGCTGTTAGAGCATCAGTTCCTTCTGCGGCATATGCCCTGAGGGTTAGAGCAGTGCTGAAGTGGTAGGTTAATATTAGGATTGCCAGAATTGCGGCTGATGCTTTCCTAAGCATTCTTATCGCCCCCCGACTTACCTAGGGTTCTCCATCTCAGGAGTATGATGAGCAGCGAGGCTGTTAAGACAGTTAATAAGAACACTAAGAACCTAATGACGTACAACTCTCTAGCAAGCCTCTCATTCTCCTCAGCCTTCTCCGATACCATCCCCTGGCATTCCTTGAGAGAGGCTCTTAGAAGAGCTAAGACATTCTCTTCTTTCTCCAGCTTATCGCTCAATGCCCCCAACTCAATGCTAGAGTCGTTCACCATGGCCCCAAGCCGCTCGCTCTCCTCCTTCAACTCAAGGTGTTTTGAGAATAGGGTTTCGTTGAGCCTAATGACCAACGTTGCTGTTAAGTTTAGTGCTTTGACGCTCAGCGAAAGCTTAGCCGGCTCCTTAAGCCCAGAGAGCGTTGGCCACTCAATCCTCGTTTCATACAGTCCCTTCTCAAATACAACCTTGCAATCTTCAACCATGGATCCTGCTTGAAGCGTCGCCCTCACCTCAATGCCATCGCACAGAGCGATTATTTTGAAGGAGATTTTGAGGGCATCTTCATCTATGAAGATAGAGTTTGGAACTATCTCGATGAAATCGATAGCCTCCTCTCCCTCAACACTTATCATCGCATGTCCCCCTTTGAAACTCCTTACCTCCTGCTTGTAGCAGTCGACCAGGAAGCAGTTACCCAGAGCAGTATCGTTGTCAATGCCTATCCAAAGTTGGGTCCCGTTGAAGTCGAGCATGGGGTAAATGCAAATATAGGAATCGTCTCTTACGGTTACGTTGGGTAAAGGTATTCTGGTCCAATGAAGAGTAGCATTCTTAAAATATTCGGAAATCGGTAAAGACGTTCTGAAAATTACGTTCAGGTCGCTATCTCTTATCTCCATCATGAAAGACTTCTCGCCTTTATCTATCGTGAAGCCGTAGACCAGAATGCCGGTTACCCTCCACCTGAAAGCGGGAGGGCTGAACCTAATAGCTATGCCGTTGGGATAGTAATCGCTCCAGAAGGACTCAGCTCCCCCATTGTCGTAAGCAAGGGGCGTTGGAGATGCGTTGGTAGGCCGAGTTGTCAATAGGGTTAAAATGAGGAATAGCCAAATGCCCTTGGCTAAGGATGAATAGTCTCTCACGCCCTCATAACCCGAATACCTTGGAATCGCCTTTAACCGCCTACCCCTAAGGGATGTTTTACCCGCTCCCTTCTTTGAAGCCCTTCTCCTCATCATTCAATAAGGCGCTTAGGCTAATATTTATGATACTAGGTAAGCGAAAATTTCCGCTTACCTTTGGTAAAAAATTTACTGACGGAAGATTTATATATGATATTCCAAGCCCACGGCAGGCAGCATTTTAATTGCAGGTTTACTGGGAAAAATGGGCGAATAAAGGCCATTTGCAAATGCTAGGAGGAATGACGATGCTTCGCCGTAAATTTCGTTTACCAGCAGGTAAACACTATTTACCTTCGAGTGAATAACGTTTACCTCCGGTGGGCATTCGCCTACATGCCCAGCAACCCTCCATGAATCTGTGAACTGGCTTTAATGGCTAAAAGGAAGATGCACAATGCTTTCCATGGATCCCAGCCACTATGCCGTGTTATGCTCTAATAATTATAATAGATTCTAAAATCCTTTATCACATTGTTTATCAGATTTTTAGTACTCATAACCACCCGGGTTCTAAGAATTATAAAAACGTTAATTACTACGTGAACCAGTGCGCACGGCAGCCCTGTTTTTAGCACATAGAGTCACCACTTTCCAGATCGGGGAGAACTTTAATCGGCCATATCGCCAGGGAGGTTTTTAGCGCGTGCTCTGCAAAATGAGTAGGCTAGTGTTCCAGACAGATATTGATACATTCCGCAAGAGTTCCAAGAAGCATTTTTGGCGAGACACAGATTTCATCCCGGAGAAACTAAAAGAAATCTAACGATAAAAGCCAACATTAAGGTTTGGTTTTAAACTAAAGCAAAATGTCACATAACAGGAGACGTAACGCTTGCTTCTAAGGGTAAACCTCTATCACGGGCATAGCTTAACCCTCCTCAACCAGCCCAAGTCGTTCTGGTACAGGACGCGAATATCCGTGACGCCCAGTCTAAGCATTAAAAGGCGCTCCAAGCCTCCTCCCCAGGCTAGAACAGGGTAATCTATTCTTAAGGGTTTAGTGACTTCAGGCCTGAAAACACCCATGCCGCATAATTCAAGCCACCTTCCAGCCTGAGGAACATAGACGACGGAATTCATACTCGGCTCAGTATATGGGAAGTACGAGGGCCAAAATTGAACTTTTTCCAACCCGAGTTTCTTATAGAATTCTGTTAAAACGCCCTTTAGGTCTCTGAGCGTCACACTCCTATCCATTATTATTCCCTCTACTTGGTGGAACTCGGCGAGGCTTTTGAAAGAGAGCCTCTCGTTTCTGAAAACCCTGTCGACGCTGAAAACCTTAACTGGAGGATCCCTATGTTCATACAGGTACCTTACTGATACGCAGGTGGTGTGGGTTCTTAAAACAAGCTTCTTCGCAGCCTCCTCAGACCATTTCCCGCCCCATCCGGTTGAGCCTGTTTCCCAACCGTCCTCATGCGTCCTCCTCACTCTTTCAACAAGCTGCCTGTCAGTCAGCTCCGTGGAAGAGGGGTGTGAAAGATAGAAAGTGTCCTGCATTTCTCTAGCAGGATGGTCTTGCGGGGTGAACAGGGCGTCGAAGTTCCAGAAGCATGATTCGACCAGTGGGCCCTTGGCCTCAGTGAAACCCATTTCTGTAAATATTTCCTTAACTTCTTTGATGAATTCCGTCAAAGGGTGTAGCCTACCGGGGTATACTGGCTCCACGTCTGCGGTTACATCATAGGGTTTAAGCTCAACGTTTCTCCACTCTCCAGTCCTCAGCAGCTCTGGTGTCAGCTGGGTTACTGCAACCTTCAGCTCGACGAGCCTACCGGCCTCGGTCAGAGAGACTAGTCTTTCAACCCTCTCTTCAACCCTGACTATACCCCGGCTAGACAGGATTTTAACAGCCTCAGTGTTCAGCAGGCTGACGTCTAGGGGGCCTGACGCGAGCATTCTGACAATAGTTTCGTCAACTCCTTCAGGAGGATCCTTATCAACAATCACGTGGGGAACCCCGTTCAAAGCCCTTATTGCACCCCACCCCTTTTTACGAAGCCAGCCCAGCGCTATTGTGAAGAAGGACTCGTCTGGATAAGCCTTGCGAGCCTCCTCAAGAGGCATAACCCCTCTGTTCTCCAGTATTAGCTTCACGAGCCTCCTCTCGGGAAGCCCGTTTCTAGAATGGATTTCTCCCTCTCCCGTTAGCCTAGCATACTTGGTCTCTCTGGTGGAGACGCTTACTAAGCCTTTCTGGGATAGGGATGAAACTGCGCTTGCAGCTGAAGACTCGTTCAAGCCTGTGAGCAAGCATAATTCGCTGAACCCCATGGGTCTACCGGTTCTTCTAAGCGCCTCCACAATATCTTTCTCAAGCCTAGATTCTAGGCTCACTCTCCCACACCTGTTGTTTAACGGGTGCGCAGGCTGTTTTTAAATTTGAAACCTTAATAATTCCCGTGTGAAAAACATGCTGATGAATCCTGGGGTTAGGCCTCCTGAAATCGTTGAGAAACTGGTCTCCGCAGCGCTTGGAAGGAGTAAGGCGAGCCTCGTCATCAAGGGAGGAGCATTAGTGAACGTTTTCACGGGGGAGATTGTTGAAAACACGGATATTGCCGTGCTTGAAGACAGGATAGTGCTTGTTGGAAACGCGGAGCACACGGTTGGGCCTGAGACAAAGATTATTGAGGCTCACGGCAAATACTTGGCGCCGGGATTCCTAGACGGGCACGTGCATGTGGAGAGCTCGATGCTAACGGTGACCCAGTTCGCGAAAGCCGTCCTACCTCGCGGGACGACGACGGTTTTCATAGATCCTCATGAGATTGCAAACGTGCTTGGGATAAACGGGGTTAGGATGATGCATGATGAGGGATTAGGCTTGCCCTTGAAAGTCTACGTTTCGATCCCCAGCTGTGTTCCGGCGACCAGCCCAGAGTTTGAGACTGGGGGTGCTGAAATAGGGTTGAAAGAGGTTGAGGAAGCATTTTCATGGAGAAACACCGTGGCGCTCGGCGAGGTTATGAACTATCCTGGAGTATTATCGTTAGACCCCAAGATGATTGGGGAGGTTAAAGCTGCTTTGAGAAAAGGCAGGATTGTTGAAGGACATTTCTTCGGGAACCTGAATGAGGAGCTTAATGCCTACGTTGCGGCTGGAATATCCTCGGATCACGAGTCTGTCACGATGGAGGCTGGGCTGGCTAAGCTGAGGCTAGGGATGCACGTGATGGTTAGGGAGGCATCGGCCTGGAGGGATTTGAAGGAGGTTATAAAAGTCGTCACGGAGAGAAAGATTGACGCGCGGAGAGTCTGCTTAGTCAGTGACGACAGGGAGCCAAGCGACTTGTTGAAAGAGGGGCATGTCGACCACATAGTTAGAAGGGCGGTTGAAGAGGGCGTTGACCCTGTGACGAGTATTCAGATGGCCACTTTAAATACTGCTGAACACTTCAATGTTGACGCCGAGATAGGCGCCATAGCCCCTGGGATGGTTGCAGACATACTGGTCCTTAGCGATTTGAACAGGGTTCTTGTCGACACGGTGATAGCCAGCGGAAGGGTTGTCGCGAAGAACGGTAGGCTGGTGGCGGAGATACCTGAATACCAGTATCCTGAGGAGGTGAGGAGGACAGTGAGGCTCGGCAGAAAGCTTCATGAAGACGATTTCAAGATAAGGGTTGACCCCGGCAAGGAGGTTTTCAAGGTCAGAGTCATCCAGGTTGTCGAGGCCAAGACTATTACGAGAAGCATCCTCGTAGACATTAGGCAGAGAAACGGTTTTCTTGAAGCCGACCCGGATCAGGATATTGCTAAGGTCGCGGTTGTTGAAAGGCACAGGGCGTCTGGTAACATGGGGATAGGCTTCCTCAAAGGCTTCGGCTTCAGGAATGGCGCCGTAGCCTCTACAGTAGCCCATGACAGCCACAACATGCTCATAGTGGGTATGAACGACTCTGACATGGCTCTGGCTGGGAACACTCTGGCGGAAGTCGGAGGGGGAATGATAGCTGTGGAAGATGGAAACATACTGGCCCTGCTTGAGCTCCCCATAGCCGGTTTAATGTCAGATAAGCCTGTTCAGGAGGTTGCGGCTAAAGTTGAAAAGCTTTCGGAAGCATGGAGGCGGCTGGGCTGCAGGATGACCCATCCTTTCATGACGATGTCCCTACTGGCTCTCCCAGTTCTTCCAGAGCTAAGAATAACTGACAAGGGTCTTATAGACACCGTCGGCTTCAAGAGAATACGGCTTATAGCGGAGTAGCGAACCACCAATACGCGCTTGCATACGGGAATAAAGCTTGCAGCATGGGCCACATGTCCTGATAAAGGCAGGAATGGCGAGGCTGAACTTTTTAAAAAACTTATTATCGCCGAGGGGTATGCTCAGCCAGCAAGCAAGCCCGGTCTTTATTATCCGGTGGGAGATAGGCACTACTACGCCGCCAGCTTTAATCTAAAGGGAGATTCGTGAAGGAGGCCCGGAAACGGTTTATGGGGCGCTGCCGGCACGTCTCAGCCTTAATAAATCCTTTTAAAATACTCCTTTAATGCGTTAAGCGTTGAGTAAGCTGACGCTAGCCTGGCTCATGCCCGTTTCCCGCAGGATCGACTCCTTCATAATCAGGGAGATAACCGGGTTCTACAAGGATACCTCGGAGAAGGGTTTGATGAATAGTAAGGAGGCGGAGGCTCAGCTTGCGAAAGCACTCTCCCATAAGACTGATTTTGTAACCGCCCTTAAGATTAGCGTGCCAGTTAACTGGAGGAGCAGTGTTTCATGCGGGCTCTGGAGGAAAAATGGCAGCATATCTGGTTTTTCAACAATGCTGGAAACCATGAGGGACAGGAGGATGTACGAGTTGGCTACGACTTTCGCAATAGCCCTGAAGTCTGGCGACATTAGGGACGAGGCTTTCGACGAGAGAGACTTCGTGAAGCCTGAGGAGTACGAGTTCAAAATAAGGATAGCTGACAATCTTGAGAAACTGGTTAACCAGAGGGTGAAAGAGATACATAGGGAGGGGTTTGCCGACAGATATTTCAGAGGGAGGGAAGAGGTTTTCAACTATGAATTGAGGGATTTGAAGTATTCTGAGCTTTTTAGAAAGGGAGAATATGACAAGATAATTTCTCTTTACAACGATTTGAAGGAAACCTGGCATGGCAAGACAGCGGGAATAGGTGAGAGGGTGGTTTCACTAACGCTTTTCGAGGCCGGCATATTGGATGAGGAGCCTGATGCTTGCGAGGCAATAGTAAAGTACCAGTGGGCAATCACCAACATTTGGATGTGGAGCGATGAGATGAAAGACCTGTTCAGCAATCTCAGGGAGGGGAGTATAAACATGCTTGTCGTTGAATGCTTGAAGAGGGGGCTTAATAGGGTTGATGAGGAAGCTGTTAAGGATTTCATCGCGAGAAACCCGGTCATTCTGGATGAGCCGGTTAGGGAGTATTTCGAGCTGGCCAGAAAAGTTGAGGAAAAGATGAGGAAATACCCTTGGATAAACATTACGGATTACTCGGAGGGTGCCAAGATAGTTTTCAAAAAATTCGAAGACAGGAGAAGCAGCCTGCTGAAAACGATTGGAAAAACATAGTGCTCCATTTACTCAGGCTCTATTGCCGCACTTGGCTTGTTTCTAACATCGTAAACAACGAAGCCTACTTAGGGAGGCTTTGAAGCCTCTCAGAAATCTCCTGTATAAGGGTTCCGGGCATCCGCATGTTCCTCGCGGTCATAGCATGCATGCTTTCAACAATTCTAAAGCCAGCCACGTATTTCCCTGAATCCCTTAGACTGGAGACATTTCCTCTATAAATGAGCCCACGACAACATTCCATATATTGTAGTTTAACTGCCCGCTTGGCGTGAAGACTACTGCCACACCCATTTATGCTCCAACCGGCGGGCTACGCCTTAAAATATTTAGCGGAGGAAGATTTTTATAAATACTGGTCAAGCTGTTCAGGAGGCTCGAAGCTTAAGAGTGAGGGACATGAGAAAAAGTAGCGTAGCCAGAGTTGCCACCATAGCAATAATCATTGCAGTCTTTTTAAACTGCGATGCTAGAGCCTCTGAAAATCGGAAGATATATTATAGGCTCAGAATCAGCATCTTTAACAATGGTTCAAGCAGCTATGCTCCCACTCTTGAAGACAGGCTGTTCCTCATCTTTCCAAACACCTCCACCCAACAAACCTATATTTCTGAATCCGACCCAAGTGTGAAAAGAACCCTTAGGGATGAGGATGGCAACCTGTTCGCAGAACTGGCTCTTCCCGAGAAAATCGAACCGGGAGGAAACATTACCGTGACGATCATAATGATGATAAACATAGCCTCTAGAAGCCTGCCTGAAGTATCCATCGACTCCTCAGGAAGCTTCTCCGACATACCTGCTTGGCTTGCAAACTACACTGTTTCAAGCGGAGCATGGAGATATGAGGATGAATGTTTAAAGTATATAGCTGACCTTGCCGCCCAGATTAAGGGTAACGACACGAATATCCTCAGGGTAATCTCTAAAATGGTCGAGTTCATAGGGAACAGAGTCAGGTATCCCAAGGGGGAGGAGTTAAGACCACCGCAGTATCCTAACCAGACGCTGCCGAGCACGGGGGAAGCAGGCTGGGGAGACTGTGACGACCAGTCTGCACTCCTCATAGCCATGCTTAGGTCAGTCGGAATACCCTCTTATCTTCAAACCGGGGGAGTGGTTTCACCGATCTACAGTATCAGTGGTGAAACATGGAGTGGGCACTTAACACTGGTTTCAAAAGGAATAGGATGGCACGGGTGGGTTGAAGCATACGTTCCACCATGGGGCTGGCTCCCTGTAGACATAACCTACGGATACTATTCTAACCGCCGAGACCCGTTGTCATCAATAAAGTATTCAGCCTCAGCCCGCGAACCAATGCTTGAATCTGAGAAATACTCGTCCATAGATTTTGTGGCGGAATACTTAGAGACGGAGGAAAGGATCACGAGCAGCAGTGTCTTCATACGCATGGAGGAAGAGGTTTCTGAGACACCGTTTTCCAATGATAGTTCTCAAGCGAAGCGACTTGAGGAAAGCATGATGCTGCTGACGCTGTTCTCCATTCTAGTCGTAAGCATAGTTATGCTCGTTATTCTGCTAAGGCGAGTGGGCCCTAGGTTTTAAATGAATGAAGCCCCAAAACGCTTTAAGCCACATACATCCTTGACAAAAGAGTCCACAAATGGTGAGAAATAGGTTTAAATCACCCCTTCAAAGCATTATTCTCGTTGCCGGGGAAGAAGTCAGAATGGATAAGCATACTCTTGATCGCGTCAGCCCTATTCGGAGGAATGATGTTTTTCAAGGAAACAGTCTATGTATTAACATTAACGATCTTCCTGATAATAATCATGGTTGCATACGTTTTATTCAACTCTAGAAGGAGGGACTCTTTTAAGAAGGCTGGTGAAAAACCTGAACAGGAGAATAAGGCCAGCCCAGGCAAGGACATCGAGGAAAAGGAATAAAGGATCGAGCTTAACATCAACATACTTCGCAGCCTTTATGTCTATAACCTGGTTAAGGAAGGGGAGTGGAAGACCGTTTCTAACATAGTGGTATGGTTCCGAAGGATCGTAGAGCCCGATTAACCCTGTTACGAGGGTTAAAGCAAGCGCTTTCAGAACCAGCACGCCTGTTTCTCGAATCCTTCCTCCACCCTTCTTCAAAGCGTTAAGTTTGAAAAACGCCAAGCATATTAATCTTGCGAGAAGCGTAGGGATTATGGGAAATGGCGTTTAAAGACGAGCCCGGGGGAATCGAAAGCCTAAGCCGGGATGAAACGGTGAGGCTCTGCGAAGAGGCTTGGGGGAAACTGAGCATGGAGCCTCCGGTCTTAAGGCTTAATTGTGAAAAACTCCTAGTCATCGGGGACCTGCATGGAGACCTCGAGTCGTGTGTAAAGGCTCTACGCCTAGCGAGGCTGATCGGGGCTAAGGCTGTTTTCCTTGGAGACTATGTTGACAGGGGCCCGTATCAAGGCAGCGTCATAAACCTTCTCCTGCGGGAGAAGAGCAGCAGCCCGGATGAAATATTCCTGCTGAGGGGCAACCATGAAACACCCTCCATGAATTTTTCATACGGTTTCCTGGATTTTCTCGCCAGAATGTTCGGAAAAGATTGCGAGAAGGTTTACCGAGCTTACTTGAAAGTTTTCTCAGAAATGCCTTTGGCGGGTATAGTTAACAACAGAATAATGCTGGTACACGGGGGACTAGCCAAGGGGCTTGAGAAACTCGAGGAGCTTGAGGAATCCGGTAAAGGAGGAGTTGAGCCTGAGGATCCCAAAGTTTTCGAAACACTCTGGAACGACCCTTCTGAAGAAATCGAGGACTTCTCGCCCAACCCGAGGGGGCATGGAGTAAAATGTTTCGGCAAGAGGGCTCTGGAAACATTTCTGAGAAACAACAATCTTGTAATGATGGTTAGGAGCCATGAGCCGGTTTTTCAAGGATACCGTGTCCTTTTCAACGGGCTTCTAATAACCATCTTCTCCTGCAGGTTTTACAGGGTCGAACCGACAGCCCTGGAATTAGTGGACGAGGAATACTTTTTTAAAAGCTTAAAGTAGAGGGAAACGGGGCTGAGCAGAGAAGCTGAATCCTCTCCAGCAGTATAGAGGAATTCTGAAGTTAAGCTTATAAACACGTGTTGAAGCAACATGCCGAGATGAGCTCTGAAATAAGCATGGATGATTTCAAGAAGGTTAAGATGGTTGTTGGAACAATAGTCTCAGCCGAGAAGGTTAAGGGTTCTGAAAAGCTTCTTAAGCTTCAGGTTAATCTCGGAGGGAATGTTGTGAAACAGTCGGTAGCAGGACTAGGAGCATTTTACACCCCTGAACAACTCGTTGGTAAACAATACGTTTTCGTAACCAATCTTAAGCCAGCAGTCTTAATGGGTCAGGTTTCAGAAGTAATGATTCTCGCAGCCGTGGAAGGAAAGAACAGGGTGGCACTCATATGTCCTGACAGCAGGATTTCAGACGGCTCCCCTGTAACGTAGACTAGGCTTTCAACACTCGGTAGCCAGCTGCTTTCCTAAGCCTGTTCTGTATAGCCATGCCGATACCCTGTTCAGGAAAGCCCTCGGCCACGATTATATCCGGGTTCATTCTGTCGAGACGCCTCAGCGCCGAGTAGAGCCTTCTCGCCACAAGGTCGAGCCTAGCCCTTGGGGCAAGCACTTCCAGCATGACTCGTTTAGGCAGTCTTCTGGCCGTTTCCTCTGAAACCAGGCACCCAACCCTTAAACCGGATTTCAAGTATTCCTCAACCGTCTCAACTATACTAGTAGTCTTCCTCTCGTAATCATCCCCCTCCACGAGGATCATGTCCGCCCTAGGAGCGTAATGCCTGTACTTCATGCCGGGGGAGGCCGGAACCCCTTCGAAGCCGCCTGAAAGTATTGACGGATGAACCTTGACCTCACCCAAGTACTTCCTAAGTATTTCGAGAGGAATTGGGCCAGGCCTAAGTATGACAGACTTATTCTCAGAAACTTGGATAACCGTCGACTCAACCCCTATGAATGTTTCACCAGCATCAATAATCACGTCTATTGAGCCGTTCAAATCCTCGTACACGTCCCTAGCGTTAGTTGGGCTGGGCCTGCCTGAAAGATTAGCGCTTGGGGCAGCAATCGGGGAGCCTAGGCGGCTGATCAACCCTAGGGCAACGTTGTGAGCAGGCATTCTTACAGCAACCGTTTCCAGACCCGCCGACACGGCGGGAGGAACCTTCCGAAACCTTGGAACAACTATGGTCAACGGGCCGGGCCAGAGCTCCCTAACCAGTTTCTCAACCTTCTGAGGGACGCTGGTTGAAACCTCGTCAAGCATCTCCATGCTGGAGATATGAACTATAACAGGATTGTCCGGGGGTCTTTTCTTGGCAGCAAATATTTTCAGGACAGCCTCCTCGTTAAAAGCGTCAGCCCCAAGGCCATACACGGTCTCGGTTGGGAAGGCTACGAGCCCCCCTGCCTTTAGGACCGCCGCCGCCTCCTGAAGCACCCTCTCAGAGGGACGATGCTTATCCGTCTTAAGAACCCTTGTCAGCAACCAGCACTATATGTACAGACAGGCGGGTTAATAACGTTTTTCACTAAACTTTGCCTTAATAGAGCACTTACGAGGAACAGGAAGGAATAAAAGCATGGTAAACATGTATTGAGCTGTAAATGCGCGTCGAGATTGTCAGCCTCACGGATGAGAACCTTGTTGAAGCCCCAGAATGGGGGAAGCATCCTTTCAGCTGCAAGTACTGTCTATACTGGGAGCTTCCGGAAGAGTGTTTAGACCCTTCTAGGGGAAGCAGGGAAGACATGCTGGCTAGGAAGCTCGACTGGCTGAGAAGAGTGAGAAAAGCGTTTGGCGACTGTGGAAAGATGGTTTATGTAGACGGGAAGCCCGTAGGCTACGCGCAGTATGCTCCCCCAAGAATGCTTCCGCTTTCAGCCGAATATTCGTCTGGACCGCCCAGTGGGGACGCGGTGTTGATCTCATGCCTTTTCATCGCTCAGAAGGAATACAGGGGGCGTGGGCTCGGAAAACAGCTTTTGCAGAGCATAATTGAAGACTTGAGAAAGAGAGGGGTCAAGGCTGTTGAAACCTTCGCTAGGAAGAATAATCCTAACAACCCGTCTGGGCCGGTGGAGTTTTACCTGAAAAACGGGTTTAAGATTCACAGGGATGACCCGGAGTATCCATTGATGAGGCTCGAACTATAGTGTGAAAAGCGTTTCCCCCGGGGGACAGCCAATCCCTGTTTTAACTCCAGCCCCACAAGTATGTTGAAAACGTTTTCGGGGCAAGCAGGGGTTTTTTAGCGTTGGTTTTAAAAGGTTTATGTTTAAATTCAGCCTTTAAGCCAACAACGTAGCCGGCGTAAACTGAATGAGGGTGAGAGTGTTCATACAGAGGCTTCGCGAAACCAGGATCATAGACTTAGAGGAGGACAGCAGGATTGAAGACCTCCTTAAGATACTGAGGATAAGCGCTTCTGAAGTGGTCCCGGTTAGGAACGGGGTCATAGTCACTGAGAAGGAGCTTCTGAGAGAAGGGGACGAGGTTAAGCTCCTAAGCGTTGTCTCAGGTGGTTGAAGCATGGTCTGCGAAGATTGTGAGAAAAGGGCTGTCTATATTTCTTTAAGCGGGAGAGGACTCTGCAGCAAGCATTTTAAAAAGTATTTTGAGACGAAAGTAATGCGGACAATTAAGAAGCATGGCTTAATCGAATACGGGGAAAGAGTCCTAGTAGCCTGTTCGGGAGGCAAGGACAGCACAGCCCTGTTAAGCTTCCTCTGGAGGCTTATGAGGAATAAGCATGAAAACATTGCGGCAATAGCCGTCGACGAGGGTATAAGCGGCTACAGGGATGTGAAGCTCAAAGGACTGGTTGAATTCTGCGGGGAGAACAATATACCTCTGCATACATACTCGTTCAAGGAGCAGTATGGCTTCACACTAGACGAGGCTGTTAAAATATCCAGGGAGAACAGGCTTAAAATAAAGCCGTGCTATATTTGCGGAGTCCTCAGGAGGAGCCTGATAAACACTCATGCGAGGAGACTCGGCTTCTCTAAGGTTGCTACTGGCCACAATCTGGATGACGAGGCTCAGACAATCCTCATGAACTATCTCAGGGGTAACCCGTCGCTCCTAGCTAGGCTCGGCCCTAAGACGGGCATTGTTGAAGACGAGGGTTTCGTCCAGAGGGTTAAGCCGTTCTACTTCTGCACGGAGAAGGAGGACACTATTTACGCGATCCTAACCGGTGTTGAAGTAGACTTCGTGGAATGCCCCTACCATGTTGAGAACTACAGGCTTGAGATAAGGGATTTCCTGAACAGGCTTGACTCAACCGTTCCCGGGGTTAAGCATGGCCTCGTAAACAATTTCCTCAAGATGCTTCCACTTTTAAAGAGGGAATACTCGTCCCGCAGCCTGGGGCGCTGCAAGGTTTGCGGAAACCCTTCAGCACGAGAAGTCTGCAGAGCATGCATGACAGTGGAGAAAATAAAGCCATTCCTAGGAGGGTGAGAAGCGTGAACCCTGAGGCAAACAGGTCGCTGTTCATCTTTCCGGAAACCAGGCTTAGGCTTGCATACCTGCTTAGGAGAAACGGTTTCCACGTGAGAATGCACGGGTACGAGTACCTGGTTTCCTACGGCAACAGGTTTCTATGCTTAATACTCCTCCAACCCTTTGAAGCCACTGTTTTAATCAGAGTTTTCAAATGGCTAGAAGGGTCCAGCATGCTGGTTGAGAGAATAGCTGGACTGGTTAAGACCTTGGACGAGACGTCTAGAGTAACTACCTACTAGGCTGGCAACCTTTTTAAAACCCGGCTGCAACCCTAAGCCCCATATGCAGAACTTGGAGAGGCCGATGCTTCTGGACACCACGTTGAGGGAAGGCCTTCAGACTCCGGGAGTATACTTCACGCTCGACGAGAGGCTCATGATAATGAGGGGGCTGGACAAGTCTGGTATAGAGCTTATTGAAATAGGGTCCCCATACACTGGAGAGGGAGAGAGGAGGATAGTCGAGGAGTTAAGCCGGGTTGAAACAAAGGCTCTTAAAGCAGCCCACTGCAGGGCTTTGGAGTCAGACGTGGACACTGTTCCAGACGACGTTGACTGGGTAGCCCTATACCTTTCCCCTGCCGACAGGCATCTGGAAGCAAAGTTTGAAAAGATAGTTGACAAGAGAGGGTTTGTCCTCTTACAGGTTCCTAAGGCTATTAGGTATGCGAAGAGCAAAGGTTTCAAGGTAAGGTATACTGCTGAAGACGCTTTCAGAGCAGACCCCGGCTTCCTGAAACAGGTTGTTGAGAAGGCTGTTGAAGCAGGTGCCGACTCTATTAGTCTACCCGATACTTCAGGAGGAGCCTCGCCCACGGATGTTAGAAGGATATATGGCGAGATGAGCAGGCTTATAAAGGAGAAAAACCACTCCAGCCTAATAGAGGCGCATTTTCACAACGACATGGGCATGGCTCTCGCAAACACTATAGAGGCGTGGATGAGCGGCGCCAAGATACTCCACGGCTCCATGAACTGTCTCGGGGAGAGGGCGGGAATCCCCGATACCCTTGTTCTAGCAACGTGGATGAAAGTCAAGTTTGGATACGAGTATGACTTAGCTGGTCTCCTTAAGCTAGCGGAATACATTGGAAAGGTTTCAGGAATAGGCATACCTTCGAACAGCCCTGTTTCCGGGAGAAACGTGTTCACACATACTGCTGGAACGCATCAGAAGGCTGCTTTCAGAGACCCCTTGACATACCAGCCTTTCGACGCGAGCATAGTTGGCAGGGAGAGCGACTTCGCATTGGGACCGATGGTCGGCAGCGAGGGTGTTAAGGCAGCCCTTAAGAAAAAAGGGATTGAAACCGACCGACTTAGCGAAGAGGTTTTCGAAGAGATTAGGGACAGAGTTAAGTCTGCATATATTCTTCACGGCAGGGGGGCCTCCGCTATGGAGAACATAATCATAGCCGAGGTTTTAAACAAGACTGGTGTGGCTAAGATAACTCTTCCGGAGAAGCTCTCAGCCCAGATACTCATAGATGTTGAGAGCATGGGGGACAAGGATTTCGAGGATTTCTGCAGAGAGTTGCTCTCGAGAGACAAGGGGGTTACGGAGATAATTGAAATATGGGGCTCATCCTTCGACTACATGGTTAGAGTCGACGAAGTCTCGAGCCTAAAGGAACTGGACAATGTTGTTAACAGCTTTAGAAGAGCCAAGGGAGTTTTGAGAACAGAAACCCTGATAACAGGTAAGAAGATAAAATGATGCTTGAAATCAGAATCACCGACATTACTGCAAAGGCTTCAAGTAAGTATCTCTATGAGTGTCCAGCCCCCATACCCTTTAAAAAGTATAGAAGGAAGCTTGAGTACTTGAAGGCAGCAATCCCCCGAAATGGAAGGCAGAGGCTCCTCATGGGCGTAAGCTTCTGCCTAGCTCATCCTCTCTATAATCCGGAGAGTCTGAGAATGGCTGAAATCATGGAAGAAATATAGCTCTTAAATTATGAATAGTTCTCTAGCGCACTAGTTTTATATGAAAAAAGTTAAATCAAGCGTTCGTCTGGTTTTCTCTTATGCTGATCGGTTTGATAAGCGATACGCATGATCACTTGACGATGATTGAGAGAGCAGTGGCTTTCTTCAACGATAAGAAGGTGAGCACTGTGCTCCACGCGGGGGATGTTATAAGTCCGTTCACCGCTAGAAGGTTTAAAGAGTGCAGGTCACGGCTCATACTCGTATACGGGAATAATGATGGGGATAGGAGTAATCTTCAAAGAGTCTTCTCCGAGATAGGCGCCCAGTTCTACTGGCCTGCTGCAATACTGGAGCTTGACGGTAGAAAGGTTCTTGTCCTCCACGGCGAGGACCTTAAGCTCGTTGAAGAAATCGCCGTTAAAAACATGTTTGACCTAATAGTCTCCGGGCACACTCACGAGCCCAGTGTAAGGGAAATCGGTGGAACACTCTGGGTTAATCCTGGCGAGGCATGCGGATACTTAACTGGAAAACCCACGGTCGCTCTCTACGATTCCTCCAGCCATAGAGCTGAGATAGTTGAGGTTTAATCAGGCAAAATTTTATATAAAACATGTTGGAGTGAGGCTGGGAATTGGGCGAGACAATAGTTCAGAAGATGTTTAGAAGCAGACTCGGCAGAACCGTTAAACCAGGAGAAATAGTAGTCGTAAACATAGACCTAGCGTATGCTCACGACGGAACCGGACCTCTGGCGATAGATGCTTTCCACGAGCTCGGCTCAAGAAGGGTTTATGACCCCTCCAGGATAAGATTCGTCGTAGACCATGCTTCCCCCAGCCCGAATGAAGGGGCATCTAATCTCCAGATTAAGCTTAGAAAGTTCGCGGGAGAGAACGGGATTAAAGTGTACGAGGTTGGAGAGGGCATATGTCACCAAGTTATCCCGGAGAATGAAAACCTTAAACCCGGCATGATGATAGTGGGAGCAGACTCTCACACGGTTACTCTCGGAGCCTTCAGCCTGTTCGCAACGGGAATAGGCTCAACAGACTTTGCCGAGGTGATGACTTCGGGAAAACTATGGTTTAAAGTGCCGGAGGCTATGAGGGTCTCCCTAAGCGGGGGGCTTAAGGAAGGAGTAATGTCGAAGGATCTTATTCTAAGGATAATAGGTGATGTTGGGGCGGACGGAGCCACCTATATGAGCGTCGAGTTCCAGGGCGAAGGAGTTAAAACGCTTTCAATAGCGAGCAGAATGACGGTCTGCAACATGGTTGTCGAGATGGGAGCTAAGAACGGCGTCTTCCCGTTGGATGATGTGACTATGAAGCATGTTGATACTAGCAGCCTGAAGGATGAAACTGTTTTTAAGCCTGACGAGGATGCCGGGTATACGATGAGCCTCAGCTACAGGCTTGACGAGCTTGAACCCATGGTGGCGGCACCTCATAATGTTGACAACGTTAAGCCGGTTAAGGAGCTTGAAGGGCTTGAGGTCAACCAGGTTTTCATAGGTTCCTGTACCAACGGCAGGGAGGAAGATTTCGAGATAGCGGCGAGAATACTTTCAAAGAAAGGTGTTAAGAAAGGTGTGAGATGCATAGCCATACCTGCTTCTAGAAGGGTCTTCCTAAACCTGCTTAGAAACGGGATTGTAGATAAGCTTGTCTCAGCAGGGTGTACAGTAACCCATAGCACCTGTGGCCCCTGCTTAGGAGTCCATTTCGGAATACTTGGGTCAGGAGAGGTAGCGGTCTCAACCTCCAACAGGAATTTCAGAGGAAGGATGGGGAACCCTGAGTCAAGCATATACTTGGCGAGCCCCGCTACGGCGGCAGCCTCGGCGGCTGAAGGAGTTATAACAGACCCGAGGAAGTTTATAGGAGGCTGATGAAGGATGATCATAAGGGGAAGAGTCTGGATTCTGGGAGACCATATCAATACAGATGTAATAATACCTGCGAAGTACAAGTTTAAGACAGGAGACTTCAAGGAGCTTGCGAAACATGTTTTCGAAGACCTTGATCCAACGCTGGCTTCAAAAATATCCAGGGGAGACATTGTAATTGCTGGAAGAAACTTTGGAATGGGGTCAAGCAGAGAACACGCTCCCAGGGTGATTAAGGAAGCAGGGGTCTCAGCAATAGTTGCATGCTCGTTTGCAAGAATATTCTTCAGAAACGCGATAAATGTTGGGCTTCCCGTCATAGAAGTTAAAGACGTTAATAAAAATTTCAAACAGGGGGATATAGCTCTTATAGACTTTGAGAAAGGTGTTGTTAGGAACGAAACTACTGGTGTTGAGTTGAAATTCTCACCCTATCCGGAATTCATAATGAACATGATGAAGGCAGGAGGACTTGCTGCATACAGGAAAAGCCTTAAAGCTTAGACATGCCTTAAAACTGGCTTGAAAATCATCGTCATGCTCCTTGACCACTAGTCGAGGAAGCAAGAAATAAATACGTTATTAAGCTAAGTAACCATGGCAACTATGAATTCAAACGAGGTTTTCGAACCCGCATAAAGATTTTAAAGCTTCTCGCCAAATGTCCGATGGGTTTCAGCGAGCTTAAGAAGACTCTCGGAATTGAAAGCAGTGGGGAACTTTCCTTCCATCTTCCTAATTGTTCTAGCACTATCCTCCATGCGGATCGTTTTCTACTCATACTGGACAATAGTTCGCAGAAAAGCCTTCTTAAGGTATGAAGCGAGAAACGGAAATTGAAAATTAAGTAAGCCATCGTAGTGTTTTAAAAGTTTTCAATCTTATTAAGAATCATGTCATATAGCCCCACGTCACACCTTCATCCTGATTCGACGAGTTTTCTAAAAGCCTCTCTAGCTTCATCCTTTCCAATCTCTCTTTTCCACAGCCTTTCTAGCTATTTCCTCAGCCATCTGCTGGGTTGAGGCTGATCCGCCGAGATCGTACGTGACAACCCTGTTTTCAGCTATAACCTCCTCGGTTGCTGCGAAAACCGCTTTGGAAAGATCCTTCTCTCCAAGGTAGTCGAGCATCCATGCTCCCGCAAGGATCATCGCAGTCGGGTTAACCTTGTTCAATCCCTTATACTTTGGCGCACTCCCATGCGCTGGCTCGAACATCGCGTAATTGTCTCCGAAGTTCGCCGAGTAGACCAGCCCGATGTTGCCTATTAGGGCTGAAGCCTCCTCCGTGAGAATGTCCATGAAGAGGTTTGTGCCCACAATAACGTTCTGGTTGAACCTCTGCGGATTCTTAACTAGCTGTTGCGCAAAATTGTCGACGAAATAGCTTTCAACATCTATACCCGGGTATCCTCCGCTAACCCTCATGACGGTTGGGACGAATACTCCTCCATCCGTCAGCTTCAGAATATTAGCCTTGTTGATGACTATCACTTTCCTCCATCCTCTCAGCCTAGCCTGTTCGAAGGCGAACCTCGCAACCTTCTCCGAGGCTGTTCTAGATATTTTCCTCAAAGCTATCCCCACGTCTTCTGAAACCATGAACTCTATGCCCACGTAAAGCCCTTCAGTACCCTCCCTAACGAAAAGCATGTCAACCGGGCCTAGAGGGCCTTCCCGCCCCCTGAAGGTTTTAATCGGCCTAACGTTGGCGTAAAGGTTGAATGCCTGCCTTATGGTGACTGCAACACTCTTAGGAGTATGCGGGTCCGGCAGCGTTGTCACCGGCGCCTTGTAGCAGGCGTCGCTCTCCCTCAGGGCCTCCCATGTTTCATCCGGGAAATATGTTGCCCCTCCGTGCTGCTGCCACCATTCCGACCCAGCGTCTCTAACTAGGAACTCTAAGCGTTCCGTCGCCCCTATTGCGTTCATAACTTTCATAGCCGCCTCAGTCAGCTCCGGACCAGTTCCGTCACCCTTGATCACGACAACCTTCTTAGTCAAGCCAAGATCCCATAGCTTTACAAAACACCAGTATAAAAACTTATTACGTTTACAGCCTGATTCTAGTATACTCCAGGCCTCTCGGACACACTCATGTTCTCAAACATGAATCTCCCCCTGTAGAGCTCGGAGGAGCCCTCCATGCTTAACAGTATCAGCTGAGCAACCCTTGCTTCCTCCGCGATCCTGATTCCCTGCCTGTTGAACACAACCATCAGGCCCATCCCTCTACCCCTGTACCCCGGGTCCCAGACAGCGGTGTATATGGTTGCACCATTCCTAAGCAGGCTCGACCTCGGGAGGAGAAGGCCCAAGTATCCCGCCGGAATATTGACTATCTCATGGTAGGTCACCCTGTAGCCTCCCTGCGGCAGCTCGTAGAAACCCTTGTTCGGAAGTATGTTGAGACCCTTGGAGAACCTTGGCTCAACGCTTATCTCACCCTCCTCGACGAGGACCTCTATTCTCTCAAGCGTTAAGTCGACTCCGGCTGGCTGAACCTGCTCCTCAACGCTCCTCAAACCCTCTACAACACCCATTTCAACCATTCTTCTACCGGATAAGACTGGCATTGGGATCACCCTCGGCCGAAACCCTGTATCCTGCTCCCACGGCTACAGCATACTCAGGCAGCTTAGGCACTATGGGTTTGACTCCGAAGCTTGAAAGAGCCCTCTGAATACTCTTCAGGACAGGCGGCAGCTTCGCAACCCTCCCAACCAGAATAACCCTGTCCTCAAGCTGGAGCTTCGAGGCAGCGAGGAACGCGACTGATGCCACCACCTCCCCAACTAGGTTGGTTATTCCGGCGGCAAGATCCTCAGGGCTTGAAGTGTCCCCAACCCTGCCGAGGTTGGAAGCAGTCATCTCAGGAGAGAGTATACCTATCCCGTCGCCAACTATGTCGCCCACAGTCAGGTCGACCCTTCTAGAGTCCCCTTTCTCAGCCATCTCCACCAGGATGCTTATGCTTGAGATGCCGAGCATTTTCCTCGCCAGCCCCAGGAGGGTGCCTCCGCCCACGCCGGTCCCGCCGATATGCCTTATCCTCCTCCCGTTTTCCCTCACCTCTATGAGCGCTGTACCGGTGCCCATGCTTACAACCAGGGCTTCACTCAACCCGGTTAAGACTACCCCGCCCGTCCCCGCGGCAACAATCTCGTTAACCTTAACAACTCTCAGGCCGAGAATACTGTCGGGAAGCTGGCTGCTCCTGCCGCCAGCTATTGCTAACACGTCAACATCCTTAAGGGAGCACCCCATCATGACTATAAGCTTCCCAAGAAGCCCTATCGATGTGGCGAGAGGGTCTGAAGACGGCATTTCACTCACTCCGAGAATCTCCTTGCCTTTCAAAGCCACGGCTTTCGTCGTCGAGCCTCCGATGTCTATTCCGACAGCGATCTTCAACCTAAACTAGGAGCATGGGGACAGTTTTAACCTTTTACGGACGCATCCCAGTGTTCATCCAGAAGGCTTAAGGAAAGGATAAGCCCTGTAGAGCAAATCAAGTATCGGAGGAACTACGAGTATGAATGGGATTTCCGTTCCGAAGACCCATAGGAAGAAGTAAAAAGCCAGAGCAAGGTCTGCCTTAACCCCAGTAATCGGCAGGCCGAACAGCTGGCTGTAAAACCATATGCCTAAACCTATCCAAGCAGCCCCCGTAAGGAGGCCCAGTGTCCCGCCCACATAGTAGTTTAAATATTCTTTCCTAACCCTGCCCGCGGCGAAGCCGAGCGTGAACACGACTACCCCGAGTAATAGCAGCACGGTTGAAACCCATCCCATACCCGTGTCAACCATTCCTGTTGAAACCATGTATTCAAAGTATAGGAGAGGGCCGAAGGCCGCGACCCCGAGAAGGATCAGGGGTAAGGTGGTTTTTAAGCCGTTCCAATTCACCTTGGACCTGCCTATTTTACCCAGTATGTAGAACCCTAGGAAGTTAGATGGTACTCCAGCGATAAGGCTTAGAAGAGGGTTCGTCTGCCCCGTAGCGTAGAAGGTGTATAGGTCGCTTAGAAAAATGCCTATTGCAGCACCCATCCCCCCGGTTAAAGGGCCGAAAAGCATTGAGAAGATTGCTGGAACGAATACTGAGGGCCAGAACCTTACCACGCCTACGGCAGGGGTGAAAAGTCCCAGGAAGGTAGCTATCCCGACGACTGTGTAGAGCGCAGCGCAGAGGCCTGTTGCCACAACTCTTTTCGCAGCCGACGTCTGAACACTGTTCGGCGCAACCATCCTGTCCACCTGCTTCCAGGAGCCTCGTATAAATATACCGTACTGACTTTATATATCGTACATAAAAATTCAAAAAGTATATATTTTCTCTTTCTCATACATACTGAGCATTGGTCTGGAAAAGAAGAGTCTTGAAAGCAGGCTCAGGCTCATTCCTCGTGACTCTTCCAAAAACCTGGGTTAAGCAGGGCAAGATAGATACGGGAATGACCCTAACCATGGTGAGCAACAAGGATGGTTCCCTGACGATAATACCCGAGGGGGGTGGGAGGCTAGTTGAGGAGGCTGTTAAAATAGACTTGTCGCACCGGGAGTTGAAGCCGCAGCATGTTCTTCTCGGAAGCTATTTGCTAGGCTACAACACGATAATCATTAGAAGCGAGGAAGAGTTTTCAACAGCCGAGATATCAGAGGTGCGCAAGATAGTCAGGAGGCTTCCTGGGGCAGAGATATCTGAGGAGACTTCAAACCAGATAGAGGTCAGAGTGCTTCTCGACCCGGAGATGATAACTCCTGAGAAACTCGTCAGGAGGCAGAGCGCCCTCGCCGCGAGCATGATAGCCGACTGCGTTAAAGCATTAGTGAAAATGGATAGGGAGCTTGCTGAAAGAGTTATTGAGAGGGATGAGGAGGTTGACAGACAGTATTTCATACTCGTCAGGGTGATTAGGTCTGCCCTGAGGAATCCAGAGCTTCCGGCTAAGATGGGGATGGACTTCCTAAACCTGATGGATCTCAGGATGCTGGTGAAATACATTGAGGATTCTGCGGACCAGTGTGTCCAAATATCTAGGGAGGTTTTAAAGATGCATGGCAGGGTTAAGAGGATAAGCCTAGGCGGGTTGAGCAATATGGGTGAAACCTTGAGCGACATGCATTCGAGGGCGATAGAGCTTTTCAGCATTTTCAACACCAATGTTCTGAGGGAGATAATGGAGAAGCATGCGGAGGTTGAGGAGAAGCTTCTAAGCCTTGAGGAGAAGCAGGATTACAGGGCGTACGCCACGAGCCTAGTTAAAGTCTTCAACAGTCTCGTGAAAATACTTGAAAACATTAAGGATGTTGTGGAGCTAGTATCGATAAAGGCTTTTTAAACGCTCAGCTTTTCCAAAAGCCGCCCGTTGTGAGCCTCCCCGGTTCAGCCGCAGCAGCAGTTCGTCTTTCGAGTTAACTCCTACGAGCGATTTTGCAGCAGCCTCTAAAAGGCTTGAAACAGGCTCGACAACTATGCCTTTAGACTCTAAGAGTTCAACTATCTTAAGGCTCTTCATCGACTCGTAGTTGAACACGGGGACGAGCAGCTTCTTCGCATACTTGTCTGCTAAAGCAGCATCTATCTTACCCATGCCCCTGTGGTCCAGCCCTCCAACCGGCCAGACCTCGCCCTTGGCTGTTATCGCACCCGTCATTATCACCGTGGGATCCACCTCGATACCGGTGAAAGCAGATATCATCGCCACACCTATTGCAAGCCCTGCTGAAGGGCCTGAGACAGGAGGATAGGAGAGGCCCGGGCGGAGCTGAAGCTTCTCCATGCCCTTAGCCGGCGTGACTAGCTCCACGAAAACATCGTGATTCTTAAACCTCCATCCGGAAATACTGTTGACATATATGAAAGCGTCTTCAGCACTCGCCTGAATGCTTTCACCATACTCGCTTCCAACAACCTTCACAACACCCTTCCCCCTAGGATTAGTGAGAACCTCGATGACGCTGACAAACCCGCTCTGCTCTCCGGCGGCACCTATGGCGACGAGGCCGTAACTCTTGCCAACCTCAGGGCTCTCCACCCTCACACTCTTATCTATCATCGTCCTAGCCTCGCTTACAGCCTCCTCCTCCGAAAGAGTTTCCAACGCCTCTTGGAAATGAATCGGCCGCAACGGGTAGTTAGAAGCCGAGACGAGCCTGAGGCTGTCGAGAAAGCCCTCGGAAGACTGGTCTAATCCAAGTATTTTAGAAAGCCTCTCCAGATCATTAGCGTAGATCTTCCTTATTTCCTCAACCGGGCGGCCCTCGTCCACTGTTTTAACAAGCTGCCTCGCAGCATCCAACTCCTTAACCCTGAGCCTGTTAGCCTCGTTTATGACGTCGACAATCCTCCTGGGGCTTAAAGCCTTCTTCCTAAGTATCTCCAGCACGCTGTCCACGGTTGCTTCAGGGCTAAGGACATCCAGATACTTCTTCAAATGGATGCTTATGATCTCCCTCCTCTCCTCGTCGCTCCTAGGATAGTTGAATTCGAACACGCGTGTAAACCTTTCCAACAGAGCCCTGTCGAGAACGTCAACCCTGTTCGTGCTGGCTATCACCACCACGCCTGAGAGAGGTATGAAGCCGTCAAGCTCTGTTAAAAGCTGGCTTGTAACCCTATCTATAACAGGGTCATGAGTGCCGCGCCCCGGGGCCACGGAATCTATCTCGTCGAAGAAAACTATGGCTGGAGAATTTCTCCTAGCATCCTCGAAAATATCCCTTATCGTTTTCTCAGGATCCCCGTACATCCCCTGTATTATGGAAGGCCCGTTGACAAGGTAGAACCAGACATTGTTCTCCCCGGCTATGGCTCTGGCGAGAAGAGTCTTACCGGTTCCCGGCGGGCCGTGGAAAAGAAAGCCTTTCGGAGGAATATACCTAGCCTTGCTTGCAAGCTCAGGGTTCAAAGACAAGGATATTTCCTTTATAATCTCCTCCCTAACGCCTTTAAGCCCACCGACGTCCGCGTAACGCTCCTTAGGCCTAAGCTTAACCACAGACTTTTTCGCAGCCTCCGTCCTAGTGCTTAGGGAGTAGGCCTTAACTTTTGAAGCGGCCTCCCTGAAATCGTTGAGCGTAACAAGCTCGCCAGGGTTAACCTGGCTCCCAGGCTGGTTCCCGTGTAGAAGCCTGTCGACAATCCTCTTCTGAAGCGGAGCAGCCTTATTGCTGATAACCATCTGGAAAGCGTTAACTATGTCAGCAGGAGTTATGGCCTGCGTTTCAAAGGACCTTACACTGTCCTCTATCACTGTGAGAATGTCTTGCGGGGGGAGCTTCACACCGTGAACCTTACACTGTTTCTCAACTATTTTAAGCAGCATCTGCCTAGATATGTTTTCATCAAGATCTATTGTTCCAGCAACCCCCCTCCTGCGGAGAGTATCTATGAGCGACTCATACTCGGTTGTTGAAACCAGCACCACGGTTCGGTAATCCTTCCTCTGAAGCTCGTCGAACTTCTCGAGGAGGACTGTTTGAACCCTTGTCTCCTCCATCCCAACTTCCGTCGTCGAGCTAAACTTTTTAGCAAACGCTTGGAACTCGTCTATCAAAACTATGCTGGGGTTGTAGAACACGTTGTTGAAGAACTCGCTGAGCCTCTGCGCACTCTGGCCGTACCACATTGAGTAAACCTGTTCGGGTTTGAGCCTGGCGAGGTTCACTAGCAAACCATATTCTAAGCCTTTCTCAAAGCCTTCTCTCTGAGCAATCTCCGCGAAGAATGTTTTACCCGAGCCGCTTGAACCCTTTACGACGAACAGCTTCGGCGGGGGGGCTGCTTTAAAAGTCCGCCTTATCTCTGGATCTCTCAAAACATGGTAGTGGATGCTGACAAGAACCTTGAAAAGCTCCTCATCCCTGCCAACGAGGTCCTCCCTGGCGACTCTCGGAAACATCGGGTTTTTCCTGATCTTCCTAGCCTTTTTCTCAACTATTTTCTTCCTCTTCTCCGGGGGGAGGCGGAGAAACTTCCACATACGGTATTTCCACGAGAACAGGTTGAGAAGCGGGGAGAACAATAGTCTTAGAAAAGGTTTCTTATACCACCATTCCTCCTCGAACTCCCTGTCCTCTTCGAACTCGCCTGAAAACATTCCCTTAGAAACAATATGGCACCTAGGTATAAAGCTTTATACATAGGCATTAAACTTTGGAGGAACACGGAAAGAATAAATGCAGCTTTCCAGCATCACCATAGAGGGTTGCTGAGGAGAACCGTGTTGACGCTATTAACCTGGATACTACTGGCCTATGTAGTAGCTTCAGGCCTTGGGAACGGTGAGGTGGCGGAATACGATTTCCCGAGGGTAAACATTCTGGAGGGAGACCTTTTCTTGGTAATGCTGAGCCCCCCTGCGGAGAATATTCAAGCATATGTCAGAGGGTCGGAAATGAGTGGTTTTTCCCTACTCGTATTAACCAATAGCAGCCTCGCAATACCTGTTTTAACGGGGCGCGTTTCAGTAGTTCAATTAATACCTGAGTCTACAGTGACGAACCTTACAGTAACGTTTGACTCGAACAAGACCGTGAAAATGCTCTACGGTATTTTAACGAACAACTACACGTACTACAGGCAGGTTTCCTCAGACTACTACACTTTCTCCAACGGTATTCTAGTGATTCTTCAGCCGCAAGTAACAATTCCTCGAGGAGCTTCAAGAATAACTTTTATTCTAAACAGGATTAAAGCCAAGAGCTCCGGAGGTTTTCTCATAGATCTGCCTCCGCTGGCGAAAATGCTTCCGTTCGCAGCCGCGGTAGCAATACTCGTATACTTGAACGCTTACGTGATCGTCGACTCCTACTACGTATCTAAGCGGGAGGAATTGAGCAGGAGCAGGAAACTGGGCGTAGCACTTCTCATAGCTTTAAGCGCGCTCGCAATATACTGGCTGTTTAACAACCTCGTTAAATACTGAGGTAGATTTCCTCGGGGTAAATCTGACACTTCTCACAGTAATACTTAGACTCCTCTGGTTTCCAAACGAGTTTAGAGCCGCAGCTTGGACAGAGAGGCGGGGTTCTCAAGGGCGGAACCCTTCCTCTCACAGTTTCCCCAGCCCCCGTTCCAACAGGCTTTTCTAAAGCCTGGGGCTTAACGGGCTTAGCTGGGGCAGGAGGAGGCTTGAGGGTTAGGACGAGATGGGTTAAAACCCCTGATAACACTGCTACCGCAGTAATGTTGACTACTGCTCCAGTAATGATCATGAGTGAGAGAGTTGCGACAGCATCATCCACCACGACGGATCTTAGAGAGAGACCGTATAGGAATGGCTTTAAATCCTTATGCAAGGAATATACGCCTAGAATCGACACTACGGCGATGGAGAAAACAGATGCCTTGACGGCATCGGATATGGAGCGGGACGTGATGCTTGCTGCAACGCTTATAATAACAATGATCCCTAGACATACCGCGAGCCAAACACCAGAATTGAAAAACCGTGTAAAAACACTTACGAGACTCCTACCCTGGGTTGCAACAGCCTCGGTGCCGAATCCTGAGACAGACATGCTGAGAGCGTAAACCCACGGGCTATTGTTGAAGCCTGTTAGGCTTATGCTTTCACCCTCGTATTGAATACTGCTTGAGGGAAGCATGGCTAGTATGGAGTCGACCAACAGTACTGGCGAGAGCGCGATGAGCGTCAACACCATTATCACCAGAATCAGCCTCAATCCTCTTTAACAGCGTCTTGAGCCACTATTTAGACTTTTTCCTTTTCTCTTCACTCCCAGCCTTGACGAAAGCCAGGATGATTGAGAGCACAGCGTCAAGCATGAGAAACAGGAAGGTTAGCCACATAAGATCCCTGACGGAGCTGGTTTCAACAATAGGCGACAAGTATAGGACCATTATTATGGCGAAAGCCGCGGAGAAAACCGCTAGAAACAAGTAGGAAGGATTGGGCCACATCAGGATCAGCTCGTCAAGTAGCCGCCTTTACGAAGCTCCGCACAAAGACTGCAAACATCTTCTTCAAGCTCCTCCAGCGACAAGCCTTTTTCAAAGAGCTTCTTAGCCATGCTGCCCGCATACTCGTTAACTACAGCGTTGCCGAGGTAACGCCTTATTTTAGCACTGCCCTTCCTCCTACCCATGTAGTTGCTCACGGAAGGCTGAGTAACGTTTAACATTTTAGCCACCTGAACCTGATTAAGATTGTATTTCTCCAGCAGCTGCCTTGATATAAGCATCCTGAGCGCTGGAACCACGTACCTAACCATGCACTCGCAGTATATTGCCATAGGCCCTACACATACTGCCTATAACCCGTTTTTAAACATAACTCGGGAATCAAGTGCTTTTTCACTGAAGCAGCAGTTGTTTAAAAAGCGTGGGAAAAACTTTATTTAACTTGGGAGAGCATTAAAACCAGCGGGCCGGGGTGGTCGAATCCGGTTCACACTCGAAAACGGCTGAAAGGCGGTGGGCTGCAGAAAAAACTTTGCCGACACCCACAGTATGCGGGTTCAAATCCCGCCCCCGGCTCCATGCCTCCCAACCCGTTTTCAAAGCATCATCAAGCCCGGTGCCTTCTAAAGGGTTCTAGATCTGAGGAATAAGAAGGTTGGAGGAGACTCCTGGTTAAACTAGGATCCGCGACGGCTCATAGTCGACAAGCCTACCCTCTAGATGGTCAGCGTAGCCTTGAAGATCGAGAAGCCCGTGGCCACTCATGTTGAAAAGTATTGTTTTACCCTCACTGTTCTTCTTACATTCCAGGGCAATATCGATAGCCGCCTTGATCGCGTGGTTCGTCTCAGGAGCAGGAACAAGCCCTTCGTTCTCAGCGAACATTTTACCAGCCTCGAAAATCTCTCTCTGATGGTAGGCTATAGACTTCATGTACCCTTCATGGATCAGCAGGCTGATTATCGGAGCCTTCCCATGGTATCTAAGGCCGCCTGCATGTATCGGTGGTGTGAAGAACTTGTGGCCGACAGTGTACATTTTAAGCATCGGAGTCATTTCAGCAGTATCTCCAAAGTCATACATATACTTGCCCTTTGTCGTTGAGGGAACGGCCTTGGGTTCAACAGCGATAAACTCAGCGTCAAGCCTGCCGGCGAGCTTTTCACGCATGAAAGGGAGCGCTAGCCCAGCGTAGTTTGAGCCTCCCCCTATGCAGCCTATAATGTAGTCAGGCTTCTCATCAAGCATCTGAAGCTGCTTAACAGTTTCTTCCCCAACGATGGTCTGGTGGAGCAGAACATGGTTTAGAACACTCCCCAACGAGTATTTCATGCCGGTTTTCACCGCCGTCTCTATCGCCTCGCTTATCGCTATCCCAAGGGAGCCGGGATGGTTGGGATCCTGCTCAAGCATCTTCCTGCCGAAATCCGTTTGGTCGCTCGGGGAAGGATAAACTTCGGCGCCGAATAATTGCATGAGTATCTTCCTATATGGCTTAGACAAGTAGCTGCTCCTCGTCATGAAGACCTTGCACTTCATCTTGAAGAAGGCGCATCCCAATGCTAGGGCTGATCCCCACTGGCCTGCACCGGTTTCCGTTGTTAAACCCTTTGTTCCCTCAATCATGTTGAAATATGCTTGAGCTATAGCTGTGTTAGGCTTATGGCTTCCGACAACGTTAACGTATTCGCACTTAAAGTATATTTTCGCAGGAGTGTTAAGATACTTCTCTAAACGGGTGGCCCTTCTCAGAGGTGTTGGTCTTCCAATGGCGTAGTATGCTTGAATAACCTCCTCAGGTATTGGTATATACCTCTCCCCTGAAACCTCCTGTCTGATAAGCGCCTTAGGGAAAATCACTTCTAAATCTTGAGGTTTAATAGGTTGATTAGTAGCAGGGTTAATAGGAGGATCGAGTGGGCGCGGAAGGTCTGGCAGAATGTTATACCATTCTCTAGGCATTTCCTCAGGGTTCAGGTTCACCACTGGTGGCTTCATCTTTGAATCGCCTAGGCCCTTTAAGACAGGGGTATATATACTATTTTGAGCAAATGCATTCTTGAACTCATTTATACAACGTGTTTCAGAAGCGGGGACCGTGCGGGACTTGTTCGCGTTAACCAATTTTTAAATACATGCTTCGCACAGGGAAGGACGGAATGTGGAGCAAGGTGTATGAGAAGGTTAAACGGCATCCTGCTAAAGTGAAGGTTGCGAGACTACTTGTTGAAAACGGTCTCAGGATAGCTGACGACGGCAGGATATACTGTGGGCCGATAAACGTACCGGATGCGAAGATTGCTAAAGCAGCTAATGCTGACAGGAGGATAGTCAGGAACACTGTTGAACTCATTATGAAGGATGAGAAGCTCAGCAACATTTTCAGAGCGATTAAGCCCGCCGGCCCAAATCTTGTGGATGCCGCCCCCTTCCTTGGCTTCGACGTCATCGAGATCTACGCGGACCCGAATAAGCCGGGGATAGTTGCCGGTGTGAGCACGATAATAGCTGAGCTCGGGATAAGCATAAGGCAGGTGATCGCTGACGACCCTGAGCTTGTCCCAGAGCCCAAGCTCCAGATCGTTGTCAACGGCAGGATCCCCGGCGAGGTTATTGAGAAAATGAGGAGGATACGTGGAGTGAAAAGCGTCACGCTTAAGTGATTCCGCTACTTCCTCATGAACTCCTCTACTTTCTCGATGAGTGTTCTGACGGTTTGTGAAACTATTGCCTCACCCGCCTCAGGACTGGCTTTCGAAGCATCCCCCTCAACGCCCATAGAGGGGCCGGCGTACTTAATCCGGTCCTCCTTCACCAGGCTTCTGTCTATGTAGAGAAGCTGAGAAGTAAGGTAGGCGCCGCCTGAGCCGGCCTTAGGCTCACCCTCAAGCGCTTGCACATCAGGATATTGCTCCCATATGTTCAACTGAAGCAGCTCAACGTTCTTAACAGGATGTTTAGCCAAGAGCTCCTTGAGAACGGGCTCGTTCGACGCGTCCGCGTTTAGAAGAACAACCTTCTTGAGGCCCAGTTTAGAAAGCTCTTCCACAAGGTTCACTACGAGCGTGTTTAAAACCTCTGGTTTCAAAGATATTAGGCCGCTTCCCACCCCGTATGGAGCCATGTCTATGTAGAAGACGTAAGGGTGGAGCGACCCTGCTATTTTCGAAGAGTAGTAGTTTGCCAGGATTGATGCTGAGCCCGCTGGAAGATGTGGACCCTGGTTCCTAACTGAGCCCAGTGGCACCAGACCCACAGTGGACTGTCCAAGCCGATACTTTATTTCGTAATACGTGGACTCGAACATGGTTCATCCACCTGAGTCAACATTATTTAAATGTAACGTGCACTGATAGTTTCACGTCTACGCCCCGCATAAACCGATTTGGAACACTAATGGTTTAAAACGTGCTTGAGAAAATCCACAAGCTGTTTCTCCGACCTCATTCCAACCATCTCGTGAGAATCGTTTACAACAAGCTTAGGAACACCAGTAACACTATACTTCTCCGCGAGCTGCGGGAACTCTGTTGTCTCAATCATCTCCCCAGTTATCATATCGCTTTCGAAAGCCAGCTGGTGAGTGTAGAAAACCATTGCAGGACAATAGGGGCATGTCGGCGTTACGAAAACCTTTATGTTAAGAGGCTCGGAAACCGCTTTGGCAAACTCCCTAGTAGAATCCCTTAGCATGGTCTTCTTATTGCTAACCATCAGAATATCCTTAACGTACGTTTCAAACTCGTATCCAGAGGGTATTCCGAAAAACCTTATCCCGTAATCCTTCTCGGGGGACCTTATGATGGTGGCTGGGAAAAGCCTGACACTATACTTCTCAACCTCCGCGGAACTGTTTTCAGAAGGATAGTGTTTAACGACAATATCAGGGTTTATGCTTGAAACCTCCTGCGCGATCTGAAGAGTCTCCCTACAGTATCTGCAGTCACCCTTATCCGTGAAAACCACTATGTCAACCGGATCCTTAAAATCCCTGCTGAATATTCCGCGAAGCGTCTCCCTACTCTTCTCGTCTAAAAGCGCCATTTCAACACGGAGACCCGCATCCTCCGCCTATATATCTTTTTACCGAACACGCGTGTCGACGCTAGTCGCAGCGTCAAGCCTTTCAGCCAGAGCCTTAAGGTTCCTCACCGCGTACAGCTTATCCTTCTCACCCATCTTAGCCCTCGCCAGAGCGTCCTCCAGCATTCCTATCACACGGTCCATCCTTCTCCTGTTAACCGGGTACGGGACACCATCCTTACCGCCGAAAGAGAAAGAGAACTTAACAGGGTCCCTCCAGCTCGGTGGCGCGTCGAAGACTATTTGCGCAACGAGCGAAAGCGCTCTCAGAGTCCCCGGCCCAATCCCCCTGATGCTTAGAAGCTCCTCGTAGCTGCTTGGTTTAAGCTCATAGGCTTCGCTGAGCGCTCTCCAGTTAACGTTCCTCTCTAGGACAACCCTGTAGGCAGGAGGCTCCGCAGTCCCCGGGATCCATTTCAAAATCGTTTCTGAAGAAGCATCCCCCACTGTTCTCAAGCATCTTCTAAGCCTCTGAGGAGGCTCTTTAACAATGTCTAGGGAAGCATCCCTGTTCTCCCTGCTCTCTCTAGCGGTCAGGTTGAGAACGTTCTCATGCTTGGAGACACCTATTATTCCTGAGTGCGGCTCCTCGACGAGGCTGGTCAAACCCTCGCTGAGCCAGTGATACCTTCTAGCCCATCTCAGCCTCGTGTTCATACCCTGCTGGACAACAGCCCAGTTTCCCTCCTTGTCGAACATGAAAACATGGTGGTAAAGCTGGTACCCAGCCTGTATCATGGAGCTGTCGACCTTTGCACAAATCCTTGAAAGATAGGCGAGCCTGTCTGGGTCAGCGTTAACCCTCCGGCTGCTTACTGTGCTCTCTATCTCGCTCGGCGTCCTGCGTGAAACAGCACCCTTGCCCCCGCACGCGTAAACCCCAATGTCCCTTTTCGACAAGACTGTTTTAAGCACTCCAGCCGTAACAGTCGTCGAGCCTGAGCTGTCCCAATCATACCCGAGAACGTTTGAGAAGCCTTGGAACCAGAGCGGGTCTGAGACACGCTTTAAAAGCTCCAGCGTGCCGAACTCCAGGACTATGGCTTCAACTATAGCGCCCCCTAGGCGAATCATTCTTGAAACCAGCCACTGCGGAGCCCTGCCGCC
>CAZWPT010000028.1:0-3008 GCA_964635675.1 uncultured Nitrososphaerota archaeon | reverse complement strand
GGGGGAAGTCGAGGATTTAAAGTCCGCTATGCAGGCTGCTGTCCAGATGGAGAAGGACACTGTGCTCCTATACCATTCGATAGCGATGGCCGCCGGGAATGAGGACAGGCGGGAAATATACAGTATAATAGACGTGGAGCTGAGCCACCTGGCTAAGATTGAAAGTCTTCTTAAGACTGTGTGAAGCAGAAGACTGAGTTTATAAACGCGCGCATTTTTCAAGTCTCCTGGCATCTTGGGCAATAGTAGATGCTTCCCTAACTATTGTTTATCCGCAGACTATGCATGGTTTGCGAACGGTGTTCCAGCTGAGCACCGTCCTGTATCCTCCGGGCCTACCGTACAGGTCTGTCTCCGTAGCGCGCGCTGGCTTAAGGCTTAGCCAGAGCCTACTGCAGTACCCAGTTATCCACATCGTTTAAATACTTTCCCAGTCCTCCTAGGGGGTGGGCAGCAGGGGTTCTAAGGGTTCAGAGGACTCAGGGCTTCCGCAGCCGGTTGAACGGCTTAATCCCTTGAACATCGGCAGGCTTATCGTCCTGGATGAGTGTGATAATTGGTGCGGCGTCGTCATGGAGGTTGACTTCAGGAAGGATGTTGTCAAGAGGCTGGGCGAGATAGCTGAGAACCTCGGGATCGTGATAAGGTTCATCCAGGTCTCAATGGTTAAGCCCAAGGAGCCTTTCGCGAGGGCTGTAGCCTTCCTGGATTTTTCCAGCGCTATTGTCACGCCTGAGGAGGCTTTGGAGCTGGTTAGTAAGCAGGAGTTCGTCAGGAGCGTGCGCCTCATTCTTCCAACCGGGAACAGGGTTCTTTCAGACGACTATTTCTTCCCGCTTGTCGTCGGCAGCGAGAGGGTAGTAATCTTCAGGAGGAAGGCTTACGAAGCATTGTTTAAGGGTGTTAGGGAGAGGTTTGGCACAGCCGGGGAAGTCATGCTTTACTACGTGGGCTTCAACATAGGCTACCAGGCATGCAGTGATTACGTGAGCATCACGGGCTCAGATAAGCCTGAAACCCTAGTGGAGCTTGCTAAGACCTTTCTCAGGACGATGGGCTGGGGGGTCTTCGAGATCGTGAAGATGGATCTTGAGAAGGGCGAGGCCCAGGTGCGTGTCTACGACGGCTTCGAGTGTGAAATAGGCGGGGGAGGCGAGGCTTCTTACGGCCACTTCTCAAGGGGTCTTGTAGCAGGGTTTTTCACGCGATTATTAGACAGGGATGTGAAGGCTGTTGAAACAATGTGCATCGCTAAGGGAGACCCCTGGTGCGAGTTCACGATAGGAGCGTTGTGAGAAAAGGATTAGTCGGAGTATAGAAAGGTTTTAAAATAATCCTTAATCATAAGGCAGGGATGAGGCTCTCATCCGTTGGGGAGAGTATTCTGAGAGCGATCGAGGAGTTTGAGATTATCGATGCTCACGAACACCTCCCGCCTGAGAGCGTCCGCCTGGAGCATAAGGCGGATGTTTTCACATTGTTCAGCCACTACACTGGGGTTGACCTGTGGGCCGCCGGCATGCCTAGGAGCAGGGAAAGCCCGTGGGGGCCAAGTGGGCCTGGGGACTACTGGGATATGATTCACAACCCCTCCATCCCGCTGGAGAAACGCTGGGAGATGTTTGCACCCTACTTGAAAAGGATAAGGTATGGCTCCTACGCTCGCCCAGCCTTCATAGCTGCTAGAGAGATCTACGGCTTCAACGATGTTAACGAGGAGAATTACAGGATGGTTTCTGAGAGGATTGCGGCGGAGAACAGGCCAGGCATCTACCGTAGGATTCTGCGGGAGAAATGCAGGATCAGGGTTGCTCTCACGCAGCAGAACCGGACTGACTACGACCTTGACCTCCTAATACCCTTGATGCCTATAGACGTTTACGCTTCAGTCACAAGCTGGAAGACGGTGGAGGAGCATGCAGCCAGGCTCGGCTTGACCGTTAGAAGCCTAGACGACTACCTGGAGATGGTTAGGGAGGGCTTGGAGAAGTGGAGGAGAGAGGGTGTTGCAGGGCTTAAAATGAGCTCCCACAGGTTTTTGAAGCCCAGTAGAAGCAGGGCCGTAGCCCTTTTCGACAAGCTGATGAGCAGCGGTGGGAAACAGCTTCCATTCATGAATCCGCTCTACTGCTTCCTAGTGGAGGAGGTGATAGACATGGCTGCTGAACTAAACATGGTTGTCGCCGTCCACACCGGCATGTGGGGTGATTTCAGGGAGCTCGACCCGCAGCACATGATCCCGGTTTTCCAGAGGCACCCGGCTACGAGGTTCGACATGTATCACCTGGGCGTCCCCTATGTTAGAGAAGCAATCATCATAGGGAAGAATTTCCCCAACGTCTGGCTCAACATGTGCTGGTGCCACATCATCTCCCAGCGGCTTGCATGCACAGCCCTCGACGAGATGATTGACCTCGTGCCGGTGAACAAGATCATTGCTTTCGGCGGCGACTATGAAATACCGGTGGAGAAGGTTTACGGGCACCTCGTCATGGCGCGTGAAGACGTTGCAATGGTTCTGGGGAGGCGTGTCGAAGAAGGCTTTATGACTGAGAACGAGGCTGTTGAACTCGCTAGAGCCTGGTTCTACGAGAACCCTAGAAGCCTTTACCAGCTTAAGGTTTAAAGGTGCAACGGCTACCCGGAAAGCCACATCCTAAGGATTCTCAGGCCTGTGTCAAGGCTGTTCATCCGCAGTGAAACAGGTGTCATTTGCGAAAATAAAGCCCCAGCTTGGAGACTGGTCTGCGCAGAGGGTTGAGAAAAAAAGACGGGGGTTGTTTCTTGCTACTTGTTTTTGCCTTTAGCCTTCCCCTTGCCGTTGCTGTCTCCCTGCCCCCTCCCTTCTCTCTCCGTTTCCATCTCCGTTTCCTGTTCCTGCGTCCGGGCTTGTGTTGAAACCTGTTTCCCCTTGCCCTTCGTATTCATGCTTGACATCGTTGTCTCCATTTTCATTATAAGCTCCTCGGCTTGGGCTATAAGCTGGTCCGCGGTCTCCTCGTCTATGT
>CAZWPT010000027.1:0-100898 GCA_964635675.1 uncultured Nitrososphaerota archaeon | reverse complement strand
TTCTTTTAGATGCAGGAGACAAAGTTCCAGCTGATGCTCGTATTTTTGAAGCAATAAACCTTGAAATTGATGAGTCAATGCTTACTGGCGAATCAACTCCAGTGAGGAAAACAATCGAGCCGCTTGATAAGAATCTGCCTGTAGCGGATAGGAAAAATATGGCTTTTTCAGGAACTATAGTAACTCAAGGAAGAGGTAAAGCCGTTGTTGTCGCTACAGGCATGAAAACGGAAATTGGCAAGATCGCTAAACTTATAAAAGAAACTGAAAAGGCTGAAACTCCGTTTCAAAAGCGCACATCAGATCTGAGTAAAAAGTTAGGGCTTTTTGCGCTGATTGCTGGCAGCCTAATACTGATGGTTAGCCTTATCCGCGGGTTTGAGTTTTATCAAACGTTTCTTTTTGCTTTAGCAGCCATTGTTTCAGCCATTCCAGAGGGACTTCCTGCTGTTATGACAATAACTTTGGCTGTTGGAGTTAATAGAATGGCAAAACGCAACGCCATCATACGGAAGCTACAGGCAGTAGACACTTTAGGATCAGCCACAGTGATTGTCACGGATAAGACGGGAACCTTAACAACCAACCAATTAACAGTCCAAAAAATATTCGTAAATGGTAAAATGGTCAAGGTAACTGGCGTGGGCTTTGCTCCAGAAGGCTTGTTTGAAATAAACGGTGTTCCAATAGACCCAAAAAAGGATAATACTCTAAGCCTTTTGCTTGAAATCGCTGCACTTTGTAACGATGCCAGACTTAGACAGCACAAAACAGATGGATATCGTTGGGAAATATACGGAGACCCAACAGAGGGCGCGTTAGTAGTTGCTTCAGAAAAAGCAGGCTTCAATAAAGAAGAATTGGAAGCACAGTTACAACGCGTAGACGAGATTCCGTTTGATGCGAAAGAACGATACATGGTTACATTTCACAAATCTCCCGAAGAAAAATTGAGAGTTTACGTAAAAGGAGCACCTGAAACAGTCTTAGAAATGTGTTCAGACATTCTAGTAGATGGTAAAATAAAAAAGTTGTCGCCTAAAGGAAGGGAAGAACTTCTAAAAGTTAGCACTGAAATGGCCAGCGAGGCTCTTAGAGTGCTTGCCATGGCATATAAAATCATAGAGCCGGACAATCTTGAGGCCTTTAAGGAAAACATTAGGCAAAAACGTGCTAAGTTTGTTTTTGTAGGCATCACAGGAATGATTGATCCGCCAAGGCCGGAGGCAAAACAATCGGTACAACTCTGCAAAAGAGCAGGAATTAAAGTTGTCATGGCGACGGGAGATCACAAGCTAACAGGAGAAGCGATTGCGAGAGAAATCGGAATTCTGGAACCTAATTCTAAAGTTCTAACAGGAGCCGAGCTCGACAATATGAGTGATGATGAACTAGATGCTGTTATAGAACAAACTTCAGTTTTTGCCCGCGTATCTCCATCCCACAAATACCGAATAGTTGAATCTCTTAGGCGTAAAGGCCACATTGTAGCCATGACCGGTGACGGCGTCAATGATGCACCAGCTTTAAGAGCGGCTGAGATAGGTGTAGCAATGGGCATTACCGGCACTGATGTTACGAAAGAAACCGCGGACATGGTTCTTACAGATGACAATTTTGCAAGTATTGTCAACGCGGTTGAAGAGGGTCGTGTAGTATTCGAAAACATTAGGAAGGTTGTAAAATACTTAATTGCCACAAACATGGGAGAAATTATCACAATATTAACTGCGTTGATTTTCTTTCCGCATGTTCCATTAATCTTTACACCTGTTCAAATATTATGGGTGAACCTTGTAACCGATGGCCTGCTTGACGTGACTTTGGCTATGGAACCGAAAGAAGAAGATGTCATGGATCAGCCTCCGAGAAAACCTAATGAGAAAATAATCAACAGAGATATCATGATGAACACGATATATGTGGGGATTTTTATGATGATTGGGACTATATATGTCTTTATGAAGGAATGGAACGGCGGAGGCTTGATTAGGGCTCAAACTTTAGGGTTCACAACAATGGCAATGTTCCAAGTGTTCAACGCACTAAACTGTAGATCAAGAACAAAGTCAGTTTTCAAAATAGGCTTTTTCACCAATAAATATTTGTTCGGAGCAATCGCAGCATCTGTTACTTTACAAGTTTTAGCTACGCTATTGCCTCCGCTAAAAGTTGCTTTAGGCACTACCTCCGTCTCCGCATGGGACTGGTTGACTATAATACTTGTTTCAAGCTCCGTCTTCATAGCTGACGAATTAAGAAAGCTCGTCAGAAAAAGAGTGAAAGGATGATGTTTTTGTCGTCAAAGTATGAGGTCAAACTCGTCTCTATCGATGAAAAGAATAGACTGATGGAAAAATACGGCGATTATCTTCTCTACGAGGAAAGAGCTGACATATATGGGTGTTGCATCAAACTCTTGACGGATATAAAATACGTTAAGGAACGCTGGGAGGAAAGCTTCTACCCCATGTCTGCACATGTTCGTTCCCATGGAAGACTAATAGTAACAAATGATGAAAATGAGGGGCAAAGCGTTTTCTATGACCCGCTTTCTAAAACAGCCTTCCTAATTAACATAGACTATTATGGTTGGGTGAAATCTCTCGCCTTAAGCGTTGCAAGCGATATCCTTGAAGACAACCATGGAATAAATTCAGTCCACGGCGCATGCATAGACATAGAGGGAAAAGGAGTCTGCCTAATCGCTCCTTCAGGAACAGGCAAAACCACACATACATATGGGCTCCTCAGACTTAAAGGAATACGCGTCGTGTCAGACGACTGGTTCTTCGTACGTTTAATGGGAGAGCAGGCTGTCGCGTTTGCTTCAGAGAAAAATTTCTACATCCAGGCGGATATAGCTGAAAACTGGGGCGAATACCAAAAACTCGTGGAGAAAGCTGAATTCGATTCAAAAGGCAGGGCAGTAGTGAACGTGAGGTGGGTTGTAGGCAAGGGTAAAATTTTGCCTATGACGACGTTGAAAAAAGCCATATTGCTGAAGCGAGACCCGGAAGATAAGTCAGTCTTTAACAAACTTTCAGCGGAAGAAGCCTCCCGATACATAGAGGCAGTCGACTTCTGCAACCCCCACATGCTCGTAAAAGACGAGCGGAAGACAAGCTTGAGAAGAAAATTCTTCAGAGAACTGTTTAATCCCCTAGAGATTTACGTTGTAAACACGGCTACCCCGCTTAGCCTAAGCCATAAAGCCATAAAAGAAGAGATTTTAAGGCTGTAGGTGTCTGTATAATAGGGTGATTCATATGAAAAAGGTGTTAGCGAGCTACCGTAAAGGGTTGAAAAGCGAATGAGCCTGTTAAACCAAAAGATTGCTTACTTTTCAATGGAAATAGCATTATCTAGCGATATGCATACTTACAGTGGAGGCCTGGGGGTTCTCGCAGGCGACACAATAAGGTCAAGCGCAGACCTGAACATTCCTTTGGTTGCCGTCACGCTAATAAGTAGAAAGGGCTATTTTAGGCAGGAGCTGACTCGAGAAGGCAGGCAAATAGAACACCTGGACCCGTGGAGCCCTTCGCAGTTTTGTAAGCCGCTTCTCGAAGAGGTCACGGTTCAAATTCAAGGCAGAGATGTCCGCGTAAAAGCTTGGCTATACACGGTAAAAGGTGTGAGAGGCGAGGTTCCCGTGTATTTTCTTGACACCGATGTTGAAGAAAATAGTTCCGAAGACAGAGAACTAACCTCATTCTTGTACGGAGGCGATGAAAGATACCGTATCAAGCAAGAAATCGTTCTAGGAATCGGCGGCGTAAGAATACTGGAAAAGCTTGGCGTCAATGTGCGTAAATACCACATGAACGAGGGGCATTCCAGTTTCCTGGCTCTTGAATTACTTCGGAAACACGAGATGAACGTCAACAAGGTTAGAAACCTATGCGTATTCACCACGCACACGCCGGTTGAAGCGGGGCACGACAAATTCTCATATGAGCTTGTTAGAGAATACTTGGAAGAATTTATCCCGTTTAACGTCTTAAAAGCCTTAGGGGGACAAGACAGGTTAAACATGACGCTTCTCGCGCTAAACCTGAGCAACTATGTTAACGGCGTAGCGAAAAAACATAAAATTACTTCTAGGGAAATGTTTCCAAGCTATGAGATCCACGCGATAACAAACGGTGTTCACTCGTACACCTGGACGTGTGAAAGCTTCAAGCGACTGTACGACAAGTATCTTCCAGGATGGGCGCATGAGCCGGAGATGCTTGTGAGGGCAGAAATAATTCCGGATGATGAGGTTTGGCAAGCCCATGTGGAAGCCAAGAGGGCATTGATTGATTACGTCAACGCGGCGCTAAACATCGGCATGGATTACGACACGTTAACAATAGGGTTTGCGCGGAGAGCCACGGAGTACAAAAGGCACGCCCTGATATTTTCAAACCTAGAAAGACTGAAGAAAGTAAACAGCAGGGGAGGAATACAGATAATTTTTGCAGGAAAAGCTCATCCGAGAGATGAAACAGGAAAGAAGCTGATTGAACAAGTATTCAGCTACAAAGAAGTATTGAAAGAAAGCATAAAAATCGCCTATCTGGAAAACTACGATATGAAGCTTGCAGCGAAAATGGTTTCAGGGGCCGATGTTTGGTTGAACACGCCCCTTCCGCCCATGGAAGCATCGGGTACAAGCGGGATGAAGGCAGCCCACAACGGCGTAGTAAACTTCAGTGTTCTAGACGGATGGTGGATTGAAGGCTGGATAGAGGGCGTTACAGGGTGGGCAATAGGCCCAGCTCCAGAGGAGCACGTGTCAACAGATGAGCGAAAAACCAGGGAGCTTGACGACCTTTACGGAAAATTAGAATACGTCATCATACCAATGTATTATAAACAGAGAGATAAATGGATATGGATGATGAAAAACTCCATAGGAAAAATCGCCTGCTACTTCAACAGCCACAGAATGATGCATAGATACGTGACCGAAGCATACTTATAATAGTGCGCGTTAACATACCATTCATTGTACCGTCTTCGATGGGTATGCATTTTGGGAATTTGTCAATCATAGCTTGGCTGATTTTAGTGCAGAAGCCATTATGATATCTGTATCTCAAATTCGGCGGCTTTACCGCTGTACCTGAATATACTAATGGCCCTCACAAACCCATTAGCTTTTAGCTCTTTCATTCCTCTTAATATCTGGCGTGCGCGCCTGCCTGTAATGAACATGGTAAAAGCGGGACGGATTCAGCACTCCAATATTGCAGAAAGGATATGAGGCATCATCTTAACGCTGCTCTGGAAAGTACACGGCTCTGCTCGTTATTTCTAAAGAGCAGGCGTTATGAGCTGAGCAGTATTCCTGACAAGCCTTTGCAGTATCTTCATCCTCGTAACCAAGCCCACAAACCTCACACACATATATGATTTTTCCATCGATTTTTACTTTATTAACCATATGGTTTGGTTACTGCCGAGATATTTAAGCATTAGACGACAGATAATTAAAAGAGTTGGGAATTTTAACTAACACTGCTTAGCGCGCTATAATCCAGCAGCTTGTAAATTCAAGTGTGAAAAACCGAAAGCATAGAGATAAGTTAGAATGCTAATGAAATCGTGCAAGCTAGCATAAATATCGCCGGGGAAGACGGGAAGGCTCATGCGTCATGCTCTTTAAAACTTTATCTAGCATAACTGCATCCGGAGCGAGGTATGCTTAACGAGCGGAACAACCCCTTATCTATAGAGGTCGTTAACCCTATAGTTGTAGAAATCGTGAAGGATGAGGTTCTAGGAAGCATACGGCTCGGAAGGCTAAGCAGCAGAAGAGAGATAGAATCGCTCGTGGAAAAGAGCCTTAGCCTCATAGAGCCTAAAGCAGTATACGCGTTCACCAGAGTTGTTAGCATTAAGGATGGCGAGATTGTTTTGGAGAGCGGCCACACGTTGAAAAGCATTATTCTCGGAGACGTTCTGACGCTTGGACAAGAGGTTGTGCCTTACGTGGTCACGATAGGCCCTAGGCTCGAGGAGGAGGCATCCCGGATGGGAGCGTCAAGCGTCTTAGGAGCATTCGCCCTGGAAAAAGTGGGAGACTATGCTGTTAGCAAGGCTAGTGCTCAACTTAGACATGTCGTCGAGAAAAGGCTGGGCACCATGGTCTCAAGCTTTGGGCCAGGCACGGGCTCAGGCAGGCTTTTCGGAATCGAGCAGCAGAAAGTGCTCTTCAACATGTTGAACCCGCTGAAAAACATAGGTGTCCGCCTAACACCCAGCTTCCTGATGTTTCCTAGAAAATCCGTCTCCGGCGTTTTCGCTGCGACTTTAAACGAGTACGTTGCCTGCCAGTATTGCCCGAGGGAAAAATGCGAGCATAGAAGAAGGCCTTTCGCAGGCGAATATGCTCCGATTAAGTGTAGAGACACGGATAGAAAAGAATGATAGAGCGTCATAAACTAGAAACCACAGCTGGATATCGCTGGGCGTAAGCCAAGACCTTGAAGATTAACCGGAAACAATCCACCATCCTTCAAAGCCTACGGGTTTCCCTGCGCTAACCCTGTTAAAACACTTCTTCAAAAACTGTTTACCGCAGCCATAATTTTACCTAGTCATTCAAGTCTAAAACATCGTTGAACCTACATGCCAGTTCATCCAGAAGTTTTCTCTCCCTGAAGGAGACTCCTGAACCCTTATCGTCCAGCAACGATTCTCCATAATAGGAGTTTGCTACAACAGTATTAGACAACTTCAAACATTCAATTATCATTTCAACATCCCCAGCATGCAGGTAGATTGAGAGGTCATTGATAAAAAGGATTGGCGTAGGTCTATGTATGAACTCGTGAAGAAAGGGTTCTATAACCTTCCTGTTAAACTCCGCGAGATTAATTACTTCATCTTTATTCTTACCTTCAATTCTTGGAGCATGCACTACCTCTGGCGCTAAACACCTGACTTTCATGGCGTTAGGCGTGTATGAGGACAGTCTGCCCCCTACTCCTGCTACGGTTGTAGGCGACATGTCTATAATAGTAATATCGTCAACGCTCACCTCCTTCAGAAGACTATCCAGTATTTGTGCAGTAAGCCTCGTTTTACCAGTGCCAACATCTCCTAATATCAGTATCTTTCTTCCAAGAACTTTCCCAATATTAATTATTGACAATCTTAAGCACGCCAACTTTATCCAGGGCTATAAGTAACGATACTCCGGCAGCCATTCCGCTCACAGAGCTTAACGCCCATCCTAAGTAGAATGGCAGTAGTGCGCCAAATCTAGAGTACAATAGGTTGCCAAAGAACGGGTCTACAACATACCATGAAAGGGTTCCACCTATCACAACCGTGCCAATAGGCTCACCTAAGGATGCGAAGACAATAGCCTTTCTACTCTTGGTCTTCTTCTTGAAAAGAGCATAGAGAAACCCAACCATTAGTCCTCCAGGTATCCCACCTGGGTATGCGAAAATCGTGCCAACTCCATACATTATTCTAATAGTGCCGACGATGATTGCAGAGAGAGGAGCCCAGAGTGGACCCACTATAACTCCAGCTAAAACGTTAACCATGTGCTGCCCCGGGAAAGCCCTAGTCGGTCCCCATTGAAACCACGCTACTGGTGAAATAGCAAGGGCCAGTGCGGAAAGCAATGCTGAAAGAACCAGCCTTCTTAAAGTCTTGCCCTCAATCATTTTCTAATCACTAAGTTTGGAGGCTATCGCCAGCACTTTGTTAACTACTTCCATAGCGTTTCTACCGAGGATTCTCACCATCGGCTCTTTCCCTACGTCTCCAAGATCATATATCACATCCGGCACTTTTCCAGCCTTTTCGACGGCTCTTCCAACACCCCAAGGCAAACTTTCTCCCTCGACAGTTTTAACCTCGCTAGGCTCTTCACTCCTGTCGAAAGAAGAAACTGTTAAACCTAGGGCCTTACATGTTTCAACTATTTCTTTAGAGTATTTTATGTTCATGGCTGCTCTAAACTCTTCCCCATATTCCATAGCCTTCAAGACTATCCTGGCAACATGTCGGGATGCGCCGAACGCGGGGCTCTTCAAAGCAAATACTTTATCATCAATTTTCACGAGCCTTCCGGGTATTCCGGCAACATCATTTATAGACTTAACATAGGGCTTGGGTAATGCCATCACCAAGTTACTCCCCACCTCAGGGATCAGTTTTGCAACAGGATGAGACTCCAGAATTTTAATGGCCTCGGACAGGTTTTCTAAAACTCTATATCTCTCAGCATCTAGCTCAAGCCACGCAGCAGGATTTACTGGACCATATCCTCTCCCTATGTTAAAGCCATATTTTATCGCGACTTCAATAAATCTTTTAGCTTCTTGCAAAGCCTCAATAATGCTCCTCCCCTTTGCCAGCTGTGCAGCAATGGCTGCGGAGAAGCTGCACCCAGTTCCGTGAGTAGCCTTGGTTTCAATTCTTTCCCCATGTAATTCATGAAAGCTTCCATCGATGCAGACCACGTCAGTGGCTCCTCCATTTTTCAAATGACCACCCTTAACGACTACTGCCTTCGGCCCTAGTTCAGCTATTTTTTTAGCAGCAGCCTTCATGTCGGCGAGCGTAGAAATCTTTACTCCGCTTAATACTTCTGCCTCAAAAATGTTTGGAGTAACTATTGTCGCAACAGGCAGGATAACTCTTCTCATCGAGCCTTCAGCCTCAGGCTTAAGCAGGCGTGCCCCCCCCTTAGCCACCATGACGGGATCTATAACCAGGGGAAACTTATACTCCCTGACTTTTCTCGCCACAAGCTCTATTACCTCGCTCCTATGAAGCATACCTGTTTTAGCAGCATCTATACCCATGTCTTCGAAAACAACGTCTATCTGCTTCTCTATAATATCTAAATTTACGTCTTGAACAGCGAAAACATCAACAGTATTCTGGGCAGTTATGGATGTGAGGGCAACAGTGCCATGTACTCCCATTACGGAGAAAGTCTTAAGGTCGGCCTCTATACCTGCACCTCCCCCGGAATCGCTTCCAGCTATAGTCATGGCTACTGGAATCCTTCTCATGTCCTCAGGCTAGAAAAGGAATGTAAACATGATTATAAACATGTTGTTTAAAACAAATTATGTGAAGCCGCCCTGCGAATAAGTAATAGAGGATTATCTCTCTCACCTTAGAGCCAGAATCGTCAGGGAGCTTGTTAAACATACGGATGGAGCATAAACCAGTGCTGCTAAGGCTTTAAGGGTTTCACCAACCGCAGCCTCCAAGTATAATAGGATGATTGCAACGTCAACCAGTTATCACGGTCAAGATTTAGACAGGTTCTTGAAGAATCTGGCTGGAAAAATAGCTAGGAACAAGCGCGCGGTTTGTTTCTAAGTTCTGTAAAGCATCAGGATCTTGATTGTTAGCGTAAAGAGTTTTACTTCTGAGTTTTCACATTCGATAGTTCTACAAGTTCTTTTCATCTTGAAAGAAAACACTTAAATACTCCTTTTTCACCTATTTTGAGTTAAAAAGGTGAGATTATAATGAAAAAGTTTGAGAATTTATTTCGTGAAATAAAGATAGGACGAGTAACATTAAGAAACAGAATTGTTATGCCGCCTATGGTGATGTGTTATGCCAGCTCTGAAGGAGAAATTAATGAACAAGTTATTGCTCACTTTGAAGCTAGAGCTAAAGGCGGCGTAGGTCTTATAATTATTGAAGCAAGCTATATTCATCCTTCTGGCAAAGGCTTTGAATCAGAAGTAGCAATAGATAGAGATACATTAATACCTAGACTCCATATGTTGACGAATGCTGTGAAGGTAAATGGGTCGGCGATAGCTATACAACTTTATCACGGAGGGATACAAGCCCACGTAGATCAACCCGTAGGACCTAGCGCTATAGGAAGAAAAGTATTTCTGCCGCCAAGAACACCTAGAGAATTATCAACAAGCGAAGTTGAAGAAATGGTTGAGCATTTTGCTAATGCTGCTCTGAGGGCCAAGATGTCTGGTTTTGATATGGTGGAAGTACATGGTACTCATGGCTACTTAATCGCTGAATTTCTTTCGCCACTAACCAATAAAAGAACTGACAAGTACGGCGTTGATAGGACGCTTTTTGCCATGGAAATTGTGCAGAAAATAAAGGAAAAGTGCGGTCGCGATTTCCCTGTAATATTTAGGTTAGTTGCAGAGGAGTTTGAAGAAGGAGGTATTACAGTAGAGTATGCAAAAGAGGTTGCGAAGAAACTTGAAGCCGCTGGCGTAGACGCTTTTGACGTGACTGGTGGTAACTACGACACTGCAGACCATATAATTCCTCCAGTCTACTATGATAAGCAAGGTTATTTCTTTAATCAAGCTTCGGAAATAAAGAAAGTAGTAAATGTTCCGGTAATCAGCGGAGGCATGATCATAGATCCTATCATTGCTGATAGTGCAATTAATGATGGTGCGATTGATCTAGTGTTTATAGGGAGGCAGCTCATAGCGGATCCAGAATGGCCTAATAAAGTAAGAGAAGGCAAAGAGGAAGATATTAAACCATGCATAGCATGCGAGGAATGCATAGAGCGAATCTTTTTCCAGGAACCAGTTAACTGTAGTGTTAATCCCCTAAAAGGTTTTGAATACAAATACTTAAGCGAAGAAGATATACCAAAAGCAAAAGAGAAGAAAAAGGTTGTTATAGTAGGTGGTGGCTTAGCTGGTCTCGAGGCAGCAAGAATAGCCAAAACGAGAGGTCACGAAGTTGTACTGTTTGAAGAGTCTAACGAATTGGGTGGGGTTTTAAAGCTTGTCCTAGAGGAAAAAACTAAACTAAGGATAAAGAAACTTATTGATTGGTATAAATCCACCATGAAGAAACTCGATATTACTATTAAAATAAATGAGAAAGTTTTACCCGAAACTATAAAGAAAGAAGCGCCCGACGTCGTTATCTTAGCTACAGGTTCTGATCCATTAATTCCCAAGATACCCGGTGTAGAAAATGCAACTTTAGCTGAAGACATACTCAGTGGAAAAGCGAAGACGGGAAACAGTGTCGTCATAATTGGAGGCGGTCTAGTAGGTTGCGAGTTGGCTTTAAACCTCGCTGCCGAAGGAAAGAAGGTTACCGTAGTTGAAGCTTTACCTCAAGTAGCAACGGGCGAACCTACACTAAGCAGGATGGGAATAATAAACCTTCTCACTAAAGCAAAGATTAATATCTTGACAAACGCACCAGTCATTGAAGTGTACAAGGACGGAGTAGACATAACAGATTCCCTAGGAAGAAGAACTAAACTTAATGCTGACACAGTAATACTTTCGGTTGGAAGAAGAAGCCGAATAGATAAAGACTTAATTGAATCTTCAAAAAGCATTGCAAAAGAAGTATACGTAATTGGTGATGCAAAACAACCAAGACGAATAATAGATGCTATTAAAGAAGGTTTCTGGACAGCTATCAACATTTAAATGGAGATCACCTCCCGTTTTTCTTTCTTATTTTTTGGCACACAGCACTTTGAACTTCTCCATGATGAAGCCCCAATCCCGCTTCCCCATGCTGGCGCGCGCTCAACCAGCCTAGTTACACTGGCGGCAATGCACATAGTCTTGAGGGAACTAGCGAATCCCTGGAAAAACCCGTAAAAAGCCCAAAAACCAATATTTAAATATGCGGCATGCTCAATATACACGGGGATGAAAATCTTATGGCGATAGAGGTTAAACTGGAAAGAGGGTTAACCATAAAATCTCTCGCGCTCACCCTGCCTTTGGCAGTATTCTTCTCCTTCACGTCGGTTTTAACAGGCATGTACACTGATAAAATCAACACCTTCAGCTTCTTCGTACTACCGATGATATACATAGTGCTGGTGATGGAGCTTTTGGGACGCGCTAACCCGAGGCTGAGGCTGACAGCCCAGGAATACGTGTTCATGTTCTCAGTATTGACGTTCATCGCAGGATATTTGACCTACTTGGTGGTGCATGCTCCCGCGAACGAGCCGGTGCACTACTTCAACTACGGTGCTCTAAGCGACTACATCGCCTTCTCGATAGATGATTTAAAAGAATACTGGAGCAAGACCGTCCCTCCCGTCATAATTGCCCCTGAGCCGATACGCTTCGAAATCGCCCCGCTCATATTGAACGGCAGGACTCCGGGTCAAGACATTCCATGGGGCTATATTACTAGCGCTTTAATATACTGGAACCTGATTTACATTTTCTACGCTTTCATAAGCGTATTCGTAACCTTCACCTTCGGCAAGGTTTGGATAGAGGATGAGAGACTAGTTTTCCCACTGGCAGTACCCTCGCTCCACTTGTTCAAGGAGAGTGGTGAGGTTGACCCCGCTACGAACAAGCCTAGGATCTTCAACTTCAGGCTTGCAACCACAAAAATATTCTGGGGCATGTTCATAATAGGCTTGGTCAGCTCAGCTCAAGTTCTGATAGCTGAGCTCTGGCCGGAGTTCCCAACGTCCGCATGGTGGGGCGAGCAGAAGATAGACCTGCCTTTCCTCGCCGCGCTCTGGCCAGGGATATACGCGTCAGCAATATTCTTCGTACCCCAGATAGCTGTGGGACTGGTCATGCCTAACGATGTTCTCGTAACACTGATACTCGGATGGGTAGTATTCGGAGTACTGTACCAGGGAATAGGTGTTAGCACGGGTATTGTCGCATACCAGAGCGGCATGGAGTTCGTCTGGCCATGGGAATCATACCCGGGAGTATGGATGCCATTCCCGTACAACTACGTGGGCTCAACAGGCGTGGCCCTAGGAATAGCAATATGGTGCCTCTACGCTCAGAGGAAAAGGTTTGCAAGCGTCTTCAAATCCCTGTGGAAGGGAGGAGAAGAGAGAGGACTCTCCCTCAGGATTATTCCAACACTGCTTCTAATAGGCGCGTTCGGATGGTATGCTTTAATGCTCGTCGAGGGGGCAGACCCGTTGATCGCGCTGCTCGTACCCTTCTGGGCTCTTCTCTTCAACATATTCTACGCGAGAGTGTTCGCCGAAGTATTCTGGCACGTCGGCACAGCCTGGGGCAACGGCCCCGCCGTCTGGGACCCGACTTACGTAGCAGGGTCAGCCCTAAGAGGATGGCCCGCGCCCACAGCCGTAACCTGGGACACGCCCATGACTGACCCAGCCTGGTTCACAATAGCAAGGAACATCGCGAACATCGGAAACTGGAAAATATCCTTCAGCCCCCTGTCCTCCGGACACCAGATAACCCTGTACAAGCTCGCCTACGAGCTGAGAATGAGGATGAGAGACTTCCTCATCGCACTCGTAATAGGGCTGATCATGGTGCTCTTCGTCTACACGCCGCTGGACACCTATTTCTTCCTCCACACGCAGGGCGGAATGAACCAGCTGGGCGACCGGCTATACACCTGGTGGCCCTGGATGGCTGCAGGCTACTACCACAGGGGCAGGTGGGCCGGGCCCCCGGAGCTGACAGTAGAGTACTCCCTCGGAATATGCTACGGGCTCGGCATAGCATTAGCACTAGCACTATACATCCTGAAGACAAAAATACCGGTCTTCTGGTTCATAAACGTCCCAGCGCTCTACGTCTCCATGACTATAGCCAACTACATGTGGCTGACCTCCCTGATAGCGCTAGTAATAAAGTTCCTCGTGATAAGAACCATCGGAATAAAAAAGTATGAAGAATACGCCATGCCCATCGTAGCAGGATGGATCCTGGGCTTCGGCGCCCTATGGCTACCTGCAGCACTCATCAACATGGGGACAGTAGTATTCCCAAAGATGCAAACAATGTTCCAGCCGTAAAACCCGCAACACTCCCACTCTTTTTTAAAAAAAGCAAAGGAAGTTTAAACAAGAACAGGCTTGCAAGCAGGCTGAACCCGCCACCCGAAAAACCGTTAACACCATTCCAAGAAAACGAGGCTTTGATGCGCGCGCTAGCACTAGGGCATCGACAAACTCGACAGCCCTCTCCCTGTCCAGCCTACCTAAAGATATACTTCTTTCCAAACCCCGTTTAAAAGCGCGCAGTCCCGGGTCTGCATCTAAAGCGCATGCTAAGGCGTTAAGGGACTTAAGATATCTCCCAAGCCTTTTTCAACGAGCCTGCTTCTCAACTCCTCATCGAAAGTAACTAGTCTACACTTCATTCTTAACGCCAACGTAACGTACAGCGAGTCGTACACTGGAAAACCATACTTAACCGCGTTATCCACAGCCTCCTCCAGAACCTCTAAGGAACTGTGAACCCTGGCTGAGTTGCTTATCAACGGTTTTACAATATCCCTTAGCGCTTCATACTTGTCTCCACGAATCCTCTTAAGCACGTAAGCATGCTTCCACAAAGCATTAGCAACCTCTATGAAGGCAAGCTCCAGAGTAAGGTTTTCCTGTCTCAAACCACTCTTGACAAGGTTCCTAGCAGCATCGTAAAACCCGTCCTTCACAAGAATACTGGCGAAAACGCTTGAATCCAGAACCTGCAAAAACTATCTCTCCCTGAACTCCCTGATCGCCCGCCAAGCAGGCTCCCTAGAAGCCTCAACCCCGGAAAGAGCCCTGTCCACCGCGTCCAGAGCCTTCAACACCTCTTTCTCCCTTATCTTCATCTCGATGAAACTCTCAATCTCCCTCCTCCAATCCACATCCTTCAACTCCCTCATCCTCTTCTTAACGTCCCTCCTTATCCTGATGCTCAAGGTTTCAGAAACCATGTCTACAATTTCGTACACAATAAGCGTATATAAATCTTGTCCTCGCGCGCTAACCCTTCGACATTTTATATCACGAGGCAGAGACACGTCATTCGAGACTAGGCGCCTTGTACTCCTTAACTTTTTTAAAGAGTTTCAAACTATTTGTGGCCAACAAATGGTGAGATGTAAACACGGCGCGCTTTTCACCTCCAAACCTGCAGGAGGGAGACTAGCGGACGTAAAGGGGGGTCTTTGCTCAGAGCGCGCGCCATAGTGTGCGCTGAACCATCTTTCGTATTTTGGTGGATATTGCCCATATTTTTCAAATACCCGAAACATGGCCTCAGCATTTTCCAAGGGGACATCGCAGCCTATTTTCCACATGAGACATGCCCGCCATTAAAATCTGAAAGGGCTCCGTATATATAAACTTCGATAGATCTGAACATGAAAATTGGTCGAACAAATTCAGAAATTATGAGATCCCTGATGACATAAAATAATGGTTATTCTACTAATGGGACACCCAGATGAGCAACCAGTATCACCAACCTGCAAAGAATAAGGCCGAAAACAAGAAAGGAGCAATTACCCGTTAAAAATACTTAACCAGCCTATCGGAGCCAAAAATCATTTTCACACCACGTTTACAATACTCCTATCAAAGCATTTCAACGAAGGCTTTTTCCTCAATTTTTGCGATTTTTAGCAGTTTATTTTTTGCTTTCGCTAGTGTTTTGTTAACACCTTTAATTTTAGTTATTTGGCCCGCCTCTCTGATTAAATTTGCTGTTTCAGACCACAGTCCAGCTGATATCGCAATTTCATGGCTTATGATTTCTAATTTTCTGTTGGAGAGAAGCCTTGCGGATTCTTTAATGAAGCTTGAATACATTTTTCTAAAATTTCCTCCACCTGTTCCGGCAATCTCTAAGTCAATGTATTGGAGAAAGAGGGCAAGTTTTAGCTCCTCAGCTGACGATGTTATTTCTGACCAGTTAACAATGTCTTCTGCTAATAACCTTATGCCGCTTATACCATGGTTTTCTCTAGACGGATGAATCATATTCTTGGCTGTTTCTTTGATCGCCATTTCAGTAGCTTTACTTAATGGCTTTGTTGTCTTTGGAACATTTATTTCGAACCATGTGTTTTCCGGAGGGAAAGGTTCAAATTTGGAGTTTCTGGCTTGCGCCAAACTTTTAAGAGAGATAGTTTGTATGCCTTCAAACGATGAATCAGCAATGTATGCTTCACCTTTTTCTTCATCATAGCCCACCAGAACAATTACATGGTTGCCGAAATGGTTCCATGGTTCTTTTGGTATTTGCATATAATCCAGATAATACATGTCGACAAACATAGGAACAGGAATGTTTCTGTTAATCAACTCTTTTACATAATTCCAAGCCTCATCGGCATCATCGGCTGTTTTCTTTTCAACATTAATTCCAAGAAACTTTGGAAGCGTATTTGGAAACGTGCATATTTTCCCGCTGATGTAGAATGGGCGATATGGAATCTTTTTCCTGAAATACTCAAATCCGAAAGTGCAGTCAAGTCCGAAGGCCATATACTCGCTTATCTTCAATCCATAAAAATCTAAAACATCACGAACCGCTGTGGATTCACAATGAAGACCCTTTCTATGAACAAAACCATCAATCATCCTCCGCATGAGACCCACCTAACCAAGCTATTCTCAATCTACTGTCTAAAAAGATTTATGCAGATGAGCCACTAACGCTTTTTTCCAGCTCAGCCCTCTGAATGCCCAGCCTCTTAGCCTCCTCCCTAAGCACCCAAAAATTATTACCCGACAGTTACTAATGAAGATTACAATCATCAAGGTTGAACGAGAAGCCCGGGTTAACAAGAACCCATCTAACCCTTGCTTTCAAACCCTCAATACCCATATCCATCAAACCAGCCAGAACAGCGGTCAAAACCATAAAAAGCTCAAAAACCCATTATCCCAAGCGAACAAAACCTTTTTAGACTCTTCGCCATGTAAAGTGGTTCAGCCCACTTGAATCTTTGTCTTGTGCTAAGTCTCAACCACCATTCAAGAGAACATCCTTGGAAAAGCGCCCAGAACTGCTTTACAGGGCCTTCGTCTTTTCAGATTTTGCAGAATTAATCAGAGATAACTTTTTAAGTCTGATTTATAGCAACAAACTGGTGAAGATTAATGAGTCTGACTATAGAGACAAGAGTCGGAAAGAGGTATGCGATTTATCTGCCTAAGACCGTGGTCAAGACCCTCGGCATGAAGGAGGGGGACAGGGTGCTGCTAAGGGTCTCGGGGGAGCGCATCATCCTAGAGATACTTCGCGACCCCATAGAGCTGGCACTCCACGGGAACAAGTTTGCTTCAGTAAAGCCTGAGGAGATAGAGGCGATAAGCGTTGAAGAGCAGGCAAACCAAGCTAAGAATACTCCTTGACACATCCTTCATACTGCCGTCCCTAGGGATCAATACGGGGAAGGAAGCGTTGAAGGGCCTAAGAATGCTTGCGAAAACCGAGACGGAAATACATTACTCGCGCTTCAGCATACTTGAATCACTCTGGGTGGCCGCTAGAATGACGGGAGGAATACTCGATGAAGCCTTTAACACAGGACTGAGAAGCATTCTAGAGGGCGGCAGGTACAAGGAGGTGAAGGAGGATTCCAAGGTTTTCAGCGAAGCCCTAAGACTCTACATACAGGGCCACAGGGACATGATCGACAACATACTCTACACGGCCTCAGTTAACTTAGACCTCAAGCTACTCACAGTGGACAAGGAGCTAAAGGAATTCATACGCAAGAACGGTTTGGAAGACACGCTCATAACGCCAGACCAACTAGCATAGCACGCGGCCAGAGCTTTCAACGCCTCCTTTCCCCTTATCTTCATCTCGATGAAACTCTTATCTCCCTCCTCCAATTTACATCCTTCAACTTCCTCATCTTCTTTTTAACGTCACTCCTTATCCTGATGCTAAAGGTTTCAGAAATCATGTCTAGCGCGCGCTATTTTCGCGTACAATAAGCGCATATAAATCCTCCTAAAACTAAATCCAAAAAAGCCGAAAAACAAGTCGAAACTCAATGCTTTCCAACGCATCAAAAAAGGCTAAGCACACGCCAGACCGCCTTGAGCACAAACCCCAGCGCGCGTTAAAAACCGTAAACGAGAGGCGAAAACACATATTCAAGCAGACACATAAGCAACACTACAGTTAAAGCGTGCGCACTAAAATTGGCGAAAGGTAAAAAGACGGTCAAGGCAGTAATCGAATAAGCCTCCAATCCTTCCCCGTAAACGCTTATTAAGTTCTTCCACGGTTTTTTAAGCGTGGAGGAGCTCGTAATCAGAATAGAAGTTCCAAAGGAGCTTACTGAGGAATTCAAAAAAGTTTTGGAGGAGCTGGTGGAGGAATCGAGGACAAGACTCTTGCTTTCCCTCTTGGAGAAGTCAAGGCTTACAGAGAGCGAGGCCTTGGAGCTCGGCGGGAAGATAAAGCACGGAATCGCTAAGAGGCACGGAGTGTAATAATTGTTAGTGGTTGACGCGAACGTTGTAATGGCTTCGCTGATAAGCAAGGGAACAGTACTCCTATTGATTAAGCAGTTAAATAAAGCCGGAGTAAAGCTTGTCTCACCCTCTTTCCTCAGGGAAGAAATAGATGAGCATTTCAACGAGATTATGGAGAAAACAGGGTTAGATGAACCCACTCTCAGATACTTGATTTCCGAACTGCTGAAGCTCATAGAAGTTGAGTCTAAATCCAGGTACGAAGCATTCATGAAACAAGCGGAAAACATGTTCAGACAAGGATGACATACCCTATTTAGCACTATCCCTGTCACTAGGTAGAGCACCCATCTGGTCTTTCGACGAAAAACTAAGGGAAGACTGCAACAAGACCGGCATAAAAGTCATATCAAGCACTGAGGAAGCCATAAGAGAACTACTATTGAAAAAGAAGCAGTAAACCTCGACTTTGCCAAGGGCTTAAGCATTACGCGGTGCTCTACCGATGCAACAAGTATCCAGCGAACACGTCAGCATCAAGAATAATCAATATTTAGCCTATAGCACGCACCCCCGGAAAACCACTTTCCCATCACAACATCGGGAAAGCACCCCAGAATGCTCAACCAAGCCTCAAGCATTCCTCCACATCTTCCCAGCCATATCTTCAACCCTAAGAAGCACGAATCCATATCCATTCAGCACGAGAAAATCCTCCATTTCACGCCCTTCCAAGATGGCAATAAGTCTTTCAAAGAACACATGGCTCCCCACCAATACCGCATACAGAATAGCGCGCGCGTTCGTAAAACCTAATCCTAAAGCCTAATAATGTTTCTCAGCCTTACTTTTTCGCATGAAGACCTTACCGTCACTGTTAAAAAAGATGATGAAACAGGCCTATACGTGGCTCAGTGTCTTGAGATTCCCCAGGCTATATCACAAGGCAAGACCGAAGAGGCTATAAGAAACGTGAAGGAGGCTATTGAACTGGCCTTAGAGCATTCAGGAGAAAGAGTAGCGAAGCACGCGCTTCCCCTCCGGCTCAGACAATAATCCAACAAGCGCACCAATTCAGATTCATCTGACAAACATTTTAAGGGAAGAAGTTTAAAACCCAATTTTCTCGAAATCCTCCAAGTCAAAGACAAGATAGCCTTTTTCTTGCAAATCCTTCTTGTCCTTTAGTCTTTTACCAATTAAACAAAAATACTCCTTTCTTTTCACATTAAACCATTTTACTACACTAGCCTTCTCCTTCAGTCTCTCCAATACCCTTTCCGCCTCACTTTCATCTAGATCCTGCCATTTTGCTTCGCAGAATAGAATTCTCTTTTCCTCTCTGTCAAACGCCACTATGTCTATTTCCTCATCCTTCTCCCACCAAGTACCAATATTTAAAAGCTTAAAAGGCGTCAAGCCTTTCAGGCTTATCTCGTATAAAAAACCTCGTGAAACATCTTCAAATTTTTTCCCGATAAACGTGTTAAAATCTTTTTTAATAATGCCCATAACCTTCTTAACATTTCCGAGTTCTAAATCACTCTTATACGGGTAGACGAATCGGAAGTAAAAATCGAAAAAGTTATCTTTTATTTTGTAGATCGTCTTTTTCGTCGCTCTTTTCTCTGTAATCGGGTGAACTTTCTCCACAATATCTAATCTTATGAGAACATTCAAGTATTTCGGTAAATCTTTTGCCTGTATTTTAGAGAAACTCGCGATTTCGCTTAATCTACTGTTTCCTCTCGCTATTGCCTCAAGTATAGAAAGATAAGACGAATAGTCTCTCAACTCCTCTCTCAGTAAGAATTCAACTTCTTCATATAGAATCTCTCCTTTAGTCAAGATTTTCTCCTCTATGTTTGCGTAGATGTCTTTCCTATCATCAAACGTATTAAGGTAGAAAGGTATTCCACCAAGAATTGAGTAAGCCACCACTTTCTGTTCCGTCGAATAATTGGGGAAAAACTGTTTAGCCTGATTAAATCTTAATGGAGATAGTTTCCACTGTCCCGTTCTCCTACCATATAAAGGAGACCTGTAGGATAGTATACTTTCCATCATTGAAACAAGAGAGCCGCAAAGGATCAACATTATATTCTTGCCCTTAAGAACCTCGTCCCAAATCAGCTGGAAGACGGAGGGGATCGAATCATCTTTTTCAACCAAGTACGAGAATTCATCAATAACTGTTACAATTTTCCTCTTATTCAACCTCTTTGCAATATATGTAAAAACATCGTCGAAACTCCTCACTTTCGGCGGCACGTCGCCAAAATATTCAGCAGCTATGTTTGCAAACCTCTCCGCGTTTAATAAACTGCCCCTTCTATCTGCAAGAAAATAAATATGGTCTTTATTTTTACAGAATTGCTTAATCAGCTCCGTCTTCCCTAATCTCCTTCTCCCATATATGACTATTAGCTGTCTCTCATCATTATTGAACTTTTCCTCTAGAAATTCCAATTCCCGTTCCCTGTCGATAAATCGGTTCATAAAGATTATCTTTTATATCCGAATTTATAAACTTAGCGTTCAACAACATTCTGATCAACACTCTCCCGGCGTGCGTTAAAGGATTGGAAACAAGAGGGGGAAGCACGCGCCCAAGCATATGCATGAGCAACGCCACAGTCAAACCACCTCCCGACAAGAAACCAGAGATCATACAGGTCACTAGCCCCCTCCCGGTGAAAAACAGCCCAAACTTTCTCCACAAGAATCTCCACCCACCTAATCAGCAAAACCATAACACAACCCTAATCCTTAGCACGCTAACTCAAACAATCCTTAAAAAAAGACCGTTTAAAAGGCCAGAAACCAAGTTAAAAACCCGGAAAAAACCCAGAAACCAATATTTAAATACGAAGCAAACCCCTTTATAAAGAGGGGAAAATGCAAACACAAGCAGAAAAACCACCCGAAAAACCCATCGTAGAAATCCAAAACGTAGTAGCATCAGTAATACTAGACCAAAAAATAGACCTAAACCAAATAGTCAAAACCTTCGAAAACGTAGAATATAAACCTGACCAGTTTCCAGGCCTAGTATTCAGACTCGAAAAACCGAAAACAGCGACACTAATCTTCAGCTCAGGAAAAATGGTCTCCACCGGCGCAAAAAGCGAAAAGCAAGCACACGAAGCAGTCCACAAAATCGTAAGAGAACTCCGAGGCAAAAAAATAATAACAGGAAAAACAAAACCACAAATCACAGTCCAAAACATCGTAGCATCAGCAACACTACCCGGAAAAATAGACCTCGAACACGCAGTCACCGCACTAGAAAGAACAATGTATGAACCAGAACAGTTTCCCGGCCTTATCTATAGAATGCATGATCCAGATGTAGTTATATTATTATTTGCTTCTGGGAAGCTTGTCTGCACGGGCGCGGTTAACGAGAAGATGGTTTACGACGCGGCTGAGAAGTTGATGAACGAGCTTATTCAGAAGGGTTTGCTGATTAGGTAGCGATGGTTTTCGGGTTTCTGAGATGGGGGTTTAAGCATCCTCGGTTTCTGGTTAAGGCTTACACTCTGTTTTTCGTCGCGTGGACAGTGTTTTGGGTTCTCGTGATTGTTGCTATACCTTTTTACTATGTTCCTACAGTTCCTAGTACATCTCCCTTAAGTCTGTTTTCAGCCAGCCTTATTACTCTTTTGATTCTCGTCTTGCCGCCTTTCCTGCCTCTGTACTATTACTATCGAAGGTCTTCTAAAGTTGTTCCGAAAATTCCAGTGGTGGTAGAGGAGAAGGTTCTGGATCCGTATTTGGCTAGTGTTAGGGAGAAGTTTGCGGATGCGGAGTCTTACTTTAGGGGGGAGAGGGTTCAGTGGGGCCCTGTCATAGTTGACATGTTTGACGCTGTTATGCTTGCGTTGCAGAGGCTCGTCATAGATTTGAAGGGTGTTGAGCCGATTGAGGGTTTGAGGAAGGAGAAGAAGCTTTACCTGGATAGTTTGGCTAATATCTTGAGTAGGGAGGGTGTTTTGAACCCTGAGGACCGTAAGGAGCTTGAGATCCTCAGGGATTTGAGGAACAGGATTGTCCATGAGGATTACCGTCCTGCGAGGGAGCATGCGGTATGGGCCTATAACGTGGCTAAAAGATTCATTTCCAAGCATTACAGTGAAGTCTTTAAATAATTAGCACACGCTAGGCAGGAAAGATATGGTGTTAAAAAGAAGTGGTTAGCCGAGGTGGCTAACGCTTTCTTGGGAATCTGGTTTATAAAATCTTTTCAAAGCCGACTACGTCTGCTTGCCCGGAGATAGTGTATCCATGTTTCTTGAAGAAAATCTGAGCACCATGGTTTGTGGTGCTGGTGATTGCGGTCACTTTGTAAGCTCCCTTCTTGGCGAGGTCGGTTTCAGCAGCCTTCAGGAGCTTGCTGCCTATTCCCTTTCTTCGGAAGCCTGGGTGTACGATTATGTCAGATATGTATCCTATTTTAGTGCTTCTGTGGAGCTTTCTCTTAAAGGGCTCTAGGGGCCATATGTATCCCATGAAGTAAAAGATGAAACCGACAAGCTCTCCGGAGCATGTCTCTAAGGCGACTTTGCCCTGCTTTTCACCATCATCCATATACTTTTTGAGCTTCTCCACGCTTCCATAATGGTTGGCACACCGAATTTTACAATCATTCTGACGATTTGTTCAAGATGCTCCTCCTTGATGTCGATAATTACGACCCCATTCATAGGCGACGTACGGACTTCTGAATTATCAGGGAATTATAAATTTTCATAAGAACAAGCATCATAAGTATAGCATACGCTAATTCCAATACCTGAGTCACGCTATGGCTTCATTAGGCGCGCGCTATAGGGTTGCTAAAAGAGAGAGCCAAGAATTCTCAGCTTTAATAAGTGAGGAAAATCCCGGTAGCTCTTTCTTAAAACCTTAACGGAAGCAGGATTGAAGTTCCTTTGATAGCGCGCTACAAACTGGTGATGCTGTTATGTTCGATGCCTCCGTGAGTTATGATCCTGAGGGTTCCACACTTACGTATTTCTTCGATTATGGCGACGGGTCTAGTAGTGGGTGGATTTCAAGTCCACGTGTGCGGCCAAAAAACTCGTCTAGATTACAGAGGACTAGGTAGAGGTTATAGGCTCCTGCTATCAGGAATCCTTGCCGCCCGAGAAAAATCAGGCAGAATATGCCATAGAGAAAGTTCAACAGTGGGCCCATAGCTCCTATATTCTGCGTCTCATTCTTTTCAATTTTCCTACCCTAGTATCTTGTTCTTAGAATGCTTACTGAGAGAAAAGGACCATACATTTTTGCCCTGCCCCCAAACTCTATTTTTGCTCTATACCCGTAATGCTTAGCCGTCAGGAAATGCCCCATCTCATGCAGCAGCATTGCATGCGGCAATACTATTAGGAAACAAAAAGCGATCTGAACGGTAGACGTGGCTAAGGCGTAAAGGATAGACGGTAAAAATAGGATCGATAGGAAGGCTACCCAATCTCTCAAGGACAGCAGGGATCTTTTGGCTGGTAGTTCGACCTCACGAATCCAAATCCTGCCGGTTTGCGTTTCAACCTTGGGGATTTCAACTCTTGCCTGCCGGCTCCTCTCTTCAGCCACTACTTTATATGCTCGCCATGATCTCTCGGGGAGGGCTGGGCAAGAATGGCTCTCAGGTAATCTATGTTTCGAGCAAAACAGTTTCCCGCAGTACTTGCACCTAAATAGCAGAGGCTCCTTGGCTCCACAGTATTCGCAAGACAATACTTGTTTAAAGTTGTTACTGATAATTAAATTTTATTTTAATAAAAACTCAGTTAAAATATTAGGATAAGAGCGCGTACACGCTTTCCATTGAACAGTGAAGTATAATACAAAAGCAGGTTTAGCCAGTAGCACGCGCCGGCATTATCCTATGCTCGGAGAACCTGTTCTCCGTGTCGACGTAGCTTATCGCCACCACTCCCTGTGACTCCTCTCTGATCTCCTTGACTGTGCCCTTCGTCTCCCCGAAGTTTATCGCCATGCTTGTCTCATAGCCTTTGAAGGCTATTCTGAGAACATGGCTCTTAACCTTCCTACCCCTTAAAGATAATGCTTTGAACCTGATGTCTATGCAGACAGCGTTGTGCCTCTCGTTCCACTCTGGCTTAGAGGCTTCGATGGAGAAAGCCACATCATGTATGTGCATCACTCCTTTGAAATCGGGCTTCAACTCGAGCCTAAGGTAGTCTGGAAGGCTTTTCAGCATGTTTTCAACAACCTCCTCGTCGCTGAGCCTTTTCAACTCTACTTCAACCTCCCTCCCCGGTTCTCCAACCCAGCTTGGAACCATGTACTGGTGGCGTTGACGCTCAGGATTATACTTCTTCACAATCGTTTTACCCCTAACCATGATTTCGAAGAAACACTCCCCATCTCCCAGTATGCTCCTTAACTCGCTTGCGTTGAAGTAGAGCTGCCTGTACTCCGGCTTATGGCCCTTCTCAACCATGGCTGTGAGAATATTCTTGCCTGAACCCTGCATATCTCCAAATACTGGAAACCCAAATCAATTATATAAGCGTCGCTATCTCTATCCCCTGTTTAATATCTTAATGCATACTTTTTAGCGCGCGCTTGTTATACTTCTCTTAGAAGTTTTAGAAATTCTTCTCTCGTAAGGCCTGCCTCCTTTATAATCATGCTGACGAGGCTTGGCTTCACGTCTTTTCCAGGATGCATGGGAACCACTATTCTAACTTTTCTCTCGTTCATCATTATGATGTGGGAGCCTCTTTGCCTAATGGTTTTAAAACCGGCTTTATTGAGTATTTTAACAAGTTTCTGTGGGCTTACTGGAGTGATTCTACTCAGGGATACTCACTCTTTGAATTCCGGAAACCTTTCGCTTCAACAGCTCCCTCTTCTCATCCTCGTCGAGGGTTTCAAGGTAGAGTTGAATGGCTTCCTGCACGTTGCTCATAAGCTCGTCGAGGGTTTCGGCCTGAGTATGGCAGCCCGGTAATGAGGGTACAGAGGCAACATATCCGCCGGTCTCTTCTTCAATGATTATTACATCAAACTCCAAAGCCATAGTTGAATAATGCAGTAACTCTTTTTAAACGTTTTCTAAAGGGGCTTATTTATCCTTAAATCCAGACGGGTAGCATGTAGGCGCGCGCTATCCAGCGTGCGTCTATTGCTTTCTCAACCACCTTCATCTTCTACTTTTCTTCACGGTTATCTCTCCGTTTTTTAATTCAAGCAATCCTTTAGGCGTGTATATCTTGTATCCTCTGAATTTTCGTTCCCCTTCCGATCTTACAATGTTTCTGAATACGTTTATTTCTTGACTCCTACTCAGTTTTCGTTTTACTTCTTCAATAATTTCCCTATCCTTTTCTGGATTGCCCGTGTTAGGAGGCCATTCAGCTATGAAACATCTAATGTAAGGAGGCTCCTTCTTTAAGCCGGTTCTCTCGTACAGCCTCTTCCGCCTCTCCGAATGATACCACTCTAGATATTCTTTCCAGGCTTCGCTCAAGGCATTAGCGCTTTTCTCTATCTCCCTCAGAACCTCCTCGTCAGAAAGACCTTCAGCATTAAAATTCACAGTCATCCCCATCTGGTCAAAGTCTATTATTATCGCATCTTCCCTCCCGAAATGTTTTAGGGAAGCCTTCTTGGTAGCCTTCTCAGCCATTTCACAATCTTTAACGGGACCCGGTGCCAGCCTCTTCGCTACTTTCCTTGCATTCGGATCCCTGCTTTTCATAACCTCACTTAGGGACATGTAAACATGGTATTTGCTTTCATCGAGCTTAAGGAATTCTGTTTGAAAGTGGTGAAACCCTATTCCGATGGTATTATCCGACAGCATAAATACATATTCCACTGGCAAGAGTTGCTCGGTTGCCGACAACATGACTATCTCCCATAGGCATTCACCCCATAAGCATGAAGTTGGAGAAGAAGGCACCCACAATCTGTATTGGCGACCAGTCTTCTTCTCTAAGTATTCTCTGAGTTTCTCCAGCAGACGCGTGTGCTATTAGGGCTCCATTATAAATGGAGAGGGTGACTTACGGATTACTGCGAGACAAGCGGCTTCATTCAATTCTTCTTCTCACTTTTCTCAACAAGCTTCAGAAACCTTTCGAAGTATACTCTCGCATCATAGGGGCCTGGCGAGGCCTCCGGGTGGAACTGTACTCCGAAGACAGGCTTGTCTTCAAGCCTAACCCCCTCAACGGTCTCGTCGTTAACATTAACATGCGTCAGCTTTAGCCTCGAGCCCTCCAGGCTCTCTCTGCTTACGGCGAAGCCGTGGTTCTGGCTGGTTATGTAGATCCTTCCCGTCTCAATATCTATGCATGGGTGGTTCTGCCCCCTGTGCCCGAACTTCAGCTTGTAGGTTCTCGCCCCGAGCGCCAGCGAGATCAATTGGTGGCCTAGGCATATTCCGAAAACCGGGATGCCGTATTCTATTAAGCCACTGACTGTTTTGAACGCATAGTCTAGGATTGCCGGGTCCCCGGGTCCGTTTGAAACAACGACGCCATCTGGTTCAAAACTCATAATCCTGTCTAAACGAGTATCGTGGGGTACTTGAACCACTTTGAAGCCAAGCGTGAGAAGGTTTTTGATTATGGATTTCTTAACGCCGAAATCGATGAGGACTGTCAGCAGCCCGTTGCTCTCAGCCGGCTCGTGCTCAATGATCCTTCTCGTCGAAACCTCTGCAGCGAGGTTCCTCTTATTCGGGTCCTGAACACGCTCAGCCTTCTCCAGGAGGCTGTCTACATCAACATGCTCATCCTCATAATACACTTTCAGAATCCCGAGCTGAGTCCCCCTCACCCTTATCTTCTGCGTCAGCATCCTCGTGTCGACTCTCGATATGCCTGGTATAGACTCTCTATCCAGCCATTCGGGAAGAGACATTACTGAGGAGTAGTGGCTGGGCGTGTCTATGCACTCCCTGACGACGAAGCCCCTGATCTTAGGCCTGTCAGACTCGAAGTCCTCAGGGTTAACACCGTAGTTTCCTATGAGCGGATAGGTTTGGATAAGTATCTGCCCCCAGTAAGATGGGTCTGTTATTGACTCCACATACCCAACCATGCCGGTGTTGAAAACAAACTCGCCGTCAACCTCCCCTACGTGGCCGAAGCCTTCCCCGTTGACAACAGTCCTGTCTGCAAGAACTATGACAGCCCTCTTCCTATTCTCATACGTGTTTTTTGTCACAGATTTATTCGAGGAGGAGAAGTGATTATCCCGCCTATTTAAAGATTATCTGCCTCGACGTAAAGAAAATAAGCCGGCGCCAAGTATGGAAAACAATGTTGGAAGGCAGGTTTAGAAGAAGAATTCTTGAGGAGGCTTGCAGGAAAAACAGTCGGATAATCCTTGCTTTCGACGAGCATGACGGTGGCGATACTGTCTTGGGCAAGCTTCGCTGGGTCTCGGAACACCTAGGAGAACATTTGGCAGGTATTAAGATAGGTTATCCTACGCTGTTGTCAACAGGGCTTTCTGAAATCAAGAAGATCCTCGACAGGTTTAGCGGTGGAAACGTGTTTATAGCGGACGCTAAGGTGGCGGACATATCGTATACGAATAGCCTTATTGCAAGGCTGCTCTATGAAGCAGGTTTCGACGCGGTGATAGCGCACGGCTTCATAGGCTACGAGGGTGGTTTAGAAGGTGTTTTCCAGGAGGCTGAGCGGCTTGGAAAAGGGGTTATAATCGTTGCCAGCATGAGTCACGCTGGATCAGGGGAATTCATAGATCCTGGCGTCGAGAGGATCACCGCCTTGGCTTTAAAACATGGGGCTGACGGGGTTATAGCCCCGGCTACAAGACCCCAGATGGTGGGTAGGGTGAGGGCGATAGCTGGTAAAAGTCTTCTGATACTGGCCCCTGGCGTCGGTGCCCAGGGGGCACCCTATGGCGCTGGGCTTTCAGCGGGGGCGGACTTCGAGATAATTGGTAGGAGCATAACTGGTTCTCCAAACCCTGTTGAAAAGGCTTTAGAGGTGAAGAGGGAGCATGGAAGAATCCTTGGTCAAGCAGCTTGTTAAAGATATTTACAGGGCTGGCGGGTTCAAAACCGGGGATTTTAAGCTGACTTCAGGAGGGTTAAGCCCCTACTACGTGGACCTGAGGACTCTTGTTTCTAAGCCGAGGCTTTTCGAAAGGCTTGTCGACTCCTACATTAGCAGGATGAGGATGATTGGCGAGGGCTTCGATGTTGTGGCGGGTGTTGAAACCGCTGGCATACCCATCGCCACCCTGATATCCTTCAAGACCGGTATGCCCATGGTTTACGTCAGGAGCGGTGAAAGAGGACACGGGACTGGGAGGCTGGTGGAGGGAGAGCTTGAAGCCGGGAGCAGGGTTGTCATTGTCGACGATGTTTTAACAACAGGCGGGAGCATTCTGAGTGCCGCAAAGGGTTTAAGCGCTTCAGGAGGAAGAGTAGTATACGCGCTGGTCTTCCTAGACAGGCTTCAGAACGGTGTCATAAGGCTGAGGGAAGCAGGGGTTACGGCTTACTCCGTGATAAAGATAGACGGTTTTCTCAGAATACTTCTAGAGGACAAGCTTATATCTGAGCTGGAATACGACAGGATAATGAAATATTTGGAGGGTTTTCGAATTGTGGAGGAACAGGGATCTGATTGACTTAACCGAGTTCACTAGGAGAGATGTTGAGACCCTGTTCAGACAGGCGGACATCTTCCTAGAGGCTAGGCTTGCGCCGACGAAAATGCTTGAAGGCAAGATTATGGCGGCAGCCTTCTTCGAGCCGAGTACGAGAACCAGGCTGAGCTTCGAGTCAGCGATGCATAGGCTCGGGGGATCCGTGATAGGGTTCTCCTCTGCCGAGGGCACATCTGTTGAGAAGGGTGAGAGCATTGAGGATACTATTAGAATGCTTGACAACTACAGTGACGTTATAGTTGTGAGGCATCGTGAAGACGGTGTAATGCGGAGGCTTGCTCAGCTTGCTAAAAACCCTTTGATAAATGCTGGCGAGGGGCAGAGCCGCCACCCAACGCAGACGCTCATCGACCTCTACACTATTTTTAAGGAGAAGGGCATGTTGGAAGGGTTAAATTACGGCGTCATGGGCGACGTGAAGCACGCTAGGGCTGCTAAGGACTTCATAAGGGGTTTAAGCCTGTTCGGAGTCAGGGAGGTTAACCTGATAACGCCGAGGGAGCTAATGCCTGAGGAAGGTTTCGTCAGAGACGTCAATGGGAGGGGTGTTAGGCTTAACCATTACGAGAGGGTTGAGGATGTTATAGGGGTGCTGGATGTTCTTTACGTTGTTAGGCTTCAGGTTGAGAGGTTTAGAGATAGGAGTGAGGCTGAGGCATTAAGGGGAAGCTACTCCATAAGCCTGAAAACGCTTGAACGGGCGAAGCGGGAGCTGCGTATTCTACACCCTCTTCCAAGGGTCTGGGAGCTTTCAAGCGAGGTCGATTACACGCCCTACGCTGCATATTTTAAACAGGTTTCCTACAGCATACCTGTGAGAATGGCTGTCCTTAGCCTGATCCTCACAGACATGGAAAGGGTTCAAGAGGGCTTGATATAAAGGCATGAACGCTTCCCATTATTATTTAGAGGCCGACGTTGTCTCCAACATTAGTGAGACGAGCAGGGTTAACACGCTGGTCCTCAGGCTTAGTGAAGACCTTAAAATAGAGCCGGGGCAGTTTCTAATGGTTTGGAGGCCGGGAGATGGAGAAATACCGATAACACCTTCCTTCGCAGAGGGGGAGACGCTCTGCCTGACGATTGAGAGGGTTGGCTTCACTTCGAACAGGCTCGCTTCGCTCAAACCCGGTGAGAAATTGTTCCTGAGAGGCCCCTATGGGAATGGCTTCAACCTCGGCCACGCTGGGAGTTACGTGTTGATAGGAGGTGGAACTGGTGCAGCATCACTGGCACCCGCCTATCTTCAGCTTGCTGAGAAGAGTGTTGAAACGGTTTTCCTAGTCGGAGCTAGGAGCAGGGAGAACCTGGTTTATGTGCGCAGGCTGAGGGAGCTCGGAGTAAGGTTTCAGGTTGCGACCGACGACGGGAGTGAGGGATTCAAGGGAACCTTGCCGGAGTTTTTCGAGGAAGTTGCTTCGAGAAACCGTTTCGAAAATGCTCTTACGATCGGGCCTGAGAGAATGATGCTTAAAATAGCCGAGATATGCGTTAAACGTGGCATCGCTTGCCAGGTTTCCTTGGTTAGGATTGTCAAGTGCGGGCTGGGGATATGCGGATCCTGTGTGCTCGACCCGCTGGGGTTAAGGGTCTGCGTAGACGGGCCGGTTTTTCACGGGGAGAAAATACTAGAGTCGGATTTTGGAAGATACATGAGGGATGAGGCAGGCAGGAGGATTGAAATAGTCCAGTGACACACTTAGATAAGGTTCTGACTGGAAGAATATATTATGAGGGCGAATTACTAGAGGGGTGCGTGGGTGTAGGCGATGGGGAAATACTATTCATTGGAAAGGAAGCTAATGCTCCATCGTATGACGAGAAGGTTGATCTGGGAAGACTAGTTATAGTTCCTGGCTTGATAGATATTCACGCTCATCTCAGAGATATGGGGCTTAAGCATAAAGAGGATTTTTCGACGGGGACGTGTGCCGCGGCCGCAGGAGGGTTTACCCTTGTGATGGACATGCCTAACACCGACCCTCCTACTAACAGCTATCTTAGGCTGATGGAGAAGATTGAGGAGGCTGGCGATAAAATTGTTGTCGACGTGGGGTTCTACTTTGGCAAGCCGGACAGCAGAAGGGAGCTTGAGAGGCTTCTGAAGACTGTTGCAATAGGGATAAAGCTCTATCCTGAGGATTATTATGGAGCAGGCCGGGGTGAATTACCCGGAATGCTGAAGACTGTTGCAGAGTCCGGGAGGAAAATAGTCTTCCATCCCGAGGATCTTTCAATAGTGCAGGAAAACAGGAGTAAATACCCTCGAGACTTGAAGGGTGTTGAGAAGCATGGCTTCATAAGGCCTTTAGACGCTGAGCTTTCAGCCATAGATCTCTTCGGAAAACTTTCTGAAACCGGTTCCCACGCGACTCATTTAACAACCGTTAGGAGCATTAGGAAGGCTAGGGAGAACGGTTTCACTTTCGACGTGAGCGTGAACCATCTGGCTCTAACCGATGGAGACTTGTCCTCCATGGGGAGCATATGTAAAGTGAACCCTCCCTTGAGAAGCAGTGAGGAGAGAAGCATGTTGGTCGAGAGCCTCAACAAGGGGGAGGTTCCCATAATAGCTACAGACCATGCTCCGCACACTGTTGAGGAGAAGGGTGCCACGCTTTACGACGAGGTTCCCTCGGGGATACCCGGGTTTGAAACCGCGTTCGCGGTGCTTTTAGACATGGTTAACAGGAGGGTTTTGAATATTCATAGGGTTTTAGAAGCTTTAACGAGTGGCCCCGCCGGGTTCCTAGGGGACGATAAGCTGGGGAGCCTGGTTAAGGGGAATGTTGCAAACCTGACGGTTTTCGACCCTAAGGAGGAATGGAGGGTTAATCCCGAGGATTTCTACACTAAGGCTAAGCACTCGCCCTTTAAAAACAGAGTTCTCAAGGGAAGGGTTAAGGCAACACTGGTCAGGGGTGAGTTTGTTTTCCGGGACAATGAGATGGTTGCGTCGAAGGGCGTTGGCAAAATATACGGGTTTAAGCGTCAGTAGAAGAGCGCGCGCTTGCTTGTCAGACGGTTTTCAAAAAGCTTGGGCAACCAGACTGTCTACTGCGTGCAGGCTTGTTGGCAAACCTGTGTTGAGGCCGCGCCCTCGGCAAGATTAATAAAGTTTTGAAGTGTTTGACGGGCGGTATGCGTGTGAATATGGAAGTGGAGATTGCGGGCCTAGTTCTCAGGTCGCCATTGATGGTGGCTTCCGGCGTGTTAGGGTCCTCAGTGAGCATGATCAGGGCTGTTTCAACCATTCCGAGCGTGGGAGCGGTGGTTACGAAAACTGTTACGCATAGCCCGAGAACGGGCTACGAGAACCCTACTGTCGTTGACTTGGGTTATGGTTTTCTGAACGCGATGGGCCTGCCTAACCCGGGTTACTCAGACTATAGGGTTGAGCTGGAACAGATTAGGAGGGATTTAGAAATACCGCTGATAGTAAGCATCGGCCCCTCGAATGAGGAGGAGGCGGAGGATATGGCTAAAGAGTTGGACAGCGTTTCAGACGGTTTTGAAGTAAACCTTTCATGCCCGCACGTGGAGAAACTCGGGTTGGAAGTAGGTTCTGATGTGTCGAGGGTTAGGAGTATTGTTAAAGCCGTCCGAGGGTCCACTGGGAAGCCTGTTCTAGTTAAGATAAGCCCCAACGTTACTGATTTCGTCGAGCTTGCGAGAAACGCTGTTGAGGCGGGCGCGGACGCGGTGACCGCGATAAACACGGTGAGGGGGATGGCTATAGACGTGAACGCTATGAGGCCTGTTCTCGCAAACCTTTACGGGGGGCTCTCGGGGAAGGCTATACACCCGGTGGCGGTGAGAATAGTCTTTGAGCTCTACGAGAAGATTAAAACACCCATAGTTGGATGCGGCGGGGTCTATGACTGGAAGGATGCTGTCGAGCTTATTCTAGCAGGCGCTACGGCATTACAGGTTGGGTCAGCCATAGGTCAAAGCCAGAGAGGGTTGAAAGTGTTCAACGATATAGAGGAAGGGGTAAGGAGGTTCTTAGTGTCAAAGGGGTTTAACAGTGTTAAACAGCTTACTGGTCTAGCGCATTCCGGGCCAAGTGCCAACCGCTAAGGCTTCGCCTCCCCGGATTATTCAGGCTTCTCTTTCAACATCGCGAGCCGGTTGGGACTTAAACTGGCTCAAGCCAATGAGGGTATTTCTCAGATTCTCCTCTAACTATCCTGTAGAACTCTTCCTGTATTCTCCTAGTGATTGGGCCTGGCTTGCCGTCGCCAATCTTATAATTATCCATCTCAACCACAGGCACCACTTCCGCAGCGGTTCCGCTCATGAAGGCTTCGTCAGCATAGTAGAAATCAACCCTTGTAAGATCCCTTTCAACAACCTTCAAACCCATGTCTCCAACTATGTGGAACACTGTATCCCTAGTTATTCCTTCAAGTATGCCTGACGAGGTTGACGGAGTATACACTATGCTATTCCTAACCATGAAAATGTTTTCCCCACTCCCCTCTGAAACCATTCCGCGGGAATCCAGCATAACTGCCTCGTCATACCCCGCCATCTTGGCCTCAACCTTTGCCAGAACACTGTTAATGTATTGTCCCGTAGCTTTAACCCCGGCCGGGATAGTGTTCACGTCAATCCTCCTGAAAGAGGATGTTTTCACTCTTATGCCTTTCCTAATCCCTTCGTCACCAAGATAAGTTCCCCAAGACCATGCTGCTACAACAACATCCACGGGTGAGTTTAAAGGGTAGAGCCCCATTTCACCATAGCCTCTGAAGGCTATGGGCCTTATGTAGGCGCTTCTAAGACCGTTCTCTCTCACCACAGCCTTGCAAGCCTCTCTCAACTCATCGAGCGTGAAAGGAATCTCCATGAAGTATATCTTAGCCGAACGGTAGAACCTCTTTAAATGATCGGTGAGCCTGAAGACCGCTGTACCATTTCTTGTCTCATATGCCCTTATGCCTTCGAAGACGCCGGTGCCGTAATGAAGGCCGTGCGTAAGAACGTGTATTCTGGCATCCTTCCAGTCGACGAGTCTGCCGTTTAACCATATTTTTTCAACTTCTCTTATTGGCACAGCCGATGCACCGCGGCAGTAAACCTGGACAGGTTAAAAATAAACTTTCCTGAAAAGCTTTGCTAAAAATGTTTCACGATACTATTACTTCTTCCCTTCTACGAAGCGCGTATAAAAGCAGTATTACGATAATTATGCTTCCAACGGACAACGCTATCGTAATTATGTCCAAACCAGTTTTAAGGGGGGTTGTACTTCCACCAGGCTTCACCGTAATGGCGACACCTTTCCCGAAAGTAGGCTGGACTATCGAGTAACTTAATGCTTCGCTTTTCTCGCCAAGGCTGCCGGCTATAGAGTAGTCTACTTCAACCCTGATCTCGGAGCCCTTTGAGAAGAGTAGGTTAACCTCCTGGCTGTTCCAGAGGGTTAGAACATTACCCCCGCCGTAAAACCTGAATGGCTCTATGATGACTCTGTTTCCTGAAAGCCGTATTCCCATTCGGTCAAGGTTTGCAACATATCTTGAGCCGTTCAACAAGACTCCCTCGAAACTCCCATTGTAGCTGACCTCAACCCGTCTAACGCCGATCCTAGTTTCATTCGTGAAGAAGAGACCGTTTAGTCTTAGAAAATCGTCTTCAGCCAATTCAGGTTGGAAAACAATATTCCCCCCGTTTTGAACCTCCGGAGCGAGAAGGCTAGTTCTGGCTTCGCCATACTCTATCAGCCGGAGGATCAGGGACAGCTCGTCGTAAACATTCGTCAGGGAAGTCACGTTTTCATTCAAACTTTTTTGAATACTCTCTAAGCCTGAGGTGGCGTTTTCAAGCATCGGGATGACGCTGGTCAGGTTGCTTCCCATCATCATGTTAGCCTCGCCGATGAGCTTCAGTGCTGAGCCCATCTCGGCCAGTGCCAAGGATGTTTGAGACAATGCTGAGAGGCCTGATCCTAAGCCTGAGCTCATCTTCACGATGCTGGAACCATATTCCTCCAGCATGTTTATGAATGATCCTAGGCTTTCGAACAGGGTGTTCAGCTGGGGCCCTGCTGATTCAAAATAGCTTTCAACTATGCTCAAACGGTTATAGAGGTTGGTTATTCTCCGGGTGGCGTTTTCCAGCAGGCTTATCTGACTAGGGTCGGTCAAATTTTTTCCGAGGGTCGTTAAAGTATTGTTAATCTCTAAGAGGCCTTGTTCCGCGTCAACGATCATTCTATAAGTCTCGTTCAGGATTAAACCGGCTGACTGTCGAGAGGAGTTGAGCCCCTGCCTCAGCCTGTTGAAATCCACTTTGGAAATGTTTTCAGCGATCATTGATAGTAGCGAAGTTGCTTCGGAAAGTTGAGATGCTGCCGAGCTGAGTCCGAAGCTTACTGCTTTCAAGGCTCCACTAATCATAACGGTTTGATTACCAGTAATCTCCAGACCGGAGCTCAGGTTGCCAAGCATTTCCGTCATCAGGCTCGTGAAGCTGGTGAGATTGCTGATGGGCGTCAGAATCATATTCATCATGCGCATGGTCATGTTCAGCTCGTTTAACTGGGAAAGCATCGATTTCTTCACAGACTCTCCCATCGGGGAGGATGAGACTGAGATCGTTGTTAACGGGATGGTGCCCCAATCGTCGAACCCTTCTACAACAGCCTCCGCCCTTATCTCCGCCTCCTCCCTCAGTATGAGCATCCATGAAACAGAATCCTTCTCAAGAGGGCTAGTCATGTTCCCAGGAGGATTGTAAACGATTTTCCTGAAGTATCTCTGAGGAATGTTTATCGTGATCGAGACGAATACGGGGGGCTTTGAAGAAGTGTTTGTTAACGGGTCGAGTAGAACAGGATTATTGTTCTTAAGCCTTATCACCCATTCCGCGGAATCACCCTCCCTAGACTTTACGAAGAATACTCCGTATGCTGAAGTATAGTTTGGAGCCGCCCCGTTAATCCTTAGGCTTGCTTCAACCGTTAGTGGAAGCCAAAGCGGCTTACCGCTAACCTCGAAGATCCTTGTACCAGGATTAGCCTGCACAACCCATTCGATCACGCAGAAGTCTTCTGAATCCTGTTGGATACGTGCCTCCGGGGGCAATACTAGGGTTGAAACATTCACACCTAATAGTCTTTGAGTGAAACGGTACTCGACACTCGACTGGCCAGCGTTCTTAACCGTCACGGTAGATTTGAATTCAACCGTGGAGTCACCGGTTAACGGGTTTAGATCCAGTAAATAAGTGAGGCTTTCGCTCACAGATACCTGCGTCTCCTCCGGGTTGGCCTTCGCCACTATAGGGAGCATCAGCATCAGGATTAGGAAAACAGCTTGGGCGCGCCTCATTGCTTCACTATCAACTCCTTTTCATCGATTGATTTTAAGGCTCTTTCATAGGTTTCCCCCGTTATGATCCTTTTTTTGAAAAGCCTCTCAACATTTTCCCTTTCCAGGTTTAAAAGGTCTAGTTGAACCTGCTTCTTCAGCCTTATTGACTCATCATTCATCGGCATGCCTTCTAAGAAGCTTCTAGGTGCTTCCTCAAATACTTGTCCATCCTTCATAAACAGTATTCTGTTAGTAACCTTAGCCAGCTCCACGTTATGGGTTACGATAATGATAGTGTTTCCAAAACTGTTCAGAAGCTTAAAAGTCGCTATTATTTCCGTAGATGAGGAGACGTCTAGATTACCCGTAGGCTCGTCCGCAAGTATGTATGCAGGATTATTCGCCAGGGCTCTGGCGATAGCGACTTTCTGCTGTTGGCCTCCGCTAAGCTTGCTCGGAGGGTTCCTCATCCTGTCTTCAGGGAAGCCAACCAGCTTCAACAGGTGAATCGCCTTCAGCCTAGCCTCTTTGAAAGTATATCTTTTCGAGAGTAGCATGGGGAGCATCACGTTCTCTATGGCTGAAAGGTTTCTGAGAAGGTTGAAGAACTGGAAGACGAAGCCTATCTTGTTTTTCCTGAAGACGGATAGCTCGTTCTCACTGAGCTTGGTCACGTCAACACCGTCAACCATAACCCTTCCTGAAGTAGGCTTGTCCAGGGTTCCAGCTATGTGGAGCAGCGTAGACTTCCCTGAGCCAGAGGGGCCGACGATAGACACGAAGTCTCCCCTCTGGATCGTGAGAGAAACGTTTCTTAAAGCCTTCACCACTATGTCTCTACCCATAACGTAGGTTTTCGAAACATCTATGCATTCTAAGGCTGGCCTACTCATACCTTAAAGCCTCCACGGGCCTTATTCTGGAAGCGTTCCATGACGGGAGCAGGCTGCTCAGGAAGCTCGCCGCAACCGATATTAAGAGGCCGTTTAAAACAGGCTCGTAGCTTATTATGAACGGCAGGCTTATCTGGAACCTGAAGACTCTGGGGAGCATGTAAACGACAATAACGTAGCCAAGGCCCATGCCGAGGGCTGACCCGAACACTCCTCCTAAAAGGCCAAGAATAATGCCTTCAACTAGGAAAATATAGAGAACCTGCAGGGGTGAAGCGCCTATCGACTTCAAAACTCCTATCTCCCTTATCTTCTCCCTAATGCTCATCGTGATCGTGTTCATGGTTCCGACGCCGGCTACGATTATGCTTATAGCGCTTATTGTGAATATCACAGCGTCAATCGTGTCTAGAATAGTCTGGCTCTGCTTCAGGACGTCCTCCTCGGTTGAGACTGAGAGGCTCGGGTAAGTCGACCTTATAGCGTTGACGACGCTGCTCATGATGCTTGAATTATATACTCTTACCAGGATCATGTCTGCAAGCCCCCTCTTGTTCAAAATCCTCTCTCCCTGCTCAAGGCCCATTACGACAACCGAGGCGGGCCCCGCCAGAGCAGCTTGAAATAGCCCACCGATCTCTGAAAGGCCTACAACCTTGAAGGATACTCCCTCCTGCACGTAGGATGTCACGATCCTCACGGTCGAGTTAACTGAAACACCTAGTTTCTTAGCAGACTCCTCTGGCATTAAGCATTCTCTAGCGTTTGGAGAGGAGACTCCTGAGCCGCTTAAGATCGTCTGGAACGATTTTATCTCCTCTACTGGGACAGCGAGTATGAACGCGTTGTTTGACTCGACGAGGCCTGAGCCGATTATAACTGGGACAGCTCTTTCAACGCCAGTAATATTGCTTATCAGGTGGACCACGTAGATCGACATTGGCTCGCTGTTCCTAGTTCTGACTATTATCGATGACCCCAACAGGGTGTTTATCTCGCTCTCAACCCTTGCGCGCATACCTAGGGAAACTATGAAGAGGGAGACTAGGGAGGCTATGCCTATTGAAATACCTAGCACAGTAAGGCCTGCTCTAATCTTTTTACTCGTAATATCCCTGAGGGCATAGCGCGTCAAGTATAGTAGCGTAATCATCCCCGTTCAAGCGGCCCAGCGAGTAAATAAATATTAGCCTTTATTGCTTATGCGGTAAGGATGTATATCATGACGCCTAGGAGTCCCGCTATAAGGCTTGAGGCAAAGTTCACCACGTGGTTGTCGAAGCCTCTAACCCCCTTCGCTAAAACGTATTCTCCATGCTTTCCAGGCTTTTCACGAAGCCTGCCGTCAGCCTTAGAAACATATGCTTCTTGAACGGTCGCTCCAAGCAGGCTGTCCACAATCATCCCCAGGAACCCGCCTGCTGAGCACGCCACTAATAGGCGTTGAAAATCACTAACTCCGGAAAGAATGCCTGGGGCGTTAACCAAGTGGAGTGCTAACGCTACCAGTGCTATTGCCACGGATCCTAGAAGTCCTGCAACAGTACCCAGCAGGGTGACGCCGCCTGAAACCCCTTTCTCAACTCTCCTCCTCAGCCTTGTTATAAGCCTTGGTTGAGAGTTGCTCAACAAGCCTATTTCAGTGGCCAGTGTGTCTGCAGCGGCTGAGCAGACGGCTGTTGTGAAGAAGACGAGGAATACCTCCATCTGGAACACGTGTTCAAGCATTATGGGTATGGCTGCTGGCCCACCGTTTGCAAGAACATTCACCCAGCTTCTAACCCCGCCCTTCTCATGGCTTAAAGCATCCAGTTCCTTGTCTCTACGCCTATACTTCGTGAACCCGACTCCGAGTATGAGGAACGCTAGCAGTATTGTGAAGCAGTCCCATCCTCCTAGGAAAAGCACTATTACCCCCAGTAAGACAGAGGCTAGGACTCCGGAGAAGGTTAGGGAGTGCGAAACATAGGTTGCTACTGCAAGCGTGACTATCACGAGCGTTTTAACGAGCGTTTCAGCAAGCATCAAAAGCCTGAGGACTCTTCTCAAAGGGGTATTTAAGCTTAGCCCAGTGAAGTAAGCCTTTCTATAAGCTCCCTAGTAGAGCCCAAGTTCGACAGTGCTACAACAATCCCGTCAACCTTAGCTATCTCCGTGGCAACGGGGTCGAGGTCCTTAGGGCCGTGGAGAACAATCATCTTCGGCTTAAAAGGGTATAGGTGTATCCCTACTAAGGGGCTTCTCCCATGCTGAACATTCGTGAAGACAAGCGTCCTTATGTTGGTGTAGCCGAAAACATTAACCAAGTCATACCATTTGAAGTAAAGTATTGCTTTAACGCTGTCCAGCACCGTGTGGCCGAAGACAAAGTCGTCAAGCATGTCTGGAAAGGTTTCCACCTTGCCCTCAACTGCCTCAACAACCTTACGCATGGAAACAGGCCGAGAATACTCTTTCATGTCTAGAATTATTCCTTTAAGAATGGGCTCGGTCTTCAAAAGGTCTATCAGGTGCGCCCCACCCCTTTCAGCATCGCTTTCAACAAGGTTCTGAACATAGTGTCTTAGAAAACCTATTCCTGGGTTTCTCCTCCTGCCCGTTTCATAGTCGCTTATTACTGAGGCTGAAATCCCCATTTTGCTTGCTAGGGTTTTCTGAGAGACCCCGAACTTCTCACGCCAGTTTCTCAGTACTATGAAAGGCTGCTCAGCCAGGACAACGTCGCTAATAATCTTCTTCATAGACACCTGCTTGGCTACTGCGAGCAGCTCGCTAAGGTAGGGAACCAGCTCATCGCTCATAGTCGAGACAGGAATAAACGTTAGCCGATACTTAAGCCTTTGCCGTCTAAACCTAACCCCGACTCCGACCCCGGTAGACCCGCCGAGGGTTGAAAACCCTGCTTCCAACCCTTTTTAAGCGGCCGCTTTTAAGAACCTTCCTGTAGAAGCAGGTTTTATAGCCCATGTGGCACGCGCCAGGGCCCTCCTGCTTCACAGTGAAGAGCAGAGAGTTGTTTTCACAGTTAACCCTGACCTCCAGAACCCTCTGCACGAAGCCGGATGCTTCTCCTTTCATCCACATCTTCCTCCTTCTTCTCGAATAGTAATGCATGAAGCCTGTTGAAAGAGTTTTTAGAAGAGCGCTCCTGTTCATGAACGCCATCATCAAGACCTCTCCGTCAACACTCCTCGCCACCACAGGGATCAAGCCTTTTTCGAAATTAAGTTGAGAGATTATTCTCCTACTTTTCTCAACGCTTGTCTTAAACACCTGTCTCTCCTCCACAGAGGTCCAGGAAGTTTCTGAGTATTCTTAGCCCAGGCTTCCAGCTCTTCTCAGGATGGAACTGCACGCCGAAAACGTTTCCCTTCTCGAACACGACCGGGAACCTGAAGCCCCGGTGGCTTGCGAATGCTACAGCGTCATCCGCGTCGTACTTCAAGGGGGCGTAGGAGTGTGCAAAATACACGTAGGTGTTGCTCTCTACACCTTTCAGGAGAATGGATTTCCTGACTATTTCTATGCTGTTCCAGCCTATGTGGGGAAGCCGTTCAACAGGAATCTTTTTAACAAGCCCTCTGAAAAACCCGAGGCCCTTTTCACCCTGCTCCCCCTCCTCGCTTCCGTTGAACATGAGTTGCAGGCCTAAGCATATTCCCAGCACGGGGCAACCCTTTTCCGCAAGGCTCGCGATCCTCCCTCTTTCCCCGTCAATCTTTCTAAAAGCGGCTGAATAGCTTCCTACTCCCGGAATAACGAGGCCGTTGAAACCCTCTTCCAAGGCTGTTGAAGAGACTATTCTCGGTTCGGCTCCGGCTCTTTTAAGTGACTCGCTTATGCTTGCGAGGTTTCCAACCCCGCAGTCAAGTATCAGTATTCTCATCAGTGTCTACGCCTTCTCTCAAGCTCTTTCACAACTTCCTCAAGCTCTACTCCGGATGCTGCCAACACTACCAGATAGTGGAAGAGAAGGTCAGCAGCCTCAGCAACCTTGTCGCCGCCTCCCTGGACTGCTGAGGCGAATTCAAAAGCCTCCTCCCCGAATTTTCCGAGAACCCTATCCATACCTTCCTCAACAATGCTTGCTACGTAAGATCCATTCGGCTTCTCGCGCACCCTGTTTTTCACAACTTCGAACAGTTCAGCTAAGTATTCAAGGGTCAAAGCCTTACCTCAACCCCTTTCCCCTTTAACCATTTCTTAATGTCTAAAACACTATACTGGTCATAGTGTAGTATTGAAGCAATAAGCGCGGCGTCAGCACCACCTTTAGTAAGAGCCTCGTAAATGTGTTGCAACGAGCCGGCTCCGCCTGAGGCTATTATAGGAATGTTGACGCTTCTCCTAGCCGCCTGCAATAGTTCAACATCGTAGCCTAGTCTTGTGCCATCCGCGTCTATGCTTGTTAAAAGTATTTCTCCAGCACCCTCGTGTTCGCAGGTCCTGATCCATTCAAGCGCATCCAATCCCGTGGGCTCTTTTCCAGCTCTAACGTAAACCTCCCATCCTTTCTCAACTCTTTTAGCGTCGACAGCAACTACGACGCACTGACTGCCGAAAACACCGCTAGCCCTTCTAACCAGGCTTCTCTCCTTAACGGCTGCAGTATTAACTGAAACCTTGTCTGCACCGGCTCTTAGAAGCCTCCCGAAATCCTCAACGCTTCTAACTCCTCCGCCGACGGTCAGCGGTATGAAAAGGTTCTCAGCGGTCCTCTTAACTACTTCCACCATAGTTTCCCTTCCCTCAGGCGTTGCAGAGATATCGAGGAAAACTATCTCGTCAGCAGACTGCTCCATGTATTTAACCGCGAGCTCCGCCGGGTCTCCTATTCTCTGGAGGTTTGAAAACTTGACGCCCTTTACTACGATGCCGCCGTAAACGTCAAGACACGGAATTATTCTCTTGGCTAAACCCATTTCTTACAAGACCCCCTTTTCACTCGGTATCGTTGAACCTGTTACTGAAACCGCCTGTTTAAGGGCAAGCCCCGCGGCTTTAAACACGGCTTCGGCTAAGTGGTGTGGATCGCCGTTTCTAAAGATAAGTATGTGAAGCGTCAAGCCAGATGAGTTTGAAAGGCTTCTGAAGAAGTGTGGAATCATGCTAGTACCTATGTTTCCAACCGTGGTCTGACTAAACTGCATGTTGTGAGAAAAGAAGGGTCTTCCACTCAAGTCTAGTGAAACGCACGCAAGCACCTCATCCATAGGAACAATATAGTACCCAAACCTGTTCACTCCCTTCTTCTCGCCGAGCGCTCTCCTTAAAGCCTCGCCTAAAGCTATTGCAACATCTTCGATTAAATGGTGTTCGTCGCATTCAACCTTGTTTCTCGCGCTTAGCCTAAGGTTGAAGCCTGAGAACCTAATCATGCTTCCCAAGAAATGGTTGAACACAGGGTAGGGTGTCTCTACGGCGTGCCCCCCATCCCCATCTAGGGTTAGCTCCAGCTCAACCACTGTTTCGCCTGTTTCCCTGCGGACCATGGATGTTCTCGTCAATCCTCGTCAATCCTCCTAAGGGCCTCTAAGCTTAGCAGCCCGTTGTAAAAAGCCTTTCCGATGATCACTCCTTCTACACCAGTCTTTTTCAAAGCCAAGACGTCTTCTAGAGAAGTAACTCCTCCTGCATACATGAGCTCCAAACCTGTTTTCCTAAGAATGGTTAAGAATGAAAGCGTTTCATCCCGCAATCCTGATAGCGAGCCCTCCCTTTCAACATCTGTTAGAAGGACTCCTTTCAAACCTATTTTTCCATCGACCTTAGAGACCCATGCGGCAACCTCCTCCCCCCTGGCTGTGATGCTCTCCCTCCCAGTGCCTCTGAACATGTTCCCCCCAAGATAGTCTATTCCGAGAACAATCCTATCTAAGCCTGAAAAATCAGCCTCGGCATCCGTCGAGCAGGGCTTCAGTCTTACAACAATCCTTGAAGCACCGTTTGAAAGAAAGTCTTCAGCCTGCTTCCTACTCCTGATTCCACCGGCGACCTGGACAGGTATCCTGACTGAGCGTATAACCTTCTTAATAATGCTGGCGTTACTTCTCCCCGTGTTCAAGGCGGCGTCTATGTCGACTAGGTGAATCATACTTGCGCCTGCCTTCTCCCAGTATAGCGCTATCTTAACCGGGTCGGAGTCTTCAAGAGTCTTCTCCGCAACATGACCTACTACCTCCACTCTTTTTGAACCCATTAAGTCTATCGCGGGAATTATCTTCATCAAACTATCACCTTGTCGATGTTCAGGACGAGAATATCCCGGGCACCCTTGTTTTTAACGTTGTAAACAACTTCGAAAACTTTGTCGGAGTCTACAACAGTTATGACTTCCCACATGGGCTCTTTAGACTCTACTTTCGAGATAGTTGGGCCGCTCATGCAGGGTAGACAGCTGACAACCTCCTTCAAGCATTCTTCAGGCACATTCATCATCAGCAGCTTCTTTCCTTGTGCTAGCTGGGTTGCTTGAATAATGGATATTATGCTTCCAATGATTGGTTGCTTCTCTGGTTTTTTAAGGCTATTCCTGTTGCCTATAAGAACCGCCTGCGAATCCATAATTGTTGAAAGAACCTTTAATCCATGTAGAAGAAGCGTTGTGCCGGTGCTCATTACCGAGACTATGCAATCGGACAGCCCGAGGTTCGGCATCGCTTCAGAGGTTCCTTCAACGCTTATGATTTCAGCGTTAGCATTAAGGCTTTGGAAGAAGCTTCTCGCTATGTTTGGAAACTCGGTTGCCACTTTAAAGCTTCCTTTTCCAAGCAGGTCATTCAGGTCGCTGAATCTCGAGGAGGGTGCTGCGAGAACAAGCTTAGCATGACCGTAGTTAAGTGGAAGAACCTCCTCCACATCTACACCGGCTTCCTTAACAAGGTCTCTCCCTGTGATGCCCAGGTCCACGACACCGTTTTCAACCATCCTCGGGATGTCTGCCGCACGGTTGAGCACTACTGCAAGCCCTTTTAAACGCGAGAAAGCCTGATAACTCCGTTCATTCGGGAAGTATGTTACCAGACCTGCTGACCCTAGTAGTTCAAGCGAAGGCTGGAGCAATCTTCCCTTGCTGGGAAGAGCTAGGAAAACCTGGTTTTTCAATTCGCTAAAACCCTCCTTAAAGCGTTGAGAAAGCATTTCAGCTCAACCATGGTTCCAACCGTGACTCTTAGAAACGCTTCCTCAACTCCTCCCCATTCAGAAGTTACTGGACGCACCCTTATGTTTTCAGCAAGAAGCTTCTCAAAGACTTTTTGAGCGTCTCTTACATAGACTGGAACGTAATTCGCCTTGGAATCACAGGTCTTAACGCCGTCAAGCCTGTTCAACCCGTTCACCACATAGGCCCTGTTCAAGGAGGTTGATTCGACAACCATTCTAAGCCACTCTTCATCTTCAATAGCCGCCTTAGATGCTTCCACAGCCGGAGCTGGAACGTCGAAAGGACCCATGGCTTCCTCAACCTTTCTCAAGACGGATCTTTCCCCTGCAAGATAGCCTGACCTTAAGCCCGCCAATCCGTATGCTTTAGAGAAGGTCCTGACTAGCACAAGGTTGTTGAAGCCGCGTAGAAATGAGATAAGGCTTTTACCGTAGTACTCCGCATAGGCCTCGTCCACTATAACCATTCCGAATTCTTCAAGAAACCTTCTCACAATGCTCTCTTCAACAACCTCTCCAGTCGGATTGTTTGGCGATCCTAACAATAGTATTGCGTCGCTGCCCGAGAGGCTAAAAACAGTATCCCAGCCCCTGCCAAGCCATGAAGGGGTCTGCTCAACCCTGTTGAAGAAAAGCTTGGAAAACCTTGTGTACATTAGGAAGGCTGGTGAAGGTATTATAGCCCGCTCGTATTTTTTCGACAAGCATTGCAACAGGGCCTGCAGCCCCCTGTCGCTGCCCGGGGTTGGAAGAACCTCCCCGGGCTGTAGACCCAGGCGGCTCGATAAAAGCTCCCGGTATTCAACGTAATCCGGATACCTGTTTAGACGCATAGCTGCATTAAAATAGGCTAGTACGGCCCTAGGAGATGGGCCAAACGGGTTTTCATTCGTGTCTAGACGGATGGGTTTTCCTTCATCTCTGGATGATGGGAATTTCATGGGAATGATGTTCCACTGGGGACCCACATATTTATAAGCTTTTCCAAAGCCACTGAACAAAGAAGATAAACATGCCGAAGACGTATCTTCTTAAAATAGACGATAGGGGCAGAATCCTGATACCTCAAGCCGTTAGAGACCTTATGGGGCTTAGGCCGCAGTCTGAGACTGTCGGAACCTACGATTCTGAGAGAAACGTTTTCACGCTTATGCCTGCTAGGCAGGGTGGGTACTTCGTCAGAATAGTTTTTAAAATATCTGACCAGCCAGGCTCCTTAGCTAAGGTGGCTAACTCGCTCGCATCCTCGGGGATAAACCTTGTGGCAACGAGCTCAACAACCCTGGTGCCGGGTAAGCTGGCTGAATGGGAGGTTATCGCGGATGTTGATAAGGATTACCCGTTGAAGGAGCGTTTAAAAGGGGTTGTGGATGCCCTGAGGGGGATCGTGTTCGAGTATGAAGCGGAGGAGGCTAGGATTGAAACCTAGTTTTTCAGTTTTTCTACCCGGCTGGAATCAAAAAGATTTTTAAGCATCCTTAGAGAATCCTTCTACGAATAAAGCCTAAATGGTAGGGATAGAGGAAGCGTTAGGTGAAAGGATAAAGCCGTTTGACGACAAGGAAATTTTCGAGGAGCTAAGTAAGGAGGAACAGGTAATAACGATAAGGCTTGAGGTGACCAGGTGGAACAAGCAAATGACTATAATTGAAGGCATTGATCCCAAGGAAGTCGACTTGGCCGGCTTAGCTAAGAAGCTTAAGACTTACTGTGCATGCGGGGGAACCGTTAAGAACAATGCTATAATGCTTCAAGGCGACCACAGGCAGAGGGTCTATAACTATTTGTCTAAAAACGGCTTCTCAGAGAGAAACATAACAATACTTTAGCCTGGAAACAGGCTAAAATGCTGACGGAGGAGGTGTTTTCTTAGACTGGGGTAGGCGTGTCGACGGAAAACCTTATCTTCAGGAGTACGTGTTTTTCAAGTGTTGGACGCGCTTGAATGCATCTCGAGAAGGAGGAGTGTGAGATCATTCTTAAAGAAGCCGGTTCCGAAAGAGCTTCTCGACAGGGTTCTTGAAGCCGCCCTCATGGCTCCCTCGGCTGGGGACATACACCCCTACAGGATAGTTGTCGTAGAGGATGAGGGTAAGATAAGGCGTATTGCTGAAGCTGCTTTAAACCAAACGTTCATATCTCAGGCTCCCGTGGTAATAGTGTATCTGGTTTCGCTGGAGGAGGCTTCAGCATACGGAAAGAGGGGGGTTGAACTCTACAGTATTCTTGACGTTGGCGCATCCATGGAGAACCTTATGCTGGCGGCCACGAGCCTAGGCTTGTCAACATGCTGGATCGGGGCTTTCGACGAGAGGCGGGTTGAAGAGATTCTTAATGCTCCGAAAGGCTACAGGGCGGTTTCACTTGCCCCCCTGGGCTACTCGGATTCCACAGCCCGAGGGAGGCCACCCCCGCCTAGAAGCGTGAAGGTCCTCTACGAGGGGTTCCAATAAGATGGGGAGCAAGGGTTTTCGGGATGTTGCTGAAGCGCTAAACCGTTTAAGCGGGTTGGAAGAGCAGGATGCTGTCCGGGAGATGGCTGCACTGTTTAAAAAGATTGATGCTGACTGCCTCGAGACCCTTCTCAGGATAGTGAGGAGGGATTTCGGGGAGGCTTCAAGGCTGGTTGGAACACACTTGTTAAGGAGAATAGTTTCGGAAGCCTTGGCCAGAATAACGCTTCTAAAACAGGATGTGGCTGAAGGGCTTGTGCAATCCGGAAGGCTGAAGGATGTTTTAAACAGGAGGAGCAGCATACTTCTTGAGAAAGGGTTAAGCATCGACCAGGCTTATCTAGGGATGCTTGAGGCCTGTAGGATAAGCGGGAAGAGTAGCATTGCCTCCAAGGTTAAAAGCTTGGCGGGGCTACTTAACAAGGCTTCTGACGAGGAGGCTATCCTGATAGTAAACATGCTGATGGGTAGACAGGAGCCTGTGGATGATAGGCTGATTCTAAGAGCCTTAGATGAAGCATTCCACGGTTCAGCCGCCACTGGGGCGGGGATTATTAATGAGGAGGGCTCTGAAAGACATTTATAAGGTGGCGATGCAGGTAGTTAAAAATGCAGGATGAGCTGGAGCAGGGTAAGAAAGAGGATTCTGGAAGAATTGAGCAAACAATAGAGTGTGCTGAAGAATTATCCAAGATGGTTCAGAGCCTGAATACTGCTCTGTCGCGAGGGGACTTCGAAGAGCTGAGGGAAATCTTAAGCAAGGTTAAACGACGCATACTGGAGTTGGAGAACTATCTAAATATGATTGATTAAACCCGATTCTCCTTTCTATGAATATTGGCCGCGTTTTTCCACCGGCCTTTTCTCAGGAGTAAAAGCTTAATAGGTTAAAAGACGCCTAAAACATGGTGGTCTCAATGTCTGAAGTTGAGGCGAAGATTGATGAATGCATAGCTGAGTTGAAGCCCTACAGGATGTTCTCCTCCGAGGCCAGTAGCGCTATAAAAGGCTTAGAAATTCTCAAGGAGCAGTTGAAAAATCTAACGAAGGAAAACATTGATGAAGTTATAAGGAGTGTGGATGAAGGATACCGGGGAAGCCTAGCTTATGCGAATTACATTCCTAAGACGGTTGAGAACCTCAGGTTCATAAAGGAATATCTTGAGAAAGTAAAGGCTTCTCTCTAGCTTACCAGCATGGGGTGGAATTAATCCCGGGTAACGAGGTATTCTTTCTCCGCCGCATTTTTACTAGCTGGATAAATGCTGGTGGAGGAAGCGGGATGCCGGCTAATCTTTTTAAGCCTGTTTTCCAGGAAAGAGTCTATGAGGCAGGTTAAGTTTGGCGTAGTCGGGGCCGGGGTGGGAGCCAGTTTTGCTCTCCGCGCCATGAAGCTCCTTGAGGAGAAAGAAGGGATTGTAAAAGCTGTGGCTGTGAGCGACGTGGTTGAGGATTTGGCGAGGAGAACGGCGGAGGAGTTTGGAATAAAATATTTTCTCAACTATAGGGATTTATTAACTCGGGAAAAAGTTGACGCGGTTTTCATTTCAACGCCACACTATCTACATTTTCCCATGGCAATAGATGCTATGGAGGCCTGTGTAAACGTGCTTGTTGACAAGCCTATGGCCATTAGCCTCAGGGAGGCGGATGAGATGATAAGGAGGGCTAGGAGGACTGGTGTGAAGCTGGGTGTAAACCTTCAGGGCAGGTTCGACCCCAGCGTGTTAAAGGTTAAGGAGGCGGTGGACACAGGCAGGCTCGGCAGGCTTTTCTACGGGGAGGCGGCTGTAAAATGGTTCAGGACACGAGAATACTATGATAAAAGCCAGTGGAGAGGAAGATGGGCTACTGAGGGGGGTGGAGCACTCATAAACCAGGCTATTCATACTCTAGACCAGCTTGTCTGGATCATGGGTCCGGTTGAATACCTCTGGGCTCAATGCGACACTTTTTTCCACAATATAGAGGTTGAGGACCTGGCTATTGCTACCCTAAGGTTTAAGAACGGTGCTCTCGGCATTATTCAGGCGAGCACAGCGCTCTACCCCGGTTTCCCAACCGGGCTTGAGTTATACGGGACGAACGGCACAGCAATCATAGAGGGAGAGGTGATTAAACTCTTAGACGTAAAAGGGGAGAAACCATACTCGGAGAAGGAGCCTAAGGGAGGCTTGGAGACATGGGCTAGACCAGAGGCTGCACCCCCTTTGAACCACGCGGCATCCATAAGGGACTTCGCTCAAGCCGTATTAGAGGACAGGGAGCCTAAGGTTTCTGGTGAAGAGGGAAGGAAGTCTATCGAGATCATAAACGCTATCTATCAGTCCAGTAAAAATGGTCAGGTAGTCAGGCTTCCTTTGATGTGAATTTAAACCCCTGCAGAGCATTATTCTAAGGGCTATTCTAGGTCGAGCCTCAAAATCCTCACCGCGTTCCCATACATGATTTTATCATAGGCTTTTCTGGATATTTTTCCGTCGTCCATTAGGCTTCGGAGGTATTTCAACTGAGGGATATTCTGCTCCGGCGCGTCCAAATCTGTTCCAAACATCAACCTGTCTTGGAACTCTTCTAGGAACTGGACTCCGAACTCCGGGTCTCTCGAAATAGCGTTGTACCCGCTGCCGGCTGAAAGGTCCCCGTAAAGGTTTTGATGTCTTCTGAATAAGTCGATAATCCTCCCGCCCGGAACAATCCTGCCAGTCGGGTAACTGTTCCTATCCTCAGGCTTAAGGTCTCCAGATATCTCGGCCCAGAATGGCTGAGAGTGGCCTATGAATATCAGGTTTGGGAACATCCGTAGACATTTCTCAAGCCTAGGCAGACCAGGCTCATCCACGAGGCCGTAGCAACCACCCTCGTAAGGCCCGATGTGAAACAGCACTGGAAGCCTAAGTTCCTCGCAAACCCTGAAAAGATTAAGGGTTCTCGGATCGTCAAAATATATGTTTGCAGTTATTTCCCCAACGCCTCTACACCCCTGGCTTTCATACTCTTCAATTATGAATCTCAGGCTCTTCTCCGAGCCGGCGTTCAACCTTGGATCCGGGTTGCAGAAAGGGATCAGCTTATTCCCATATTCCTTGCAAAACTCTATAACCTCGCGGGTAGTCACCGGCTCTATAGAGCTTTCCGGGCTTGGCAGTGGGAGAATAATCGTCTTGTCTATCCCTTCCTCCCTCATCCTTCTGACAAGCTCAGACACGGTTATCCACCTTGTATACTCGTTTTTAACAGGGTCGTATGAAAGCCAACCGGGTCTTGGAGAGCAGTGCGCGTGAATGTCGATGATCATGCTAACTGTCCTGCGGAGCAAGTTATTTAAGCATTCGGCTCGTCGAATGCATCTAGTTCAAGGAAGAAGTAAATGTTTAACTATTGCTTAAACATCCTGGTGACGGTTCAGAGGTTTGACGATTGGGTTAGCCCTTCTAGGGGGGCCGAAGGCTGTTAGGTCTGAAGCCGGAGACTTATTCACCTGGCCAATTATAACGGGGGAAATCGAAGACGCTGTTCTAGAAGTGCTCCGCGCCGGGAAAATGTCGGACATAGATGTGACTCAAAAATTCGAAGAAGAGTTCGCTCAATGGTTGGGCGTGGAATACGCGCTTGCACATAACACTGGAACCGCTGCTCTGCATAGTGCGATGTTCGGCATAGGCATAGGGAAGGGAGACGAGATCATTTGTCCAAGCATCACTTACTGGGCCTCCTGTCTACAAGTCTACTCGCTGGGTGGAACCGTTGTCTTCGCTGACATTGATCCTGAAACGCTTTATTGATCCTATGGATGTTGAACGCTGGATTACTCCAAGGACTAAGGCAATTATGGTTGTCCACTACCTTGGAATGCCGGCGGATATGGATACGGTAATGAAGACAGCGGGGAAGTATGATTTGAAGGTGATTGAGGATTGTTCTCACGCTCACGGCGCCCTTTATAAGGGTAGAATGGTTGGGACCTTTGGAGACGCTGCAGGCTTCTCGCTAATGTCGGGCAAATCTCTTGCTTGCGGCGAGGGGGGAATGATGACTACGGGCGACAGGCGGATCTATGAGAGGGCAGTGGCCTTCGGCCATTATGAGCGCCACGGGTTTGCCCTAACGCTTGAAGACCTTAAGCGTGGAGCAGGGTTGCCATGGGGAGGTTACAAGTATAGGATGCACCAGTTAACCTCCGCAGTAGGCCGTGTCCAGTTGAAGCATTACCCGGAGATTATGGCTGAGATCGATAAGGCAATGAACTACTTCTGGGATCTGCTTGAAGACGTCCCAGGGATCAGGAGCCATAGGCCTCCGAAAGACTCTGGGTCGACTAAGGGTGGGTGGTACGCGCCTCACGGCATCTATCATCCGGAGGAGTTAGGTGGCCTATCTGTCAACCGGTTCTGCGAAGCAGTAAGGGCGGAGGGGGCTCCGTGCTACCCAGGATGCAACCTTCCGCTCCATCTACACCCCTTGTTTAACAAGGTAGACGTCTATAACCAGGGTAAGCCGACGCGCATAGCTAATTCTCCCCCAGGTGTCGACGTGAGGCAGCCTCCGGGTAGCCTTCCTGCTTCAGAGAGCGTGCAGGAGCGGGTGTTCACTGTCCCATGGTTCAAGCATTACAGGCCTGAGATTATTGAAGAGTATGCTCAAGCATTCAGGAAGGTTTCTGAAAACTATATGGCTCTTCTTCCGGGAGACGCTGAACGTGGCGAGCCTGCTGGTGGATGGAGCACTTTTTGGACTTCAAGGTAGCGCTCGGACTCCATGATACGGGGAATGCGTGGAAACAAGTCGGCATGGTAAACAGTCAGGCAGGCCGCTACGATTCCTTCTTCCGGAGTCAGTACCAGCCTAGTCTTCCCATTGCTTCAAGCAGGTCGTCCCCCCGGACAATGACGGTCCGGGAATCGAGGCGTTCTACGCCGGGCGTTCTACACTGAATGTCCGCGTAATTCGGATGAGAATACTCGACTCTAAGCACTATAGGGGGTTTAACCTTGAAAGGCTTGAAGTCGACAGCGTTTTTAACAGCCTTCTCAGCCGCCTCTCGAATCAGCCTCCTGCTCCGCGCTGGCGGCAGGCAAACCGAAGTTCCTGCTTAAGCCTTCTTTCACAGCAACGGTCTCAACCCTGCCCAGTAGAGCCTTAGCCTCCTCAACAGCAATCCTGCACCCGCTTACTAAAGCCACAGGTACTTCAAAATACCCGAGGATTGCAGCGTCTATCCCTATTTCACCAACCCACTTCTCGTTTATGTGGGCGTTGACTATTGCTCTAGTGGCCATCGTGTGGTCCAGGACCGCGCCCTTAGTGCCAGCCATAGCGTGGTAGCCTATCATGAAAGCTAGGCCAAAGCTCCTGTCGAGGCCAGCCATCCTGCAGGGCCTCGGCCCCCCGGTGACGTATTTCGCTTCTTCATGCAGCTCCTCCGGCACAAGGTTGAAGCCGTTTCGCGCCCCATGCAGGTCGTTTACAAGAACCTCTGAAGCACCTCCTTCCAAAGCTCCTTCTACAGCAGCGTTCACATCTCTGGTTAGAAGGAGGCATGCTTCTTCATACTCTCTGCTCCCCGGCTCTGTCTGCTGTTCGCGTACGATATAGCTAACCCCCTCCATGTCAGCCATGACGTAAACCTTCATGTCAACCACCTCCATAGAAGATTTTCAAATCCCTTTAAATCTTGATCCTGATGATTAGGGGTCCTCTGGGCTTTAGGATTCAAGCCACCTGTTTGCAAGCTTATTCGCCAACTCCTCAGCTCCTTAGCTTCTTGTATAGGATTGCTGCTGCACAGGCAACAACGCATATTAGGGCTACTGCTAATGGTTTAACATAGTCTATTATCCAAACCGCTTTAATCACCTTGGATTCATCAACATAGATTTCGACGGTCCCCTCGTCTATCACCATGTCTCTAGGCCCCAGGCCTTCAAAATGGTCGAAAACAAAGAACCCCCAGCTTGTCGCATTCATCCTTATGAGGGCGTACGAGCCCTCGTCGTACCAGCCTGCGCCCAAGGCGTTTCCATACTCCGTCTCCACAGTGATATAGTGCTTCTCTGAAATCAACGCGTTCAAAAGATCAATCCGCCACTCTCCCTTATCCGGGTCGTAGGCTCCAAAGCCTGCGCAGAACTCCCAGTAGCACCAGGCTATTCCCCTCTTCTCAGCCTCCCTTGCGACGAAACGTGTCCACCTTACCCTGGAGTCCATATCGGCTTTACTGTATGCTCCGAACTCGCCCATTAAAAGAGGAATATTGCCGTGTTGCGCTGCCCATTGGGCAGCCATGTTTAACTCATCCAGGATTGTTTTTTTCTCAGCCTCGGTCCCAAGCCATTTCCTTCCAACGGCAGGGGAAGGGCTGACCCATTCTGCTCCTTGATGGGTGAATTCAAACGGTGTATAAAAATGAAAGGTGACGATAATGTTCTTATCCTCAGGGATCACCAGCCCCTTAAGATTATAGACGCTGTTCCAACCCGTGGGGCCTATAATTATCTTCCTCGTCGGATTAGTCTCCCTTATTGTTTCAACAGCCTCTTGGACGAGCTCGTTCCACTTCTCGTCTGTCAGCTCCCCATAAGGCTCGTTCAACAGCTCGAAGTAAAGTGTTTCAGGGTAATCCTTATAGTGCTCGGATATTTGCCTCCACAATGTTATGAAGCGGCTCCTATGGTTAAAGGGATCTTGCATTATTTCTTCATAGTGGTGAATATTTATTATGGTGATGAGATTCTGCTCCAGCGACTTGTTCACAACCCAATCAACCCTCTTGAAGAAGTCTTCATCAATCCTGTATGGTGGATTAATATCTGCATGGGCTGACCATTTTATAGGGATCCTAACAGTGTCAAAGCCTGCTTCCCTTATTATTCTGAAATACTCGTCCCTAATGTAAACCCCCCACTCGCCCTCCCTAGGCGCCTCCAACGCGTTCCCGATGTTTATTCCCCTCCGCATCTCGGATTCTAAGATGGCTTCCTCAAGCTGATAATAAGCCGGTTGCGTCCGCTCATCATCTCCCCCTCTGCTAACCGAGTAGGATATGGTTAGGAAGAGTAGGCTCAGCAATAAGACGTATGGTTCAAGCCTTTTTTCAAGTGGAGCCATCTGTAAGATCCGCTCTTAAGCTCTTTTAAAATTTTATTCCGGGGCGCTGAAAGATATTTTCTTGATTCTTCCGGAGTCCGGATTGACCCTCAGATCCAGCACTATTTCTTTTTCTCCATGGTAAAGATATGCGTTAAAGCATCGGCTGCTTCGTCGAAAGAATATTCCGTCATCATCAGGTTTAACTTACAGCCGGACTCTATAAGCCTAGCCGTAAGCCTATTGCTACCCAGTATCTGCATTATTCTCTGCCCAAGCTCGCTCGTCGTATTAATAACCGAAACCCTTGCGTATACAGCTGGCGAAACCCAAACGTTTGAGCTATTCTTTAAGCATGCTTCATCCATACTGTAAGTATACCCTGGATCATACGGGTTTTTGGATCCGACTATCGTGCCCACGACATATGCCTCGCCATATTTGTAAATATATACGCAGATCCCATTGGTCTTATTATTCTCCTCAAGGGATATTTGCAATTCTTTAAACGCGTTGGCATTAGACTTGATTCTATAGGTTTCGTTAAAGATTACGGTACAGGATGCTTCAATCCCCTCAACCAGCAGTTCTGTTTCCGCGTATGAAGTCCAAACCATGCTCCACCCTCCTAATGCTCCGGTTATTCTACCTCCGGTTATTCTACTGCTTTCAACGACATACGCAAAGCCCTCTTCCTTAAGCCATTTAATGAAAGACTGGTTCTCCAAGATCCTGATCACCCTATTCTTAAAGTCCTCAGGCGGGTTTCTCAGCCTAGGGTAGGAGAGGTCCATAACGCTGATCATTGCCTCTACCGGTGAGTCGTTAACATACAGTTTTAGTTGCTCCGCGCCTTTCCTCAAATCCCTCATGCTGAAAACATGCTCTGCATCATTAATCATGCTTATTCCAACCGCCTCTTCTCGCCATTCTACCTTAAGAAGTTCTCCTATCATTACCTTTACGCGGTTCACGCTGGCCTCACTCCGCATCCTGTTCCCCATTATCCCTACTATTTCAGAAGGATAGTAGGCCTTGACAATCAGTGTTTCAAACGTGTCTTCCCCAAGCATGATGGGCACCGCTTCCTCTTCCGCAATCCCGGGAAACAGCTTGAATAAGCTGGTTCGGTATGTTAGAGGTATCCCTAGGCTTAAGACTATGGGAAGTATTGCGATTAACACTAGCAGTAACCGGGTTGATGTGAACACATTTTTGAGCGAAGGCTTTTCACCCACTCCCCCCACTTCCCCTTTTCGATTCTTTGAAAGGGCTTATAAGACTTTGCTGTAAACCAGTTTAGCAATATTTATATTAAGTGTTTAACCTTTATTTTCCGATGGATGTTAAAGAAAAAATTCGGGGTTTTCAAAAGTGGATTAATATGCATCCGCTGCTCCTCGGCGTCTTAAGCATCATATGGCTTGCTCTGCGCACAGGCACTAAACCGTCGAGGATAAATTATCCGTGTCAAAAAGCTGCGCTTGCCAATAGTATTGCTCTCCTAGCAGCGTTTCCAATTCTTACTGCTGCTTACTATAAGGCTAAGCGCCTAGTTGAGAAAAAACAGACAATACCTATAATCATGGTTATTCTGCTGGCTGGCAGCCTGGCTCTTTTAACATGGAGGCCTGAGCAGAAACCCGTGATTCTTGAACTCCACCCTAAACAGGCATCCGGTACACCGTTTTCAGAGGTTTTCGTAGCCAACGGGACTATCGGGGAGCTTGTCAACCTCATGGGCTCGAAGGGCCTCTTCTTCTTCAAATCTCTGCATGAGGATGCTAACAGTGGGCCTAATGGTCTCTTCGGCAGAGACGACGTGATACTTATCAAAATTAACTGTCAATGGCCTGAACGGGGAGGAACCAATACGGATCTTCTGAAAGATTTGATAGAGCTCATATTAAGCCATCCTGACGGCTTCACCGGGGAGATAGTGGTTGCTGATAATGGGCAGGGTCGTGGAAGCCTGGACTGGACGCTTAGTAATGCGGCCGACCGCTCCCAATCCGTAGAGGATGTTGTTGCTCTTTACTCTGATAAGCATAATGTTTCAACATACCTCTGGGATAGAATAGCTTCAACAGTAGTTAAGGAATATGATCAGGGAGATTATAGAGATGGTTACATCGTATATCCTCAGAGGGATACTGCTACAGGAGTGAACGTTTCGTATCCTAAATTCAAAACGGCTAGAGGGACTTACATCAGCTTTAAGCGTGGCGTCTGGGATCCTGTTAAAAAGACGTATAATTCGACGAGGCTGAAGGTGATAAACTTTCCAGTGTTGAAGTCGCACAGCGTATACGGGGTTACGGCAGCGATCAAGAATTACATGGGGGTGGTATCACAGCCCTTAACAGACACTCACTCCTACATTGGCCAAGGCGCTCTTGGGAAAGTAATGGTTGAAACGAGAGTGCCCACGCTCAACATACTTGACGCCATATGGATCAACCCTGTTCCTAGAGGCGGCCCCGACACTTCTTATTCTGAGGCTGTTCAGACAAACCTTGTCCTAGCCAGCACAGACCCTGTTGCCCTAGATTACTGGGCATCAAAATATATCTTGCTGCGGGCGGCTGAGATCAAAGGGTATTCTAACAGGGCGACGCTGGACCCAGATGAACAGTCTCCACAAACAGGATTAACAACACCTTTCGGAGTATATTTAAGAAACTCCCTTAACCAACTCTTAGCTGGAGGATACCAGTTTACCATTGATGAAAACAGGATAACAGTATATATTACGGGTAAGTCTTAAAACCACTTTCACGATGATTTTCAACATTAATGCGTAAGTTTTCCTTATGCATCAGGAAGATTTCTCAGTACACACTTATCACTCAGGCGTGGAAATATTCGTTCCGCATCTCAAATATCCTACTAACGATGCTTGGGAGATCGTTACGTGTTTAAGTAAGGGGAATGGATACCACTTATTGATGGGTACGAACAACGGTAAAGGAGTGTTATACCTCCTTACAATACCTGACAACTTTAATGACTTATACCATCTTCCACTTCAAGTTTCAAACATTGTCAGAAGAGTCTTCTCGAGGAATCTGAAGATAAATCTTGAAGGACCGAGCAGAGTCTGTCTTTTTCTATACGATAATGACGCGTTCATACTGTATTCTTTACTAACTCATCCTTCCGCAGTCAATATCGCTATTAAGGGCAGGGTTTGAGGTTGTATGGACTTATCTCTGAATAAGTATTTAATAGTTTTTACAGAAACAGCAAAACCGTGTTCCAAGTATATCTAGATCCATCCTCTTACAGAGCCTTCAGATTTGAATGATTAATTCTGAAAACTTTAAATCGGCAGAATATGTGAATTGCCCATGGATGCTTTCAAGCAGAATGAACTGTTGGGCAGGGGCGTAAACATATTAGGCTACGACCCGATTTGGAGAAAAAGGTCTGTGGCGCGGATGATGGATGAACACTTTAGACTGATAAAGAGTGCTGGGTTTAACAGTGTACGTATCGCGCTTCATCCACTTCGAGACGGCGCTATGAACACTAGGGGCGAAATCTCTAATGGATGGCTGGAAATCCTAGATTGGGCTGTAGAACAATCTCTTAAAAACAGGCTTGTGACCATACTGGACTTCCACGAGTTCATAGTTATGGGTAAAGACCCCTTAGGTAATAAAGATAATTTTCTAGCATTTTGGAAACAAGTTGGAAAACGTTACAGCAATCATTCAAGCGAAGTTATCTTCGAGCTTTTAAACGAGCCCAATGGAGAGCTCACACCCGAGCTTTGGAACAAGCTCTATGTGGAGGCGCTTAACATCGTGCGCAGAACGAATCCGGAGAGGACTGTTATAATAGGACCAGCGTATTGGAATACTATCGATCACCTGGATGGCCTAAAGCTTCCAGAAGACGATGAGAATATAATAGCTACAATACACTACTACAGCCCTATGGATTTTACTCATCAGGGTGCTAAATGGGCTGGCCGCAAGGACAAGATTGGAGTTGAGTGGAGAGGTACCGCAGAGGAGAAGCAGGCGATTGAAAACGACTTCAAGAGGGCTCAGGCATGGTCAAAGAAGCATGAGAGACCGATTTTCCTAGGCGAGTTTGGCGTTTATGACAAGGCGGATATGGCCTCACGTGTAAGATACCTCAGCTTCGTAACTAGACTTGCTGAGAAAATGGGCTGGAGCTGGGCATACTGGCAGTTCGACAGCGACTTCATACTCTACGATATTCCGAACAACAAGTGGATTGAGCCGGTTTTAAACGCGCTCATACCGCCTGGCGAGAAGCATAAACAATTCTAGTTAGGTCAAGCTTTATAACATCTTCTTGAATCATTTAATGCTGGGAGTTGAAAAATGGCAGGGTTTCTCCGAGAAGGCTGGGGAGATCAGGTATTAGAGTCAGTGCCATGGGCCTCGGCACTTGGGCTATCGGAGGGCCTTTTTGGCATGGAGACCAGCCTCTCGGCTGGGGGAGAGTGGATGATGAAGAGTCTATACGAGCTATACGTCGTGCACTCGAGCTTGGCATAAACTTTTCGACACAGCTGACGTCTACGGCGCCGGCCATAGTGAAAGGATACTGGGGGAAGCTTTAGAAGGCAGCAGGGATGAGGTGGTGATTGCAACTAAATTCGGTAATGTTTTCGATGAGGAAACTCATCAGGTGGTGGGGGTAGATGTCTCACCAGAATACATTCGTAAGGCTCGCGAAGCCTCTATGCTTCGTTTAAAAACAGACTCCATCGACCTCTACCAGCTACACGTATGGTATCTTCCGGAGGAAAAGGCTGAACCGGTGAGGGAGGTTCTTGAAGAGCTTAGGGATAACGATTTCATAAAGGTGTACGGGTGGAGTACTGATGTTCCAGAATGTGCCAGGTTCTTCGCAGAGAAGCCGGGTTGTACGGCAGTACAGCATGAGTTAAATGTTCTGGTTGATGCTAGAGACATGTTGAAGTTATGTGATAGATTTGACTTAGCCAGTATAAACCGCACGCCGCTGGCCATGGGCCTTCTCACCGGTAAATTCACTCATGATTCACGTCTGCCCTCAGACGACGTGAGAGGCAAGGAACCGGAGTGGATGAAGTATTTCAAAAACGGGAAGCCTAACCCAGAATGGCTTAAGAAGCTCGAATCAGTCAGGGAAATACTTACTAGCGATAGGCGTACTCTTGCCCAAGGAGCACTAGCATGGATCTGGGCCCGTAGCGAGAGAGCGATTCCAATACCCGGCTTCAAAACGGTGAAGCAGGTTGAGGAGAATGCGGGAGCAATGGACTTCGGGCCTTTAAGCAAGGGCCAGATGCAGCAAATAGACGAGATACTGGGCGAGAGAACTCCTAAATATTCTCCTTAAGGCTATTATAGATTAGGCATGAAACTGGCTTTTTCAAGCCTATTTTTAGGATAGCAGATTTTATATCCCTTACTAGGAACCGAGTCTTGATGCGTAGAACTACATCTCCCGCATCAGAGCCGCCCTCGCCTGAAACTATTGCGGAGCTACTAGCCCAATGGGTAGACCCTATTACTGAAGAACCGCCTGGTACAAGATATTGCCTTTATCCAACACCAGCTCGGGGAGCTAATACTCAAGGCAGCTACCTGGTATATCTGCCACCAAGCTATGAGCAAAATGATTCAAAGCGTTACCCAGTAATCTATTGGCTTCACGCAGGCTTTCAAAGCGCAAGACAGGGAGCATGGGCGGTTCAAAAATACGATACAGCCATAAGGGCTAATTTAATGCCAGAAGTAATTATCGTTCTCCCTCAAGCACTGCCTGTTGGATGGTACGTAGACTCGAAAGATGGGAAGTTGCCCATAGAGCAAGTAATCATTAAGAATCTAATTCCACATATTGATATTAACTATCGTACAATAGCCCGAAAAGAAGGGCGTGGTATAGAAGGTCATTCAATGGGTGGGTTTGGGGCTCTACATCTGGGCCTCAAATTTACAAACTTATTCGGCGCCATCTCTGCAATAGTGCCCAGTATACTACGTAATTTGAATGAAGAACCCGTATACCGAACGTATTACACTTTTAACGGTGACCAAAACTATTACGAAGAAGTCGGTCCATGGAGCTTAGCCAAACTTAATGCGAAGATGCTGAATGAAGAAAAAATAAAAATAAGAATACTATGCGGCGAATACGATTCGTGTCTACTACCTGCTTTACAAGAGTATCATGAGTGGTTGAAAAAGCTAAATATTAGACACAAGTTTGTTACGGTAAAGGGTGCAGGGCATGATTATCGAGAAATATTTGAAGGCTATGGGCAAGGCATATTCACATTTTGGTCAAACGCCTTTAAGGACTTGGAGTGAGCGTGCGCTAAATTTTTAACCGAGTTTCCAGAATGGTTTTCAACCGGGTGCTCAGAATGGGAAAACCCCTGCTGAAATCCATGCGAACAGGAGAGCGTTAAAAACAGTGCCCATGCCTATGGATGAGGTTAGCCGGTGGAGCCACCATGAGCATGCTGTTGAAATTGTGAATTGTAATGTTATGAGTGGGAGAAACTCTATTAGGAAGCCGAGGAAAGAGGTGAGCGGCTTAACCTCGAGCAGGAACATCGGAATATACTGTAACCCCATGATGAGAATGTATGGTGCAATCTTGATTCCGATGGTTCTACCCATCGCTAAGGCTTCCGTGAGGAATCCGCTTTCCCTGCTTTCTCCACGCAGAACATGCAGGTAAATCCCCTCGACGTAGAAGAAGACTAGGAAGAACGGTATGAAAGTTAGAAACAGGGTGATTCTCGTCGCGGTGCGGAGAACTTTGAAAATAGGCACGAAAATCCATAGGTTCATGCCTAATAACAGATCTATAAGGTAAACAATAACGTACAGCATTAGGAACAGGCTTATCGCGGCGGAGGCTTCCTGCCACGTGAAGGATCCAGACATTAATGTTCTCATTCTGAGCCTGACGCCTGAGAACCTGGGTATAACGAACAGGATGAGGAGGATCCCGGTGATAGCAACCATGAGCATCCACCAAGCTATGGAAGAGCCGAATAAAACCGGCGGGAAAGCCAGGCTGAAGCCCAGTAGGAACGTTGGTAGGAGCAGAGCTATGCTCAGAACCCCCCATATGACCATAATCTTCCAGTCTTTAAGGGAACCGTGCCCTACTCCAGCAGCCTTCCTACTCGGAGGCTTCAGCAAGATGAACGTGGAAACCGGGAAGGTTAAACCCACTAGCGAGAAGACGCTCAGGAGCATCATTGTTTCACGGTAGGGGTATGTTAAGCCTTCTTCCAGCAGCCCGATTCGGCTGGCTTCACTAGGCTTGAGAGCGCTGCCTATCCAGACGACTGTTTCGGAAACAATAGTCGGGTCCAGGGGTTCAAGCAGATGGGTTGTAGCCGGGGCTACTAGTTTCCTTGCGGTTCCCGAGTTGAAATCACCGTATAGTCTTCCAGGAGAGACCTCCTGAACCCCGAAAACCGGAGGTAGCCATTCTCCAGCAACCTGCTTCAGGTTGAAAAGAACGTCCTGCCTACCTATGGCTACCAGCAGGTTCCTTGGGAAAGTAGTGTTTAGAACCCCGTATTCCAACAGGCTGGAAGCCATTCCGCCTAAGCCTCCCGCTATGAGCACGGTTGCTTTAACCTCCCGGTGGGCGGCGGCAGCCCTGACCGCTCCAGCCCCCAAGCTGTGCCCAACTAGGCCGAGTGAAGAAGCGTCTACGTACGGCAGTGTTTCAACGTATTTTAAAGCTGCAATAGCCCCAAGGCTGGGATCCCCAGTTGCGCCGAGCCGCCCACCGGAGTCGCCGTGGCCCACAACATCTATCGATAATGCGACGAAGCCTCTTCGAGCAAGCTCCAAAGCTATGCTGCTCATTGATTCTTTAGCACTGCTGATACCGTGTACAAGGACTACTGCCGGCATAGGGTTTTCTTCAGTTGCTGCACGCGGACGGTACAGTGTCCCACTTATGTAGTGGTCGCCATCCGGTATTCTAAAAGTTTTTACTTCAAGCTTTCCAAAGTCGTTGTTTATTAGGAATGCTGCAGCTGTTCCCGTAATGAAAACAGCGGCTAAAACAATCAGTGTCAAACAGCTTGTTCTCACTGGTTCCATGTGTGTTCACGTTTTCCTTAAGCCTATATATCTGTTTTCGCAACGTCTCAAACCCTTTCTGCTTAAGACTATTTTCACCCTTTCTACCTATGATTCTCCTAAAGGAGTTTACGCTGTCAGTCCTCTGGCGTCCTTGTTTTTCTTTCAACGGCTGCTTTAGCCAGGGTTTCTCCAAGCCTCTTCAACTCAGACAAGTCTTTTCCAAACGGTGATCCTTTCTCCCTGAGACCCCAGACAACGCCTTCAGCAGCCTTCTCCATTTTGAAAGCTGGAAAATCCTTTCTATGCTTAACAGCGCTGAGTTGCTTGAACTGCCGCCGCATGTGAATGCTGCTGCCGGTTTCCCTGAAACCTTTTCCCTTATGCTCCAGGCTCTGTCGAAGAAATCCTTCAACAATCCCGCATGTAGCCGAAATAGTTGGGTGAGCCGAATGCTACAGCGTCGCACGATATAAGGTCTTCAACAGTAGCGTAGTCTACACGTTTTAATTCAGCAGTGGCGCCTTCAACCTTCTCCACGCCTTGAGCAACCGCCTTAGCTAAGGCTTCAACGTTTCCTCCTCGAGAATAGTAAAGTATTAAGACTCTAACCATGTTCCCAAACCTCCTGAGTCAACCTTGCAATCCTAATAAAAATATTTTACTGTGAAAGCGTTTGAACTATACTTTTTGATTCCAGAACTGGTGGAAATAAAGGTTAAAAAGGCGGTTGAAGAAGTCTTTTCTCATGGAGGGCTTCCAGTTTCAATGTCCCACTAGAATCGTTTTCGGCAGGGGTGTTGAAAACCTGGTTGGGGAAGAGGTGAAGAAATACAGCGATAAGGTTCTTTTTCACTATGGTGGTGGAAGCATAAAGAGAATAGGTCTCTACGACAGAGTTGTCGAATCTTTGAAGAGTGCTGGCGTCAGGTTTATCGAGCTTCCGGGTGTTAAGCCTAATCCTCGTTTAAGCCTTGTTAGAAAAGGAATAGAGGTCTGTAGGAGTAATGGTTTAGATTTCATACTGGCGGTTGGAGGCGGAAGCGTCATAGACTCTGCTAAAGCCATAAGCGTAGGCGTTCCCTATAGAGGTGACGTGTGGGATTTCTATGTTGACAGGGCTGAGCCAGCGGAGGCTCTGCCCGTCGGGGTAGTTTTAACTATACCTGGGGCGGGGAGTGAGGCGAGCAGCAGCTCAGTTATTACGAACGAGGAGGATTGGCGTAAGCTTTCGCTCACAACCGAGCTCCTACGACCCAGGTTCGCGTTGATGAATCCCGAGGTTACTTTTTCAGTACCGCCCTATTATACTGCTTGCGGAGCAGCTGATATAATGGCTCACGTCATGGAGCGGTATTTCACTAACGTGCGGCACGCAGACCTGACAGACAGGCTTTGCGAAGCAACTTTAAAAACCGTGATCAGGAATGTTCCAATAGCGTTAAGCGAGCCTGAGAACTATGATGCTCGAGCTGAAATAATGTGGGCTAGCACTGTTGCGCACAACGATCTTCTGGGGACAGGCCGGATAGGAGACTGGGCTACGCACATAATAGAGCATGAGCTCAGCGGTCTATACGACGTGCCGCATGGGGCTGGGCTGGCCGTATTGTTTCCAAGCTGGATGAGACACGTGTGTAAGCACCGCTTAGACATATTCGTGCAGTTCGCCGTTAGAGTCTGGAACGTTGAGCCAGACTTCCAGGATCCTGAGAAAACTGCGCTCGAAGGCATAGAGAGGCTGAAAGCCTTCTTCAGGCGGATAGGGCTTCCGACAACTCTAAGGGAACTCGGTGTTTGCGACGACAGGCTTGAGGAGATGGCGCTCAGATGCACTAATTCAGGAGCCTCGAGAATAGGGGGCTTCGTGAAGCTGGGCAAGGACGATGTCCTGAGTATTCTGAGAAATGCTAGGGAATAACTTCGGCTAACGCTTCTTCCTCAGGAGACCGTTCGCCCTATCGATGGGATCCTGGTATTTTGAAATCTTCCCGTTGAGAACATTCCTGTACCTTACGGCTGCACGGAGCTTAGCAGACTCGTATATGGCTTCCGCTATTGCTTTCGCCCTCATCCCGTCCTCGCCATCAACCTCAGGCCTTCTTCTTTTCTGAACAGCCTCAAGAAAATCGTAGCACTCCAGTGTAATCCCGTCTGTAAAACCATGTGGGAAAAGCCTGTTCCTCCCTTCTTCACCTATGCTTTTTAGGAATTCTTCTCTAAGCTCAAGCATGGTGCGCTGAGTCCCATCCTTAAGAATGAGCACAGCATTGTCGAAAGGACCGTGGAAGACATCACCCGAGTCGAGAAGACACCCTTCAGACCCATAGTAAACAACCTTCGTAAAAGAGTGGCCAGGCGCAGCCATAGTCCAGCTCCATGTTCCGACGAGACCGTTTTCGAAGCTTATTAGCGCAACCCAGCTGTCCTCCACCTCACTGTAAAAGGTTTCCCCCTGCTTATCGTGAGGCCATTTTTCAAGCTGTCCTACGAAAGCGTAAACCCTGTCCACCTCCCCGAAGAAATACCTCATCGAATCGCAGAAATGTGCTCCACTATCCATAGCCAGGCCTCCCCCGCTCAGGTTCCTCTCGACTCTCCAATGCCACTTCTTGGGCTTCAAGGGATCGTTCCAAGAAGCGTGAATCGCGTAGAACATTCTGGGCTTGCCGATCAGCCTGGCCTCGTTAATCAGCCAGTGCATAGTCCGCTGGTTCAATCCGCGGCGTATGTTCTCCGCCGTCGCGACAATCCTCCCATGCTTTCTTCCAGCAGCTATTATCGTCTTGCTTGCCCTCAATGTTACTCCGAGGGGTTTCTCAACCATCACATCCGCCCCAGACCTGATGCACTCTACTGCAACCTTATGGTGTTCAGAATGCGGCGTACATATGTCGACGGCCCTCGGCTTAGCCTTCCTCAACATTTCCCTGGTGTCGCGGAAGACAGGGGGCCTGTAGCCGAGGAGCTTCTCCGCCTCGTCCGCAAAAGATTCAGCAGCCTCCTTTGAAACATCGTTTAAGGCGACAAGCCTGAGTTTCTCAGGCTCCTTCTCACTGATCCTTGCATAAGCCATCAAGTGTCCACGGGCTATTCCTCCGCAACCAGCTATCGCGAGTTTAACCGTCCCATCTCCTCCCATAGTGGCTCTCCTGCTTAAACGCCTTAAAAAACATATGTTTTCAAAATCACTGGAGATGCTTCTCTAGTTGGGACGCTGCCTCCCTGTTAAAGGTTAAGCCTTTTTCAAGACGCGCGTCCAAGCTTTTCAGCACCGTTTCCCTTAGAACGAGGTTTTCCCAGGCTCAAACCGCTTTTTGCATGGCGGCGCCCTGTTGGGCTTCAGGCGGCCTTTTCAACAGGGCTTTATAAACAGGCGTAACCTTAATATTTACCCTTTTAGCAAATGAGCACACTGCAGACAGGGGTCAAGGAATAAGAAATGAGCACGATAATGTTTAGAGAGGTGGATTCGCTCGGCAGGGAGTATGAGGAGGCTCTTAAGAATGTTGAAACCGGTAAGAACGTTAAGACCGGCGGGGCTCTCGTCACTTTCCCGGATAAGGAGAGGAAAGTCTGCGAGCTTTCAGCAACCTACATTGTGAAGCTGGGCAGGTTCTCCAAGGAGCAGAGAGTAGTAGTTACTCTCACGTTTAATAAGGATAGTAATGGGGTTTACGTGGCGAACATGGATGACTCTGTGTTCCACGTGGTTCAGGAGGAGAAGGGAGGCCTGAAAGAGGTTTGGAGTGGAAGGCTTAGGGAAGCGATGGATAAACTGGGGGACGTTGCCAGGATTCACGTAAACGTGATGTCGAATCTCTCCAGCAAGTCTTCATCCTGATTGAAACATTAATGGCTGCAGCGAGTGGAAGCTTAGCCTCCTTCAATTAGAGTCTGGAAGGCTTACGGTTTTAAGATTTAAATTTCTGCACGCGGGTTTTAATTCATGCAACACTATAACCTGATTATAATTGTTCTTGACAGCTTCAGACAGGACCATATGAGCTATTATAATAAGGGTAGGAAAGTCTTTAGAAACATCGCCGCCTGCAGGACGCCGAGCCTCGACAGGATTGCGGGGGAAAGCGTGGTTTTCGAAAACGCGTATCCCGCTGGGCTCCCGACAATACCGGTTAGGACAGAGCTCATGACGGGCCATTTTACTCTCCCCTACAAGCCCTGGTCCCCAATGTACCCGACTGAAATAACCATGGCAGAGATCCTTAAGCAGCATGGCTACGTAACCGGAATCGTGTCAGACACCTACCATCTTTTCAAGCCCAGTATGAATTTTCACAAGGGTTTCGACTCTTTTATCTGGATAAGGGGGCAGGAGTATGACGCGTATAACTCCGGCCAGCCAACTGAGAGAAGAGTTGAAAACTATGTTAATAAAAACTACACTCCACAGTGGCTGAGGCTTGTTGAAAAATATTTGGCGAATGTTGAAGCAGCCATGGATAGCGAGGAAGACTGTTTCCCCACAAAAGTCTTCAAGGAGGCGTCGAGATGGCTCAGGATGAACCGTTCGCACGAGAAAGTCTTCCTGTGGGTTGACTGTTTCGATCCTCACGAGCCCTGGGATCCCCCGCGCGCTTTCGACAAGTATACGGATCCCAGTTACTCCGGGCCGAGGCTTATCCTCCCAATGGGCGGGGAAGCCCGGGGCTGGGCGAGTGAAGAGGAGATAGACTTCATAAGAGGGCTTTACGCCGGTGAGGCGAGCCTCGTCGACCACTGGCTCGGCTTCTTCTACAATATGCTTGAGGAGCTGGGATACTTGGAAAACTCTGTAATCCTGGTTTTAGCCGACCATGGTCACCCGCTGGCTGACCACGGTAAGTTTCTGAAGGGTGGGGACAGGCTTTACAACGAGCTTCTGAAAGTCCCCTTCATGATAAGGCTCCCGGACGGGGGCGATGGGCTGTTTAGAAAAGCAGTAGTACAGTTTCCAGATGTGCTGCCGACCCTGCTCGACCTACTGAGGTTTGGGAACGAGACTCACTCGATGCATGGGAAGAGCTTCCTTCACGTTGTTAAGGGAGATTCCGATAAGCACCGGAGCTACGCTGTCTCAGGATATAACGAGGCTGTAGACAGGTGTATAAGGGACTCTGAATGGAGCTGTGTTTTAAGGCCTGAAGGGCAGCCGGACGAGCTGTATAACCTGCTGGAGGACCCGGGGGAGACTAAAAACCTTGTTGACGAGGAGCCGGAGGAGGCTAAAAGACTCGCCTCAGCCTTCGGACTGTACTTCAAGAAGAGTAGTGTTAAGCTTGTAAAAGGCCTACAGGGTAAATACGAGCTCTCCTAGTTTTCGAGCAGTCTATGAAACCTGTTCTCTAAAACCCCTTATCTTCTTAAAGCATTCTTCCTCATCGTCACAGTCTGCAACAAGCTTTTCAAACGGGCAGACATCGTTCTTCATCCTGTTTAGGATTTCAGGAACAAGTTTATCATACTCGACGCTTATACTCTTCTCTTTCAAAGCGTCTAAACCCTTCCTGCTTACTACTTCAGCATACACTTCAGCAATATTAGCACGCCGGCAGAGCATTGCCGCTGCTCTACCAACAACCCTGTCGGCAACCGCCGCCCCTGATAACTCTACACCATGGTTTTCAATAGCTTCAACAAGCCCCAGGACGCCGTATTTCCTAGTTGCATGGACAAACGCTCCTTGCTTAACTATAACTAGGCTGAAACCACCGTTTTTCAAAATCCTCTTAGCCGTCTCCAAGCCATTCATTTTCTCGCAGCCGTATTGTGTCTGTCAAGAGTGATATAAGCCTGTTGTTCTGTCGTGGCCTCGTACTTTGGGAACGATTCCTGCAGCGTCTTAGTAAAATTTTTAAGTCTTGCATCCTACGCACGGCTTATGAAGTATAGGCGATTCGGGAAACTGGACTGGCAGGTGTCCGCCCTAGGCTTCGGATGCATGAGGCTCCCCATAGTAGGCAGCGACCATTCTAAGGTTGATGAGCCTGAGGCCATCAGGATGATAAGGTACGCTATAGACCATGGTGTCAACTATGTTGACACCGCGTACCCGTATCACGGGGGGAATGGTGAGATCGTCGTCGGCAAGGCTTTAAAAGATGGCTACAGGGAGAGGATTAGGCTCGCAACCAAGATGCCTATCTGGAATATTAATTCTAAGGAGGATATGGACAGGATCTTCGAGGAGCAGCTTAAGAAGCTTCAGACGGAATACGTGGATTTCTATCTTCTCCACGCCCTGAATAAAAACACTTGGCTTAAGATTAAAAACCTGAATGTTTTCGACTGGGCTGAAAGGGTTGTTTCCGAGGATAGGATAAAGTATCTTGGTTTCAGCTTCCACGACGACTTCGAGGTTTTCAAGGAGATTATAGACGCGTATGACAAGTGGACCCTCTGCCAAATACAGTATAACTATGAGAATGAGGATGTTCAAGCCGGGACAAGAGGGTTGAAATACGCTGCTGGGAAAGGGCTTGCCGTGGTTATAATGGAGCCTCTTTTAGGAGGGGCTTTAGCCAATCCGCCTCCCGCTGTGAAGCAGATCTGGGATGAGGCTGGTAAGGATCCTGTGGAAATGGCGCTACAGTGGCTTTGGAACAAGCCTGAGGTCTCAGTGGTCCTAAGTGGCATGAGCACGATGGAGCAGGTTAAGCGAAACATTGAGTTTGCCTCAAGATCGGGTGTTGGGCTGCTTACTGACGAGGACCTTAAGCTTATAGCTAGAGTACATGTGAAGTACAGGGAGCTCCGCCCGATTCCCTGCACGAGATGCGGCTACTGCATGCCGTGTCCGAACGGCGTTGATATCCCTGAGAACTTTGAGGTTTACAATCATGGTGTAGCGTATAACACGATTGGCGCAGCCCGATGGGTTTACAACAATAATATTCCTGTTGAGAGGCGGGCGAGCGCATGCGTGGGATGCAGGACCTGCGAGGAGAAGTGTCCCCAGAAGATTAAGATCAGCGAATGGATGCAGAGGATCGATAAGGAATTAAGATTCCAGCCGCCTGGAACGTGACGCTTTAAAACCTGAAACCGGCGTCCCGGTGCAGTTTATATATTGCCTAGGGTTTTCAATACTGCGATATGTTTAGGGATGAGGTGGCGGTTTGGAGTCCCAAGGATTCTGAGAAAATTACTGGTTTTCTGAGGCGCGTATCCCCAGGTTTCGCCGAGAACGCCCAAGCCAGGGCTTGGGTTGAACTTGGCGACAGGATCCTTCTTCAAATAGCGTTCGTGAAAGAGGGTGTTGCAGCCAGGGTGCTTGAAACGTTTGTCGTTAAGGATGATGGTGGGAACATCATCAGGGTTGAGCCCCCTGAGGCGGCTGGTAAACCGGAGGAGAGCCGGCTGGAAAGCGATTCCCCGAATCCCTGTTTAAAAACCCTTGAGAATCGCCTCAGGGTTCTCAACTGGCATCATAGTAATTCTCTGGCTGCGGTTGCTAAGAGGCTGGTGGGCCTTGAGGTTTTTTCCATACTTCCTTCTCAAGAGGTTGACTGGGCGAGTAGTGTTTTCAACCAGGTTTTCCCCGAGTCTCCTTTAACCCTCAGGCCCTACGGGTATTTTGATAAGGAGACAGGAGAATACGTTATAACTCGGCCAGACACGCCTACGCCCTGGATAAACTATCTCGGCCAAGGAGGATACGGCGGAATAATATCTAACACTACTGGAGGGTTCTCGTTCGACCGCGACCCCCGTAACCGTCGGGTTACAAGGTACCGATACAACGCTATTCCACTGGACCAGCCTGGGCACTATATTTATCTTAGGGATGAGGAAACCGGGGAGTTTTGGAGCCCGACTTGGCAGCCTGTTAAGAAAAGCCTTGAATGGTATGAGTGTAGGCATGGCGCAGGCTATACTCGTATAAGCAGCAGGCGTAACGGGGTTGAGGCCTCGGTACTCTTCTTCGTCCCGCCTAATCCCCCCTACGGGGAGTGTCCTGTTGAGCTCCACGTGCTACGCTTAAAAAACACTAGCGCCAGCGTTAAGAGTCTGAGCATATGGTCCTACGAGGAGCTGTCATACTGGGATGCTATCGTTGACACGACTAACCTGGATTGGGGTCAGCAAATAGTTTCAAGCTCCTACAGGAATGGTGTTATCGTCACGGGGGTTCAGTTTAGACCTACTAGAACGTTCTTCGCAAGCAGCCTCGCCCCAGACGGTTACGATACTAGCCGCGAGGTTTTCGTGGGGAGCTACGGCGACCTCTCCAGGCCGCAGGCGGTTGTAAGCGGCAAGCCGGGTTACAGTATTGCTTCACGCGGCAACAGTATTGCTTCCCTCAGACATTTTCAGGAGCTGAAGCCCGAGGAGGAGAAGACAATAGTCTACGTGCTTGGGGTGACTGATAAGCCGAGTCTAATACCTGAAACCGTTGAACACTACAGAGTCGTAGAAAACGTTGAGAAGGCGTTTCAAGAGCTTGGAGAAAACTGGGGCGAATACCTTGGGAAACTAACTGTTGAAACACCGGATGAGGAGATTAACGCTATGATAAACTTCTGGAACGCTGTTCAGTGCCGTGCAAACCTCTACTGGTCAAGATTCGTCTCCCTGTACGATACTGGTTTGGGAAGAGGCATGGGGACGCGTGACTCTGCTCAAGACACCTTGGGCACCGTGCATAATGATCCTCAGCATGCGCGCAGGATTCTGAAAATGCTTTGGAAGCTACAGTTTAAAGATGGGCACACTTGGCACCAGGTTTTCCCCCTCACCGGCGAGGGGGGGCCTGGGCATGCTGCAGAATCCCCTGAGAAACCCCAGTGGTTTAGCGACGACCACCTTTGGCTCATCTTAGCGACCTGCAGCTATCTCCGTGAGACGGGTGACTTCACACTCCTAGATGAGAAGCTTCCCTACCAGGATAGTGACGCGGAGGAGACTGTTTGGGAACACGTAGAGAGGGCGGTAGGCTTCACCTGCAGGAAAAGAGGGTTCCACGGCCTGCCGCTGATCGGCTTCGCAGACTGGGATGACACTATGAACCTTGACCATGGTTCTGAGAAGGCTGAAAGCGTCTGGACGGGGATGCTTTTCTGCAGGGTTATGCTTGACCTTGCGGAGCTTTGCAAGAAGCTTGGGCGCGTGGAGAAGATGATGGAGTTTGAAAAGCTTCACAGGGAGATGGCTCAAACGATAAACAGGGTTTCATGGGATGGTGAATGGTATGCTAGGGCTTACGACGACGAGGGCAGGCCTGTCGGAGTTAAGGGTGAGAAGTATCACTGGATAAGTCTTATTCCGCAGGCTTGGTCGGCTATTGCTGAGCTCGGCGAAGAAGAGAGGTCGAGGAAAGCCTTGGAGAGTGCACGCCGGTTTTTAAACACGCCTTTAGGATTAAGGCTGATGAGAGACCCGTTTAACAGCAGTAAGACGGGTGAGGATTCCATGGATGTTGAGAGCCTGAGGCGTTTCGGCGGAACAGCAACATACCCGCCTAGGCTCAAGGAGAATGGTGGAATATTCAACCATGCTAACACTTGGGCTATTGTTGCAGCCGCCAAGCTCGGGCTTGGAGACCTCGCCTACCAGTTTTACCGCCAGATAATGCCGCTTAGACGTAGAGATATGGATGCTCTTAAGACTGAGCCCTACGTGTATTCCCAGAATCTAGCTGCTCCGGAGCATCCCGAGTATGGGTGTGCAAGAAACTCATGGCTCACCGGCACAGCCTCATGGGTTTACGTGGCTGCGACGCAATGGATTCTCGGCATACGCCCCACCTTCGAAGGGTTGAAAATATCTCCCTGCATACCGGGATCCTGGAGTGGCTTCAAGGCCCAAAGAGTCTTCAGAGGAGTGACGTACAATATTTTCGTTAAACGTGTTGGAAAGGGTAACAAGCTTTCGCTCAAGGTGAATGGTAAGCATGTTCCCGGCGAAGTGGTTCCCCTTCCAACCGAGGATGTGGCGAGCGTGGAAGTAGAGGTCGCGCTCGGAGGGCAATAGTGCTGGTGTACTCGGAGCCCAGCTTGTTTCAGCAAAGTTTAAATTAAAATTTAAATGGTTCAAACCGGGAAAAGATGAGGAGGTTTCTTAAACTCCCCACGGACCCAATCGACGTTAGCCCGGATAAAAAGATTAGTCAGCTGACTGATGAAATGCTGTTCACAGGCTTTCAGGGTAGGAGGGTTGCTGAGGTTGTTCAAGTATGGTCGAGAATGCTTAAGAAAAGGAATATCGTAATATGGTTCGGCTTGGCCGGCGCCATGGTTCCAGCCGGGATGAGGAGACTAATCTCATACTTGATCGAAAGGAGAATGATCGACGTGGTTGTCTCGACTGGCGCAAACCTTTACCACGATCTCTTTGAAGCCCTAGGCGGGAAGCATTATGTTGGAACCCACCTGATAGATGATGTTAAGCTGAGGAGGGAGAGGATTGACAGGATTTACGACGTTTTCGCGGACGAGAACAAGTTCTACGAGGCCGATCTCTGGATAGAAAAGTTTTTCGCTAGGACGCTTAGGGACGATTACCCTTATTCCTCTCGTGAATTACTCTATCTTCTCGGGAAGTTTTTAAGCAAGCATGCTAAGGATAAAGACTCCATTCTTGTAAGCGCCTACAGGAGCGGCGTACCAATATTCTGCCCCGCATTCGGAGACAGCTCCCTGGGTTTCTCAATAATGTTCTCTAACAGGAGGGAGAGGGTTGCAAGCGTGAACGGGAAGAAGGTTGTCCTTAAGAGGAAGAGGATAATTGTCGACTATCTTAAGGATGTTGACGAGAGCTCTAGAATAACTGAGAAGGCGAGGCAGACCGGGGTGATATACATAGGGGGAGGCGTGCCCAAGAATTTTATTCAGCAAACCGCTGTGATAGCGAGTTACCAGACTAGGCACGATAAAAGCCATAGTTACGCGATACAGATCTCCACGGACATGCCGCAGTGGGGAGGCCTATCGGGATGCACATTCGAGGAGGGCCAAAGCTGGGGGAAAATCGGGTTCCGCGCCCAGAGAGTGCAGTGCTACGCTGACGCCACCATAGTGCTTCCACTCATAGTTCATTCTTTAAGCGAAAAGTTCAAGAGGCTTAGAAGAGACGTCCCAATGTTCGAATGGAAGGGTAGTGATTTGAAGATAACTTACGAGAGGATGAAGCTTTAGACATTAGATGATAGCCTCCCCCCTCTCGGTTAGGGAATAATACTCCCTCTTCCTACCCATGACCCTCCTAGACTCCTCCCTCCTAACATACCCTTTTTCAACAAGGTCGGAAAGATGCTGGTAGACCGTTGGAATCCGGACTTTCATACCGTATTTCTCCCTGAGCCCCCTCCAAACCTCGTACCCATACGTCTTTTTTTCAGACAGCAGCCTAAGGATCGCTGTCTTAGTGGGGCCCAGTCTAACACCTCCGCTCAACTCCTCTATCAACACGCCTAGGCTGGACTTTCTGAAGGCTATTTCCTTCATAACCCTCGGATCCTTGAGGCCGCTTCCCGTGACGACGCAAACCACCCTGACGTCCCTACTTAAGCCCCCGCTTTTAACCAGCTTAATCAAGCCGGCTAGGGAAAGGCTTCCAGCCGGCTCTGCAAGTATGCCTTCCTTCTCAGCCAGTAGACTCAGGGCTTCGAAAATCTCTCTCTCGCTGACGGATACTGCGAGCCCGCCTGTCTGTCTTATTGCACTTAGGGCAGCGTTTCCAAACCTGGGGTTGGCCACGTTTAAGTCGAATATCCTGCTTCTCGACTCAGCTTCAGCCTCAACAGTGTCTACGCCTCTTTCGAAAGCCTTTACTATAGGCTTACAGTCCTCCGGCTGGACTCCGACTATTCCTATACTGCGCTTAGCGACGCCGAGCTCCCTTAGCTCTCTTAGCGTCTTGAAGGTTGCGTAGGCGAGGCCTCCCTCTCCCATCGGGAGAATAACGTAGTCTGGTTGCCTCCCGCTGAGCTGAAGCAGTATTTCAAGCATTATTGTTTTCTTAGCCTCGTTTATCAAGGGGTCGTGCTCCACGGCTACGATAGACCCTTTAATGCTACGCTTTCCAAAGGAGTTGACTACGCTGACTTCTGCACCGTATATTATCATCTGGTAGAGTTTTCCAAGGTCTATCGTGGGCTTTACCTGAACATGCGTCTTTAAACCTGCTTTAGAGGAGTATGCGGCCAGTGAGGCGCCAAGGTTCCCGGTTGAATAAGTGGAAATCCTCCCGTACCCGAGACTCAGGGCGACGGATACGAATAGGGCTGAACTCCTGTCTAAGTAGGAGCCCGTTGGTTCAACCGTCTCATCCTTAATCCAAAGCTCTTCAACCCCGATGCTTTTCTCAATCCTCATCCCGTGCTGGAGCATTGTGTTTCCCTCTCCGAGAGAGACTCTGAACTTTCTCTCGACAGCCGGCAGTATCCCGCCATATCTCCATATTCCATGCTCTCCGGGCTCCTCTACGAAGGATGGTTTAACCTCCAGTGTTAATCCTTGTCCACACTTATCACACAGCTTCCTCTCCACGTTGAAACTGTAGGCTGCTCCGCAGCCCGTGCATCTTAGAACATGGTTCAAAGCTATGCCTCATCCTAATATATAGGGGGATACTTATACATTTCCTCTCTGCTTGCAGCAATCGTTTTCCCCGCCAATAAGGATCCGGCTCAGCGAAACCCCTATCGCCGCTTAAAAAACCCTTATGCATGGCTGATTAGGCGATTGTAGCAATCGTTTTATAGATCCTCCAGCATTAGACTTATGAATGCAAAAACCGGATTCGAGAATGGTTCTAACTCTAGTAATACTTATTATAATGGTTGTCTACGTAAGCCTACTTATGGTCCAACGGGCTGGGAGAAGAGTGCCACAGGGAAATTCAAGCAGCATCGAGGAGTATTTCAAAACAATTCCTCTTGAGAAACTGGAGGTTAAGTTCTTCGGATGGGTTACGCACGACGATGAAAGCATCAACAGTTTTCTGGCTTACGCTGACAAGTTCACCTGGGTTTCTCCAACAGGCTCGATAGTCAATGAGCACGGGGTTTTCACCCCCAGAGTGGACAGTAGGATTGTCGAGGCTGCTAGAAGGAGTAACGTAAGTATTGTTCCGCTTGTAGCAAACTCAGGCTTCGACAGGAGCTTGGCTCACAGAATCCTTATGGATCCTGAGGTTAGGAGACGCACGATAGAAGACATAGTCAGCTTCGTTGTTGAGAACAATTTTTCAGGGATCAACATTGACTACGAGAACATTCCTCCTGAGGATAGGAGTGCGTTAAACTCATACATGAGGGAGCTGGCTTCAATTCTACACTCCCACGGGAAGATTGTCACTATAGATGTCTCAGGCAAAACTTGGGACGATACCTCCGGGTGGGGTGGCGCATGGGACTACAGGGCTCTCGGCGAGATCTGCGACTACATCTGCATAATGTGTTATGATTATCATTGGTCTGGGAGCGAAGCGGGCCCCATAGGACCCTTAGGCTGGCTCAGGGAAGTCGTTAAATACGCTCTTTCAACAATACCGAGGGAGAAGATAGTAATCGGCATTCCCTTCTACGGTTACAGGTGGCTCGGTAGAAACGGTGTTGGCCTAACTTTTAAACAGGCGTTGGAGACGGCCAGAAGCGTTGATACGGAGGTTTTTTTCAGCGAGGAGGATGCTGAATACCACTATTCTTACAGCTCATACGAAGTATGGTTCCAGGGCGCGAAGTCAGTGGAGCTAAAGGCTTCTGCAGTGCTTTCACAAGGGATAGATAAGATAGCTGCCTGGAGAGTTGGGCAAGAGGATCCGAGGGTCTGGGAGGTTATAAGCAGGAAGCCTTAACTGGTTCGGGAGGATCCTGTTTCAACCCGCCGGAACCCTTGTTCTCCCTGATTATTCTGATGAGCTCAGTTAGAAGCAGTATTACGAGAAGGGTGATCAGCACTATCCTGCCGAAACTGGTATTTGCAAGCAGCAGGATGAAGCCGACCAAGTGTATCTTTATCCCGACCCATTTTCCAACAATATCCTCGTCTCTTGGATTATAACTGTCTGGGTAAGCATTATAATCTCCTTTCATAACATATCGCTTATTGCCATACTGGTCTACTTTAACCCCGATTATCCTGTGAACAATATTCCTGCCTGAATAAGGATTTCTATAGATGATTACATCACCCACCTGAAGATTCTCCCCCCCGCTTAAGAGCAGCAGGTCCCCGGGGAAAAGGGTCGGATACATGCTGCTAACATACCAGGGACTCATATCTATCTCCACAACCGCCAGCGGGCTACTGGTTCCCATCAGACTGTTTAAAAGAGATATTGACACTGCTATTATTAACGCGGGTATCGCGATTGTTGTTAAAAACATGTTTAGAGATTCTTTAACCCTGCTATCCATTTTCTAAACCCGTCTAATCCTCTTCAACTTCCACGTATCTTGCTCCAAAAGTCTCCTCAGCCGCGCTGGGGTGAGCTGCTTCCGCCTCTCTTCTAAGCCGGACTAGGGAGTAAACCAGTATGACGAGCCCAGCTATGAACCCTAGGGATGGTCCCACTGTTCTCAGAAGGTCAACCTGCTCCTCCCATTTTATGTCCTTATGGAGCCATGACTCCGTTATTTTGAATGTGGCTTTAACAACACCATTACCCGTGGTGGTTGCGTTTAACACGTAAACGTCTTCGCCTGTTATCATAAGATTATCTATAGTGTGGTTTCCAGTGTTGAAACTGTTTTGAATAATGCTTGTGCTGTTTTTCCCAAATACCAACACATTGACTGTACCGTTGGTTTCAACGTTAAGGCTAACCTTATACTGTTCCCCCCTCGCTGGGTTTAAGGAAACCTCCATTATCTTCTCCATGCCGGTTATAGTCTTAGAGATCGGCCCATACTCCTGCGGTGGGAACGGTATTAAAACCTCCTTGGAAGTAACCATAGTGATGGGCTTTCCAGTGAAAACCATGTTAGCTACAAATGGTGATGAAACCGAGGCAAGTATCACGCCTGCGATAGCCATGATCAAACATTTCTTCCCAACATCCATTTCCTCTCACCCTGATACTTTCTCCAGCCTGCCGCTTCTTTCAACTAGCAGGAATATGTGTTTACCGTCAACTTGACTGTATTTTTCTGAGACGACGCGTCTAATTTCCTCCATATGCCTCCGCGCATGATCCTCGCTCTTAAAGATTATCTTCACAGAGTAGGGATCGCCTTCCTTCACCTTTTTCTTAAGCTTCTGCCTGAATATTTTTGCCTCCTGCTCGTCAGCCAGATAAACCTTGCCGCTGGCTATCTCCTCATTGCCATAGATTATGCTAATGGCCTTAGTATACTTGTCGGGTTGCTCCGTTTCAACTATTTTCAGCAAAGGAGTTCCTTCCGATTGTTAAGGCGGTTAAGATTTAAGGTTTACGGTTTAAACTAAAACTGTTTTACAGAATTAAAAAACTCTTTCTAAGCGCTGCCCTACATGAGAAACATATCTGTCGGTGCTCTTCGACACTTGGTTAACACTGCACTGGCTTAAGCATCAGGTTTATATATCGTGTTATTGAATCCTATCCTTAACCCTATGAATTCCTCAGAAATATTTGAGGCCGCGTCTAAAAGCAGGCTTTTAAAAGATCCTTACGTGGAAAAAATATGGGCCTTAATGAGCGATAAAAACCTTTTCTCCAAGTCTCCAGACTATCTCAGTAAACTCAGGAGGAGTCTTCTTAGAGATGCTTTAGACTATTTTTCAAGACGTAGTGATTATTACCGTGGACTTTTCGAGAGGCTTGGAATAAGACCCCGGGATGCTGAGCCGGAGGATCTAGCGAAGCTCGCAGTCCCATCAGATGTTCTAAGGGGAGAGGGGCATAAGCAGTTTCTAATCAAAGACTTGGAGGAGAATGGGGAGTATTTCATGTCAAGCGGCACGACCAATCCTAATCCTGTAAAGGTTTACAGGAGTCCTCTCGACCTTGCGATCATGATACTGGGCAATACCTATCTTTTCGAATACGTTTACGGGAAGGAGGTTGAAAGAGAGAGGGGAATCGCGCTTTTCATGGCTGCCCCAGAGCTTAGGCACAGGCTTAACTTTGTGGCTTTCGTACATCTCACTCTAGAGTCAAAGAAGATTCCTCTTCTCTACGGCATGAACCTGGTTGAGGGAACTACGGATGGGAAGCCTTGGCAGAAGCTTGTCCCCAACCAGGAGAACATCCTCCGTTTCCTGAGAAGCAGAGAGGAGCCTAAACTCCTCTTCACCGCGCCCGCCGGCGTCTACTTGCTGTCTAAAAAGTTTGAGGATATGAACATGGTTCAGAGGCTTGCATACAGGCTGCTGAAAATCATGCCGATAAACCTTGGAAGAGGAGGCGTCATAGTAACAGGTGGTGGCACAAAGGGCTTTGACCTGCCGCCTTATGATAAGATCGTGGAATTCTCCAGAAAATACTTTGTTTCACGCGGCCAGGATGGAGGTGCTCAGGAGGTTCCCTTCATGGATGTTTACGGGATGACTGAGACATTAACCGCTATGCTGGACAGGTTTGGTGAAATGAATAAGATACCTCACCCTCTTTCCGAAGTTTTCATCCTAAACCCTAAAACATTCGAATTAGCCAGGGAGGAGGATGCGGAGGGTATTGTTGGAATATTTAATCCTTTCACAACATCTTGGCTTGAAATATTTTATCCCGGGGACATTATGCGTAGCCATCCCTCAAACAGGTATTACGGGAAGGAGTACGTGTTCGTGAGGAGGCTGAGTGTCGACGAGGGCTGGAGTCTTCAGAGAGCGTGCGGCGGAACCCTGGAGGAACTAATGGGCAGAGGCTAGTTGGACACTATGCTTGAGATTAAACCGTTCTGCAGCCACAGGCATACTGCTGTAGAAAAAACCCAGAGCCATTACAGGATCCTAGAGGTCAGCAGAGAAAGCCTGCGGGAGATCATCAACAGGTCTTCGGAGGTTCAGGGGAGGCTTTCAAGCCTAGGGGTTCGGGAACGGCTTAGAGTGATCGAGGAGATGGGTAAACTATGGAGGGAGAGGCTTAGCGACGGCAGGCTTGAAGACCTGAAGAAGATTCTTGCTATGACAACAGGGTATAGTGAAAAGCTGATAGAAATGGAGTTTTCACTGATCCCGATGGTTTTAAGCGGTGAAAACATCCGTGAAAACCTTGAGTATTCCCCTGCTAGGGACATCCGGGTGTTTGAAAGATTCGTCGAGATAAAGAATGGTGAGAGCTTTAGAATCTCTCCCGCAGGGCCTGTACTCATCATAAGCTCAGGCAACTCGCTCCTTCCAGCGATTATTCCTTCAACAATATCCCTTGCAACTGGAAACCTCACTATTGTAAAACCCTCTCTTTCAAACTACCTAGGGGTTGTTGAAGTATTTGGTGCACTGTGGGAAATAGCCTTAAACTCCGAGGCGGCGAGGACCATGATGGACACGCTTGTCGTAAGCTACTTTACGCATGACAGTTCTTCGCTGAAATACCTCCTTGGTGAAGCAGAACTCGGCGTGGTAAACTTTTGGGGTGGTGAGCCCGCTAGAACCAGTGTTCTGAGAATGGTTTCGGAAAACCCGAATCACCCCGGGATCCTTGTAAACGGGCCCTTAACGGGGTGTGCCATCATAGATGAAAAGTCTGCTGACGAGAAAACGGCTGAAGGCTTAGCGAGAAACATGATACTTTACGATCAACAGTTATGCAGTTCCCCAACTTCTGGGGTTTTCATCGGCTCCTGGCAGAACGCTCTCTCCTTCACCCGTATGGTTGAAAGGTTCTTGAACGAGATTGGATCGGAATTCGAGTCTGGTTTCGACGATACAAGCATTTTTCTCACGCAGTCCGCTAGAAGGATCTTCCAGTTGAAGGGCTCTCACGTTCTTTCCTCGAAAAACCCTAAGAATTTTTGGACGCTAGTGGTCTCAAGGGGGAAAAGCCTTCTGGACGAGGTGGTCAACTCCCTCCCTGCTTTTAACATATATACTCGTAGAAGATTCTTGGAGATGATTGTTGTAGAATCTGTAGATGAGGCGCTGGAACACGTCAGTAAGATTCCTGGTTCACCGGCTTTCAAAGGAGTTGACGGTGTCCAAACAATAGGGTGTTCTGTAAACGGGGATGAAAAGATTTTTGAAAAACTGGTTTCCCTCGGGGTATTCAGGATTGTGCCTTTGGGCGACATGTTTATGAGAAGCCCCCTCGAGCCCTACGATGGCGTCGCATTGTTCTCCGCCTTCACCAAAATAGTTTACCGTAGGGATTTAGCACTATCCTTAAAACCATGAAGATAGTTGTAACCGGGGCCTCCGGCTTTCTCGGCGGGCATTTAATCGAGGAAATGGTTTCTAAAGGGTATGATGTCATAGGCATGGTTAGGAAAAGCAGCGATACGAGTTTCCTGAGAAGCCTCGGCGTGAAGCTTAGGGTTGGGGATCTCACTATTCCTGAAAGCCTTGAGCAGGCTACTCGCGACATAGACATCGTCATACATCTTGCTGCATACTACACTTTCTTCGGGGAAAAGGAGACGTATAGGAGGATTAACGTGGAAGGCACAAGGCTTCTTCTGGAGGCTTCTTTAAGAAACAATGTTAAAAGATTCATCTACTGTAGCTCTACTGAGGCAATAGGTCCTGTTAAGAACCCTCCGGCGGAGGAGGATTATCCGCCGAATCCTTCTTACGAGTACGGGAGGTCTAAACTCGAGGCTGAAAAAATAGTTAGGAATTATGGTGAGAGGGGCGTTGAGTACACGATTCTGAGACCATCTGGAATATATGGTCCAAGGAATGTTGACGACATCTCCTACTGGTTTATCACCGCCTACGCTAAAAACGCTCTCCCGACAAGAATTATCGTCGGGGATGGGAGGAACCTTATACAATTCGTGCACGTGAAGGATGTAGTTCAGGGTTTTCTCTTGGTTCTGGAAAAGCCTGAGGCCTCTGAAAACCAGACTTATTTCATAAGCGAGGACAGGGCTTATACTTACCTGGAGGTTTACGAAATATTGTCTGAACTCTGCAATAAGGCTCCCCCCAGGATTCATATTCCCTCGATGCTCGCAAAAGCGGTTGTGGCTCCTGTGGATTTGTTCAACAGGCTGAGGGGGAGAGTTGTTTTCACTTGGAGGACCAGTACTGTGAACGATCTGACTTGTGACAGGGCATACAGCGTCAGGAAAGCAATGAGGGAGCTGGGTTTCAAGCCTAAGTACGATCTTAAGACGGGCTTAAGGGAGACAGTAGAATGGTATCGGGAGAACGGCTATATCCGGTGACGAGTCGACCGGCTTAGCCTGATTTTCAAGCAATAAAATTTATCTTAAGCCGGGCTGAACCCCTTGCAAGCACGATGAAGATTAGGGTGCTCCTCGGAACTGTCGACAGCTCACTTCTTTATTCGGATGCGGTTGTTGCCATAGATGTTTTACGCTCATCTACAACCATATTGACAGCCTTGGCGAATGGAGCTGAGAGTGTTATACCGGCTGCGTCTGTGGGCGAGGCTCTAACTGTTGGAGGCAGGCTTCAAGCAGTAGTTGGCGGGGAGGTAAACAGTGTTAAGCCCCATATGTTTCACCTCGGAAACTCTCCGCTGGAATATGTTGGAGGGAGAATAGGTGGGAAAACAGTTGTGCTCTACACCTCCAGCGGAACAAGGCTCCTGAGGTTTCTAATGGCTGTTTCGAAAAAAGTCTTGGTTGGGGCAGTCGTCAACGTTTCCAAACTTGCGGAGCACCTTGTGGAAGAAGGTTTCGGCAACGTGGCGATCGTCACAGCGGGTAAAATCGGCTCACCTGCTCTTGAAGACTCTTATTGCGCAGGCCTCCTTGTTAAGAGTCTTCCTTGGAGCGAGTGCGATAGGAACGCTGAGATCGTGATGAAGATCGCTGAGCTCGAAATAGGTGTCGTGAAGAGGTCGATTCACGCTTTGGAGCTTGTTAAACTAGGCTTGGAGAAAGACGTGGAGTATTCCCTAACTCCTGACTGCGTCAGTATAGTGGCGGCAGCTGATCCTTTCAAGGGATGTATCCGGCTCCCTTGACAACTCCCTTCTTCAACATTTTCCTCTGCTCCTTGCTCTGCTCATACATCCTGACGGCAAGCGAGTGTGAACACATCCTTCTCTTCAAATAGCCTAGGCAGCTACAGTTATAGTTGCCGTAAGCGTCTCTAGAAACTATGTAAACCCCGTGGTCGCCCTTAACCTCGTAGCTGGATTTATCAAGCTGGCTGATCCTCTTCTCTTTAAGAATCGTCTTCGCCTTCAGCACCAGCTTCTCGACTCCCGTCGCATCCCTCTTCTCGCCTTCTTCACCCATCTCTTCAAGACCTCTGCCCAAGAGTCTTACCCAGCGTTTTTAAGATTTCCATGCCTATTGATATGCTGGTAACCGGGTTTTGGAAGCCTAAATCGCCCTAGGGGCAAGCACAGTGTTTTCAAGACAGGCTGGTGAGGCCCTCTGGAAACTCCAGCCCGAAGTCTGAAATCCTCCTCTTAACCATGCTCATTATCTTTTTACTGCTTAGCCTCCTAATGCTCGTGGGCCGCAGTATCCCTATGTCTGTCACAATTGCCTTTATGAACCTTGGCGGGGTCACGTCGAAAGCAGGGTTGAAAATCCTAACCTGCTTCCCACCGGGCTCGCGTGTCACAATGCTTTCCGAAGGAGGCCACTCCTCCAAGGCTTTCTCGGAAACCAGTCCCCTGCTCTTCATATCCTTCGCGATCAGACTATAGGGGTATGTTACTTCATCTATGCTCCTCTCCTCGATCTCTATATCCATCCCCTTTTTAACGTCCAGCGATATCGTAGAGTAGGAGGTAGCGTAGTAGAAGGGTGCCTTGAAATACTTGAAAAGCCGGGCGATGTCAGCTGAGCCAACCTTGTTTGCTACTGAACCGTCTCTAGCGACTCTGTCGGCCCCGAGAATAGCTTTGTTCACACCCAGCCTTTCGAACGATATTGAAACCATATTGTCTGTAACTATTGTCGTAGGAACCCCCACCCTGTTCAGCTCCCAGACGGTTAGCCTATATCCCTGGCTCCTCGGCCTAGTCTCCTTCGAGACAACCTTAACATCCACGCCGTTCGAGTACGCTTCCTCTATTATGCCTAAAGCATGCCCCATGAGCGTTGAGGAGAGGCTTCCACCATTGCAGTGAGTCATTATCACGTCGCCGTTTCCAACAATCTTCAAGCCGTAGCTCCGCATATAGTGGTTTAAAGCCATGTCTTGAGCAAGTATGAAGTCTGAGATTTTGCGCAGAGCATCCGTTGATTTATCCAGGCTTCCAGTCTCCTCGTAAACCCTCTTACAATAGTTGTAGCCCAGCAGCGTGGCCCAGGCCAACGGGGCTGCAGTCGGTCTTGCGTAAGCTATTTCGCGAGCCATCTGGCCCAACTGTCCAAGCGGGTCTGAGCTGTGCTTAGCCTGGGTGGCGCCGGTCAGCAGAGTGTAGGCGCCGGCTACACCTATGGCTTGAGACCCTCTTACAACCATGTTTTTTATCGCCTGAACCCCGTCCTTCCAGTCGCCTATTTCCCGTACTGTGACTTCAAAGGGAAGCTTATTCTGATCTAGGAGAATGAGCCTATCCTTCTCATGGTTATACCAGAGGGTTACTGGCAGAGTCGTCTTCTTATGCAAAGGGAGGCCTAGCGCAGGGTCCTCCTCGAGCCCAAGCCTCTGCGAAACATGCTTCAAATATTCCAATTCTAAGGTTTTCAAACATCCTGGAAGTTTTTATCTTTATCTCCCGCCCCTCCTATTCGGTATGGATGAAGCGTGACGCTGGAAGGCGGGTAGCCAGGGTCTTCAGGCCTGCTGAAGTAATAGTTGCCTCCGGGGTAAGACCCGGTGTTAAGCCGAGTGATGTCTACGAGGTTTGCAGCGAGGCTTTGAAACAGGGCATTAGGGATGTTTGCATACCGAGCGTATACGTCGAGGAGGCTGGGGTCCTCTTTGAGAATACTGGTTTAAAGTTGTCAACAATGATATCTTTCCCAACAGGGCTGATGCCCCTCGAGCTGAAGATGATGGAGATTAGGCTCGCCTCTGAGCAGGGTGTTGAAGAAGTATACTTCTACCCTAATCTGGGAAACTATCTCGACAGTAGGATCGTCGAGTTCGAGTCCGAGCTTTCGAGGATAACGGAGGCTTCTCAGCTAATCGGCTTGAAAAACGTTAAGCCGGTTGTCGAGATGGGCTTAGTTTCGGAAAAACAGTTAAGGGAGGTCATCAGTATTTTCGAATCATCAGGTTTCGACACGGTGGTCGTCTCATCCGGCTTCGGCTTGAAGAGAATGAGTCTTGAAGAGCTGTCGATTTTGAAAAACATCGAGCAGGATGTGACGGTCGAGGCTCACTGCAGGCTGGGCTCGCTGCAGGACTTGCGGAGCCTTGTTGAAAACAGGGTTTACAAAGTATGTACGGTAGACTACAAGGTTGCTCGGGAAGAAGGCTCAGTCAAGCGGCTTGAAGAATAGTTCGTCGGAAAAACATATATTGGGACCCAGATAGGTCAACACGGCTTTGTCGCCGTACAGGATTGCTTTAATGCCTGGCGATGGGATTGGGCCTGAGGTGGTGAGGGAGGCGGTTAAAGTCGGATGGGGCCTACTTGAAGCCATGGGTGTCCCAATGGTTTTCGAAGAGTTTCCTAACGGTGCTGAACACTACCTTAAAACCGGTGAAACGCTGTCAGAATATACTTTGGGAAGGCTGAAGGGTTTCGACGCGGTTTTCTTCGGGGCTGTTGGAGACCCGAGGGTTAAGCCAGGCGTTCTCGAGAAAGGTATTCTCCTGAGGATGCGCTCCTCACTGGATCTTTACGTGAACCTGAGGCCAGTCAGACTCCTCAAGGGTGTTGAAACACCTTTGAAAACATCTGGGAGGAAGAGTATTGACTTCGTAGTCATACGTGAGAACACTGAGGATTTCTACGTAGACATGGGTGGCAGGGTGTGTGAAGGATGCTTAAGATTCTTCGAGTATACTGTTGAAGCCGGCGGGGCGAAGGGGAGCAGATACAGGGTTGAGGTTTACAGTAAGAATGGCGAGGCTTTTCAAATAGGAATAATATCGGTTAAGGGTGCTGAAAGAATAGTAAGGTATGGTTTCGAATACGCTGTTAGAAGAGGCTTGAACATTATAACTTTCGTTGATAAGGCTAACGTGCTTACTGAAGCATACGGCCTCTGGAGGGAGGTTGTTGAAAAAGTGTGGGGAGAGTACGGCGGCAGGGTTGGGAGAGAATTCATGTATGTTGATGCTGCAGCACTACACATGGTTTTAAACCCTGGGCGCTTCAAGATAATTGTTGCTCCAAACATGTTCGGAGACATTTTAACGGACTTGGGGGCTGCGATCCAAGGCGGTCTGGGTTTCGCGCCGAGTGGAAACATTAACCCTGAGGGTGTTTCGATGTTTGAGCCTGTTCACGGGAGTGCTCCGGACAAGGCTGGCCTAAACATAGCTAACCCTGTTGCGGCGATACTTACCTTCTCCCTCATGCTTGAACACTTGTGGAGCAGAAGCGGTGATAAGCGTCTGCTCGAAGCCTCGAAAATAATTGAGACGGCTGTTGAGAATGTTTTAGCAAGTGGCAGGTGCAGGACGCTGGACATGGGCGGAGTCTCTAAGACGAGTGAGATGGGGGATGCTGTTCTGGAAGAGTCTAAACGCTTATTGACGGATAGAAGATGAAGAGCATAATCTTTAAGAAGGATGGTCTTCAAAGGCTGAGTGCAAGCTATATTCCTGAAAGGCTTCCCAGCAGGGAGGAGCACCAGCTTGAAATATTCAACACTGTGATAGGTTTCCTGGAGGGCAGGCTCCCCTTGAAAGCTATTGTTTTAAACGGTCCAAGCGGCTCCGGTAAGACCGTTACTGTAAAGAAGGCTTCTGAACAGGTTTTGAAATACTGTAGCCAGAGGGGCATCAGGCTTGAATACAGGCATTTAAACACGAGGTTTGCTTCCTCAGACTTCACTCTCGCGCAGATGATTGCGCTGAGCCTAATGCCTAACATACCTGGAAGAGGCTACAGCAGCAGGGAGCTCCTGTTCACGGTCTTCGACTATCTTGAAAAATCAGGCAGGAGCTTCCTGCTCGTCCTGGATGATTTCGACAGCTTCCTAAGCGGGGTTAGAAGCAGGTTTTTCACGGATCTTTTAAAGATTTCAGAGGAGTATGAGGACAGGGTTAAGGTGATACTGATACTCATTGGAATCGAGGATGTTTCCCGCAAGGTTAAGGATTCTTGGGCAACCTCCTTCTTCTGGAGGATAGGCCGAAGCTTTAAACCATACACTGCTGAAGAAATCTCAGTGATACTTAAGGACAGGGTGGAGCTCTCTTTTAACGAGGATAGTTTTGACGATTCCCTGGTATACTTGATGGGTAGGCTGACTGAAAGATTCGGATACGGTTCAGCAAGGTATGGCATCGAGCTCCTGCTTGCAAGCGGGCTTAACGCGAGCTACGAGGGGTCTGCTAGGGTTTCCTGCGAGCATGTGAGGGAGGCCCAGTACAGGATTGAAAGCGTAATTACCCCTGGGGACTTGAAAACAGTTTTCTCCCAAGATCCTGAGATGCGCAGGCTTGTAGAGAGGCTTCTGCGCGTCTTCGAGTCTTGCGACGAGCCTTTCGTAGGCTTTAAGACGCTTGAGGAGAATGGTGTTAGAATAAGGGATGCCAGCGTGGCTGAGAAGCTTAAGAGGCTGCATTTCGAGGGGCTGCTGGACTATAACCCGTCTCGGAGAGAGGTTGCTTTGATAGGCATGCCCCTCCGGCTTCTCCAACAGGCTTTCGACTAGTCTCCTCCCTGTGGGAAACCAGTATGAGTAAAACTATTGCTAGAAACGTTGCTAGAAGCAGATAGTTTAACAGGGTAACGTCTCCCTCGCTGATGCTTGCTCCAAGCTTCTCACCCATATAGCTGTAGAAAAGGGCTCTTGGAACCGTCCCCAGTAGGGTTGCGACGGTGAACGATGCTAAGGCTATTCCCGTCGCCCCGGCGAAATAGGAAACCGCGTCGAAGGAAACCCAAGGTATGAATCTGGCTGCGAAAATTATTTTAGACCCGTGTTTCACGAAAAGCTTCTCCACCTTATCAAGTTGTTGCCTGCTTACTAGTCTCTCAACCAGCGGTCTACCGAACTTCAGTCCTATTACGTAGTTTATCAGGGCGCCGCTCATCAAGCCGAGTGTTCCAACCGCGGTGGAGGCTTCGAAGCCGAAGGCTGAGCCGCTCATAATCAGCACTGCCTCAGCAGGTATGACTGCTATTATCGATTGGACTATCATAAGCATGTAGAAGCCGGGTAGCCCTCCTTTCAAAATTGCCTTCTGAAGCTGGTTGAAATATTCGGATAAAACTCTTGGAATAATGTTGACTATAATAATGGCTGTGACCACGATTATTGAAAACAGTAGCTTGGCGTCCAGCTTCATTGCAGCCTCCCTAACCCCTCGCATAAGGCCCTTATTAATCCTTAAGCCGCCCTAGAAAACCTTTAAAGAAACCTGTTCAGAGAGACGCTATTCAAAACGGTGAGGAGGGTAACTGGTTGAAGCCTGAAGCATGCTCAAGCAGTATTCCGGTGCTTGATGACGTTGAGGCAGTCAGGATGATCGACAAGGGGAACATGCGGCTCATGATATCCTCGTTCCCAGCGTTGCTAAAAGAAGCGGTGGAGCTGTCAAGGGGCCTGCGTCTTCCTGAAGGCTACAGGAACGTTAAGGAGATTATTGTGTGCGGGATGGGTGGTTCAGCCATAGGTGGAGACCTTTTCAAAGACCTCTCTCAAGTGATGAGCCCACTGCGCGTCTCCGTAATCAGGGATTACGACCTGCCTAGACATGTTGACGAGAATAGCCTAGTGTTGGCGGTAAGCTATTCCGGGAACACTGAGGAAACGCTCGAGTCCTTCAAGCAGGCTTACGAGAGGGGTTCCCAGATAATCGGTATTGCTTCCAACGGTCTGCTGGGGAAGGCGTGCTCCAAGCTTAAAATCCCGTTCATAGGGGTTCCATCCGGCTACACGCCTAGGTCGGCGCTTCCACTGCTCTTCATACCGTTGTTGAAAGTGGCTGAGGAAATAGGTTTCCCAATGGTGGGAGAGGGTGAGCTGGCTGAAGCCCACAGGCTGATTGAAGAGTATAATTCTAAACTTACCCCGGAAGTGCCTTTAAGCCGGAACCCGGCTAAGCAGCTGGCTGCTAGGCTGCATCAGAAGCTTCCAATCATATACTCCATGGGACACTTGAAATCCGTAGCCCTAAGGTATAAGGATCAGATTAATGAGAACGCTAAGATGAGGGCTATGTGCGACCAGCTTCCAGAGGCAAACCATAATGAGGTTGAAGCATGGGAGAAGGTTGATTTCAAAGAGCTCCTCCACGTTGTTTTCATCGACAGCCGTTTCAAGAACCCATATATTGCTGAAAGCGTCAACAATCTTGTTTCAAAGATTGAAAAAGAGGGTGTTGGATTAAGCATGGTTAAACCGCTTGGCGGAACAATGCTTGAAGAGATGCTTTCAGCCATAATACTGGGGGACTGGGCTAGCTACTACCTTGCTATACTTAGGGGGGTTGACCCCGCCCCCGTCAGCCTAATAAGTGAGCTGAAGAAGAAGCATGATGAGAAAACGAGATATTCTGAAAAGTTTGAAGAATGGCTGTGCAAGCTTGGTGAAAGTGGTAAAACCTAGAGATACCTTGTTATGCCACGCTTCTCAACGCTTCTTTCCCGCATAAGGGTCTTGGTTAATTCGAGCATACTGATCCTTTTGAACTCCATCCTGTTTCTCCTCAGGGTTCTCTCAGCCTCTCCCGTCACACTCGGGGCTAGGAGCACAATCCTGACGCCTGCACCAAGCCCCCCGGCATACCTCAACAACTGTCTAACAGCCTCTAAACCCGCCCTATCCTTTTTTATTTCAACTATTGTCCTACGATTGTTCGCGTCAACTCCAACGATGTCAACCACTCCGGTTTTCTCCCTTGCTTCCGCCGACGTTACTCTAAATCCCTCCTCCACGAGCTCAGGATGCTTACGGAGGATTTCAGAAATCTCCCTCTCGCTCAGATACATTTGGAACTCCCCCTTGTCTTCAAGCCTTCCCGCGAAAATGTTTTTCACACCGTATATTTTTACGATGATTTTCTCAGGCCTCCTAACTCTTTTAACAGTAAGGGCAATATGATCCCGGTCGACGCTAACCCCGACGTAGTTCGGAGGAGGCTGCCAGTTAACCGGCTCGAGCCCGGAGGGCCTGTGAATCAGGAAGGAAGTGTCCTCCTTAACAACTAGGAGTCTCTCACCCTTCTCCAGGAGGGACCTTGCCCTTCCAGCGTAATCAGCCTCGCAAAGGCAGATTAACGCGATGAACTCTTTAGCGCTAACCGCCTTTTTAAGCTGCTCCGCCGCCTCCTCCAAGTCGGGTTTAACCATCAGCATCCCACGTGGCTGGCAGGATTTATTTCTTTTTTCAACATTCTGTCGCTGTTCGAATCAAGATTTTTAAACGGTTTTGCAAGGTTTGGGCATGAACAGTTTTTAACTGTTTCGTTCTACGAGCGTGCACGATGAAACTTAATAAACCCCCTCCTGTGAAATCTTTCCAGTTGAAAAGTGTAGACGGGAGGGGAGATGCCGGGCGTTGAGCGATAAGAGGGAAGGTTTTCAAAACGATGCGGGAAGAAAGAAGGATCCGCCTGACTATGTTTATCTGCGTGTCGCTGAGGCCCAGCCTACTGACGTTGGACGGGGGTACGCTAGGATAGATCCTGAGGTTGCGAAGCTTCTGAACCTTTCACCAGGGGACGCTATAGAGATCGTTGGCAGAAGGAAGACTTATGCTCTCGTGTGGCCTGCGTCAGCCAAGGACAGGGGCCTAGGCCTGATCAGGATAGACGGGTACACGAGGGAGAATGTTGGCGTCAGCCTAGACGACAAGGTTAGGATCAGAAAGGTAACGGCTAGGTACGCTACTACTGTTGTTCTGGCGCACACCGAGCAGCCTAGGATGGTTAACGGCGAGGAGTTTGTGAAAAGCATAATGATAGGACGAATAATAAACAGGGGTGACATTATTCCGGTGAGGATAATGGGCAAGATTGTTCAGCTGGTTGTTGTCTCCTACCAGCCTGCTGCTGAAGCAGTTATCGTCACCGAGGACACTGTCGTCAAAATCAGCGAGAAAATATACCAGATCAAGAAGCTTCTCCCAAGGGTTACCTACGAGGATATTGGCGGCTTAGAGGAGGCTATACAGAAGATCAGGGAGATGGTTGAGCTCCCCCTGAGGCACCCAGAGCTTTTCGACAGGCTGGGGATAGAGGCTCCGAAGGGTATTCTCCTCTACGGCCCGCCCGGTACTGGCAAGACCCTCCTGGCGAAAGCCGTGGCGAACGAGACCAATGCGCACTTCATAAGCATAAGCGGGCCTGAGATAATGAGCAAGTACTATGGTGAAAGCGAGCAGAGGCTGAGGGAGATCTTCAAGGAGGCTGAGGAGAATTCTCCAAGCATAGTCTTCATAGATGAGCTTGACTCCATAGCTCCCAAGAGGGAGGATGTTACTGGAGAGGTTGAGAAGAGGGTTGTCGCGCAGCTTCTCTCCCTTATGGATGGTCTGCAGACTCGTGGAAAGGTTGTGGTAATAGGCTGCACGAACAGGGTTAACGCGATAGACCCTGCTCTGCGCAGGCCGGGCAGGTTTGACAGGGAGATAGAGATAGGCGTGCCCGATAAGAAGGCGAGGCTGGAGATACTTCAGATCCATATAAGGGGTATGCCGCTCTCCGACGACGTTGACCTTAAAAGGCTGGCTGAGCTAACTCCTGGTTTCGTCGGCGCCGACCTAGCGGCCCTAGCTAAGGAGGCAGCGTTAAGATGCTTGAGGGAAGTGCTTCCAGAGATAGACCTTGAAACCGAGGTAATCCCGATAGAGGTTCTAAGCAAGCTCGTGGTCAGGATGAAGCATTTCATGGATGCTCTGAAAGAGATAGAGCCATCCGCGTTAAGAGAGATAATGGTTGAAAGCCCTAATGTGCACTGGGATGATATCGGTGGCCTTGAAGAAGTTAAGAGGGAGCTGATAACCTCGATAGAGTGGCCCCTAAGGTTCCCGGAGCTTTTCAAAAAGCTTAACATTAGGCAGCCGAAGGGTATTCTCCTCTACGGCCCGCCCGGTACTGGCAAGACCCTCTTGGCGAAAGCCTTGGCGACTGAGAGCGAGGCCAACTTCATAAGCATCAAGGGTCCAGAGCTGCTTTCAAAATGGGTCGGCGAGTCTGAGAGGGGCATTAGAGAAGTCTTTAGGAAGGCTAGGCAGGTTGCTCCCTGCATAATCTTCTTCGACGAGATTGATTCAATCGCGCCCGTCAGGGGTAGGGATGTTAGCAGCGACGTTACTGAGAGGGTTGTCAGCCAGCTTCTCACGGAGATGGATGGGCTGCAGGATCTCAGGGGAGTCATAGTCATAGGTGCGACTAACAGGCCTGACATAATTGACCCTGCTCTGCTGAGGGCTGGAAGGTTCGACAAGCTTATAGGCTTAAGCTGGCCTGATAAGGAGACCCGCAAGAAAATATTCCAGATACATTTAAGGGGGAAGCCTATAGCGCCTGACGTAAACATCGATGAGCTGGCCTCGATGACTGAAGGCTTCTCCGGGGCTGACATAGCCCAATCATGCAACGACGCCGGCCTCATAGCGATAAAAGAGTTGCTGGAGATGACTAGCGACGAGGAGAAGGTTATGAGGATGACTGAGAAGCTAGTTATTCAGAAGAGGCACCTGATGGAGGCAATAACCAAGATAAACATCCCGTCTCCAGAGGAGCGCAGGGCCTACGAGCTCATGATGTCGAAGTTCGCTGGCACAGCAAAGTCGACAATAATGGCTTCGCCGACACTTGTTTAAATGGGCTTAGAGGAGAAAACATTTATTTATTTCAGTCGTAGAGACTAGTTGAGCAAGCCATGTGCGCAAGCGTAAGGTACAGGCCTCCTGAGACAGCTGAAATAGGTATTTTCGGGGGAACCGGCAACTATGACCCTTCATACCTTCAGGACGCTAAACAGTTTAAAGTATACACGCCCTACGGGCCGCCCTCAGACCTTGTAACAGTAGGGTGGGTTAAAGACAGGAAGGTTGCCTTCCTGCCGAGGCACGGCAGGCACCACACAATACCGCCTTACAGGGTCAACTACAGGGCCAACGTCTGGGCCTTTAAAACGCTGGGTGTAACCAGGATAATAAGCCCCGCCGCCGTCGGGAGTCTTCAGCCGGAGTTCATAAAACCCTACGAGTTCGTCGTGGTAGACCAGTTTTTCGACAGGACGACGAACAGGAGGAGCCTCTCCTTCTACGAGGGCGGTGTCGTTGGGCACGTTCCCTTCAGCGACCCAGTCTGCCCGGAGCTGAGGAGAATATTCCTGGACTCAGGTAGGAGGGTGCTTCCCAACGTGAAGATCCACCCAACCCCGGAGGAGGAGGCTGAGGGAAAATCGTTCACATACGTAACCATCGAGGGCCCAAGGTTCTCAACGAGAGCCGAATCGCTCTTCTACAAGAGCCTAGGGTTCTCAGTCGTAGGTATGACGGCAGTGTCTGAAGCATACTTGGCGAGGGAGGCTGAGATATGTTTCCTAAGCATCGCGCTCATCACGGACACGGACGTGTACGGTTTAATGCCGGTTACAGCTGAAAGGGTTGCTAAAAGCATGAGGGAGAACGTTGCGAACGTCAATAGGCTTATCTACGAGACAATCCCCATGATACCGAGGGAGAGAAGGTGCGGCTGCGACACTGTGCTGGATGTTTCACTCTACTGAGGAGGCTGGGGATAAAAATCCTGGCGACGGCTCAGCAGACGGGGGAGAAGGATACGGGTGTCTAAACGCCTGCCGAAGACCATAGTCGGCTTCGACCCGGGGACAACGGCTGGCCTAGCTATTCTGAACCTAAACGGGGAGCTGCTTCTCCTGAAGAGCCTTAGACACTGGAGTAGGAGCAGTATTATTCTTGAAGCACTGAGCGTCGGCGACCCTGTTCTTATAGCGACTGACAGGGCTGAGGCTCCTAGAGCAGTTAGGGAGCTTGCTCAGTCGCTCAACCTAGCTGTGTTCAAAATAGGGAAGGAGGAGGCTCTGGAGGACAAGACCAGCATTATCAACGAGTATGCTTCTAAAAGGGGTGTCGGCATCGGGGATGAGCATCAGGCTTCAGCTCTCTACGCAGCGCTTAAAGCCTACAACAGTTTCAAAAACGATTTCAGGAACATAGAGCTGAACGTTGAGAGAAGGATTGGCGAGTTCAAGGAGGCTCTGGTAGACGAGGTTAAGAGTGACCTTATCAGGGGGATCCCGCCTGAACGCTCGATTAGGGAGCGGCTCTCTCAAACGACTGTTCAAAGCTTTGACGCTAACCTTGTGGATCAGCTTAGGAAGCAGCTTCTCGAGGAGAGGAGGAAGGTTGAGGTGCTTGCGCTTAAGCTTGAAAACCTTAGGAGCGAGCTTAGGAAAGCTGAGTCGAAGAAGCCGGGTAAAGATGCAGCGTTGAAAAGCGTTATAGCCTTTACACCGGAGAGTAGTAGGCTGACGAGCTTAAGCCAGGTTCTCGGGAAGCAGGAGAAGGATTCCGGAGAACAACTCAGGGTGGATGTTTTCTCAGAGCTGACTTCGAAGAAGGCTAAGAGCGAGGTTGGCAGCATGGTTGTAGCTGCTGAAACCCTTAAGGGCGACTTGAGTAAGATATTTAAAGCCTTGTCTTCAAAAGGCGTAAGGATCCTTATTCTGGATTCTGAAACTGTTGACGATGAGGCGGTGAAGGAGGCTGCATACCATGGTCTCCTACTCTGCGACATTAGGAGCCTGCCGTTGGAGAAGCTGGGCGAAAAGCTCTACGTGAGGAAGAGCGACATCAGGGAGCTTCTAAACAGGAAGAGGAGCCTGCTAACAACAGCCCTGATCGAGAGGCTGACTGAGCTCAGCCTCAGGTAGGAATCTATATCTCCTCAGACCTGCCGACGAAAAGAATGTTGCTCCCTCTGACGAGGACAAGGTTAAAGTTAACAGCTTCCCTATCGCCCTCATACTCCATAGTCCCCCCCATGATGAGGTTCATCTGAGTATCCACGTTAAGCAGCATCCCCCTGTATACTGAGTGATCGTTTTTAAGCCTGAGGAAAACCTTCTTGCCAACCATGCTTCTAAGAACGTTCAGCGGCCTCTTGTTAACAGTCTCGTCGACACTCCGGTTGCTCAACTTCAGAAAAAGCAACTTACTGCTCCCTATATAAAAATTGCTGGCTAGAGGGATTAATCAGCCTTCCACCGGAAACCTGCAATCCAGCCTCCTACTAGTGGGCCGACTGCTCCTCTTGCAGAATTATGCTGGCTGACAAGTTGCTGCGCTAGTAGGGGAAACCCTCAGCCATCTCCGCATCGGAAAGCTCCTTAAGGAGGCGGGCAATCCTCTCCACAGCGGCCTCCAATATCTTCTCTCCCTTCTCCCCGGAGGCTTTCAAAGGGTTTCCGAAGCCGGAGCTCCTCGTTAAAACGTGCCAAGGCCTCGTAAACCTCGCCCAGGAATAGTTTAAAGACTCGACCTTAGGCGTGTTCACAGCACCCTCATCCGCCTCCCCCATTCGCACGAGATGCGGGAACAGGGCGAGCCCAATGCTTGTCTCAAACTCGTCGCCATGCTCCCCCGGCTCCTCAACAATCGTGCTCCTCACATCGTCAACGGTTCTCCACCAGTCGACTGTGACGATGAAAACCCCGGTCCTGCCATGCAGGTCCCGCATAAGTGGCGTGAAATCGTTACCTCCATGGCCGTTCAGAATAACCAGCTTCCTCACCCCATGGTGCTCAAGCGAGTCGACAATATCTCTGACAACCATGTTCAGCGTCGACTGGTCGAGGTTTATCGTCATCCGGAAGCCGAGCGAGTTCCTGTTTGAACCGTAGGGTATGGCGGGGAGCATAACCACCCGAGCACCCATCTCCACGGCTTTCCTGCAAGCCATCTCGGCGACAGCCTTAGCCTGGTAGAAATCCATCCCGTAGGGCAAGTGTAGGCCATGTGGCTCGGTTGAGCCGACAGGCAGGACGGCAACTTGAAACCTAGACTCATTCACATCCTTAAGCGTAGACTCCTGAAGATTCCACGCAACCATAAGGCTAAGCTTGCTGATAAGCATATAAATTTTCAGGGCCTAGTGTCAAGCGTTGAGGAAACCGGCTGCTTTCAGACTCTTTAAAGCTTAAAAATTATTTTTCTCTGGCAACTATGCCTTGAACAGCACCGCATTCCTTGCAGAACACTATCGTCAGAAGCCTGTCGCTCAAAGGATACTCGATGAAGGTGAATGAAGCTATGTCGGCTCCACACTTGAAGCAAACAGGCTTATACCTAACGGCTTTATCCTCCATACTCATCCGCACCATCACCTCCCGTCTATTTTTATCACGAAGAGTTCGCTTTTAGACTGCTGATACTGCTCATCCCCATCGAACTTCGCATAGACTTCCGCCGTGTTGCCGAGCAAATCTGTCTTCCTGGCTTTCCACTCAATGCTGAATCCCCCATCTTCGCCCGTCTTCCCGGAGGCCAGCAGGTCGTCCCTACCAATATCCCTCTCCATTATCCGTATGTTAGCATTTGCAACCGGCTTCCCTGTCTCAGCCTCAAGAAGCCTCCCGGTGAAGACAAGCAGCGATCCTGCTTTAACTCTAGCCGGGGGAGCTTCCAGCTTCAAAACGGTTTTAATGGGCTTAGCCTGCGCAGGAGGCTTCATCTTATGAATAATCTGGGTGACCACCGTTCCGCTCGGTATCAGTATCTCCCTCGTCCCATCCGTGGACTCCAGCACCAGATGCATCAGCCTAATCTCCTTGACAACCCCAGTCTGTCCCGCGACGGTTATCATGTCCCCGAAGGTATAGGGCCTGGAGAGCAGGAGGAAGACTCCTGCAACCACGTTCGACAATATGGTCTGCGTCGCGAACCCTACGACAAGGCCTCCGAAAGAACCCACGGTTAGGGCAGCCGCGGGATTCGCGTTGAAGATTGAAGCTATCAGCGAGAGCAAGACGGCGAGGCCCGCGATCCTCACCAGTGTTCGAACGGTTGCAGCAGTAGGATGATCCGTAAACCTCCTCATGTAAGTGTAAACAACTCCGCTGAGAGCGTTGACTATAAGATAGCCCAGGCCAAATATTAGGATCGCTTGAATATATTGAATATACGGGTTGACGAGCAGTATGACTCCGCTCAAATGCTGCAGGTACGGCGGAATAGTCTCGCCAGGCGTCCAGCCGAATAATAGGTCGAGAACAGATAAGGATATTGCTAGAACAACCATGTAAAGGATCGTCTTAAGCCATCCGGCGCGAAGGCTCTGAACCCTGCTCCCAGTCGCCTTAGCCCGCGCGTCCTCTTCGGGCAACGTCAAGACAGGACACCTTAAGCCACCATGTATGTGCCGCGCTTAAAACTTTTTCCCAATAGCTGAGGTTAAAAGCTAGGATAATGGTCTCCAATAGCGCGTGCTATGTTAAACCATTCGCCACAGCCAATTATGCAACTCGCTTAAAAAGATCAATCTTTACCCCGCTAGATTCTCAACAGCCTTTCTCTCAATCTCCAAAAGCTCTTCGGCAACCTGCTTGTCTAAAACGGGCTCCGGAGGGTAAAACTCATTCAGGATCCTTTCTAGAGCCCCTCGGGATTTTTCAAGAAGGTCCTTACGCCCTTTTTTCTCCCACCCTATCCAGTCGTCCCTGTTGAAGAGGCTTGGGAACCAAAGCTCCTGCCGCATTTTCTTCAAGGTATGCTGTTCCCTCAGGAAGCTCCCGCCCACCCCGACTCTTTATCACTTCAAGCGCTAAAGAATCCTTGTCCACTTCAAACCCTTTAAGAATACGGTTGAAATAGCTGTTCCATTCATTGTCTATTATAAGCTGCTCAAGGCTCGCACCCTGATCAGCCCCAACTATCCCCTGTTGACCTATATCCTAAGCATCTGCGGCCAAAACCAGGGCTGCGCTCACGGCCTTCTCAAATCCAGCCTGGAAATCCGGGATGTTTGAAACGGTCAGGGCCACGTTAGCAAAGCAGCTCAGCCCCAGTTCTCTAGTCACCTGGATTCCGGCTAGTGATGCCAACGTGTTTTCAGGCGCTCCGAAGGAGCACAGGGCAGTCCTCTGGTCCAGCACATGTATTGAGGTTGAGAAGCCCACTGGAGAACATGGGTCAATAAGATGAGTTAGCACTATGCCTGCCAGAACCTCGGCTGCGTGCAGGCTTAACGCGCCAGCTATTGTTACGGGTGCCGTGCCTCCTAGAAGACTCATGAAGCCTGAAGCGCTTATGGGAAACCCATACTTCGCCATCTCCATCAGTATCTCTATTGCATGATGCGAAAGCTGAAGCGGGCTCGTAGGCTCCACTCCATAACCGACTATCTTCCTCCTCCTAAGCTCATCCTCTCCTCCAGCCACAGCCTTAGCCATGTCCAGAATATGCCTGCAAGATTCAGGTGAATAAATCCAGACGAAACCCGGTTTCCGTGAATACGTGAACAAGATCCTGTAACCCCTTACATCTGCTATTCTCACAGGCACGTTGCTGGGCACGGTGAAAGGAGACGCGGTTCTCACGTTTTCAAGCTCGTTGCCAACTGTTATCGACTTTACGCAGTCCTCAGTCCTGCCGGGACGGCACTCCATCTTCTCGTAATCCACAAACTGGATTTCCAAACCCATGGTTGCTTTAATACTGCCATCGCCAAAGTATACAGCATCCCCCTGGCTAGGTTCAACAGCATAATGCTTGGGGGCTTTTCTCAAGCACTCTAAGACAAGCCCTCTGGGAAGCTTAGCAACCTCCCGACTGTAATCGACGATCGCTCCGTACTCTTCGAGTTTGAGAGCGCCTCTATGCCTGTACGCAAAACCAACCTTCCCCAGTATTTCTAAGGCGCCTTCCTTTATTTCTTCAACCTCTTAGAGAGTAGCTCCAACCTCTTGTTAAAAACCTTCGGCATGCTTTCCACTAAACAACCTTCTTTATATGCCTTATATTTGCTCGTGTGTTCCTCGTCAAACTTTGGCACGCTTAAACATATTTTTCCGAAACCTCGGAGGCTATTCTAGCCCACTCCCATAGGCGTTGAGGCTGGTATCTAACAGTGCTAATGTCTTTCATATGAATCTCCATTACGCAGCCAAACCTCCTGGCCTTCTCAAGCTTCTCCTCCATGTCTCTCCGAACCGCCTCAGGGTTCCAGCTTGACTCAGCCAGCACAGCGGGATTAGGCTTCCAGGCGAATATGAACTCGTCACCCACGTTTTCAACAGCCTTGTCGAAATCTATGAAGGGGCTCATAGAGATCCTGCGCAGCTTGGGTATATTCCTCCTCAACACCTCAACCTTGTGGTGGAGCGGCTCGCAGCACCCGTAGTAGTTGAAACCCCATCTTTCATACCAGCGCTTCTCATGCTTCAGCGCAAACTCCTCGTGCATAACAGGGGAAACTGCTGCGAAAACTTGGGCCGCACCCACTCCCCAGAGCCTCATCGGAGAGTCGCGCAGCAACCCAAGCTTCTCATACTTTTCCAGACGGTGAAGCCAAGCGTCAACCATCTTCTCGGCAAGCCTGTGCACATACCTTGGCCTACGGTACATGTCTACAAGAATCTCCTTAACCCCGGTGAGCATCACGATCTCGTCCCAGGGAGCAAACCAGAAGGCGCTTACGCCACGCTTCTCAACGGGCAGAACCCCGTCGAAAACCTCGCGAAGCATTTCAAACTCCTCCTCAGCTTTCTCCTCGTCGAAGAAAACTTCAGGCACCTGGATCTTTTCAATGTCTTCTTCACACCTGATTTGAGCATGGTAGCGGTGGGAAACCACGGGGTTCCTCTCGTCAACCCTCAAAATATCCTCTTTAACGCTGACGCCGAAGCCAGTGTCGATGATATAATCCTGAAGCGGCTGCTCAACCACGGGCTCCAGGCTCGGGCTGCTGCTGAAACGCGGGTCGTCAACAAGCACGCCCAATCCGTGCCTCCACTTATAGATCAAGCGTCTCAGCCTCTCCTCGTATCTCCTGCACAAGGGGTGCCTCGTCCTCAATGTAAGCTCGTCGCCAACATTCATCTCGTGCCACGGAATCTCGTAAACATAGACCGGGGGCTTAACCATCTCCAGATTATTCACCCTCCTCTGCAGCTCAGCATTCTCCTCGTTAACAGGGGAAGCTGAGATTTCAACGATCAGCCTCCCCAGCCCCCTCAGAATTTCCATGTCTTCAGAAGGTATTCTGCTGTAAGCCATTGCTTCTCCCTTGCTCCTTTTCCAAGCCATTGGGGCCCGGGGGGACTAAAAAACTTATTGACCACAATCCTCAAGCCCTTGGCTAGCGCGCGCTAAAAGGCGTGAAAGGCATAATCCTAATTCCGGTGGGAACCTAGTGAGAATTGCGCTGCACCAGCTTTTTGAACCAATGCTTCTTGCTGTGAAAACACCCTCCTGAAACAATGTTTGATGGAGCACAGGCTTTTAACAAGTTGATATAAAGCAAGGTTTTAGTATTAACCGTTACCATTTCATCGGGAGAATGGGAAAACTGAAAGTCTCACTTATCCTCATACCTTTAGTAATGTTTTTATGCATAGTTCTATTCTGGATCAGCCAGATGGGCTCTGAGGAGAGTTTTTCAGTTTGGGCTTCAGATCCGCTTATAAAGATCTTCAAGGATACAAAGCCAGCTGCGAATGAAAAGAAATTTTTATACGTTGAAGCAGTGAGAAACGAGTATGCTGCAGCACAATTTGCCGTAACCGTAGAAAAAGGAAATCCGGAAATCCGTCTTAAAACGGAACCGCTTGAAGGCCCGTCTGGATTTAAAATAAGCATTTCTGCAAACTTTATCGGCTATGTTCCAGTTTTTAAGAATACGCCGGGTACTCCTGCTGAAGAGCTGGTTCGCCCAGCTCCATTTGACTTCCCGGATCCCCTGTTAGACGTGGACTCCATTCGTTTAAAGGCTGGAGAGACTCAGCCAGTTTGGGTTACGGTTTTCATTCCGCCGGAAGCCCCCGCTGGAAACTACACTGGGAAAATCCAAGTTTTTTCTGAGAAGGCAAATGCTTCGATACAAATTACTCTAAAGGTGTACCCTGTTACTCTTGCTCCTGAAAGAACATTATGGTTAACAAATTGGTTTAACGCAGAGGGCCTCGCCAGTTATTATAACGTGAAGCCATGGAGCGAAGAGCACTGGAGGTTAATCAGAAGTTATGCTAATTTTATTTCCAAGTATCGTCAAAACGTGATAATAACTCCAATTCTCCAATTAATAAGATTCATAGAAGCCTCAAACGGAACTATTGAATGCGACTTTTCAACCCTTGATCGCTGGGTCGAACTTTTCATCGAAGAAGGCGTGGTTGGAAGAATTGAAGGAGGGCATCTTGCCTACAGGAAAGAATGGGAAGCAAAGGAGTTCTACTCTTACGAAACACTGGTTTATAGAATTGATGGGTCCCTAGCCTATAAGGTGCCTTCCATGGACGTAACTTCAAAAGAGTACTATGGCTTCCTTTCTAAATTCCTTCCCCAACTACAGAAGCATCTGGAGGAAAAAGGATGGATCAATATCTACGTGCAGCACTTAACCGATGAACCGATTCCTGTAAATTCGGAAAGCTACAGAATACTCGCCAGCTACGTTAGGAAGCTGGCGCCGAAAATAAAGATAATTGAAGCGAACCAAGCTACTGAAGAGCTTGTCGGGGCTTTAGACATCTGGGTCCCGTTACTGAACCAGTTAGATGAGAACCAGGCTTTTTACAACGGAAGGAAAGCGGCTGGGGAAGAAGTATGGTTCTACACCTGTCTTGCCCCGACTGGAAAATACCCGAACAGGTTCATCGACTACCCGTCAATAAAAGTTAGAATCTTACACTGGATAAACTTTAAGTACAATCTTTCAGGCTATCTTCACTGGGGACTAAAC
>CAZWPT010000026.1:0-19195 GCA_964635675.1 uncultured Nitrososphaerota archaeon | reverse complement strand
TTATAGCCCTGCCTAGGAAAATAGACGTTATGTTCGGAATCCCGTAGATGGCGAACTCGTATATGAAGCTTATAACTGCGGCGAAAGAAAAGTACATTATTTTCTCAGGTGTTCTCTCGGTGAGGGTTGAGATTGCTTGGTAGTCTATGGGTGCGACGGGGAACGGGAGCTTCTCTATCTCTATGTAGAGCATGTTTGTTATGAAAGACACGCCGTAGTCTATCATCAACACGCAAATATTAACGGCGAGAGAGATCATTATTGGGATCACCCAGTCTGGGGAGAGGAAAGTCCTGTGGAGAGGACCATAGCTCCCAAGCTCGGGAACATACCATGTTGGAAGCCTTTCAGCTATGCCGTATAGGATAGTATACGGGGCAGACCGGTAGTAATACCTTATGAGGAAATCGCCGAAAAGCCCTCCTCCAACGAACCATAGAGCTATGGCTTGAAGCATGAAGTATATTATGTAGGCCTCCTGCGATGTTACGTATCTCTTGACAAGCCTCCCAGCCTCCGTAAACAGGAGGATTGTGACGAAAACCGGGATGAACCTTTCGGTTCCGCCTAATGGACCGACAGCCCAGCCCAAGTAAATTATCGCGGGCACTATTACCACAAGCCCGAACAACACTGCAGAGACTGACACGATCGTCAGCCCAGGGATGAAGGCTTCTTTTTCACGCGCAGCTTCCACCATTATTTCTCACCCAGCAGGCTACGCTCCCTAGCCATACGAATATATTTCTCCCGCTCCTCAGGGTTTAGAACGTTCCATATCAGCATCTGCTTCCTAACCTCGTCGATAAAAGGATAGTTGAACCTGACCCATGAGTCATATGGCCCGGACACCCTGTTTAGGCTCAGCGAAATAAGGAAGTTCTGCTCCGTCTTACTCTTCAGTATCACCACATTCATGTCCTGCTTTATGTTCTGCTCGAACGGCGCTAGCCAGACTCTTGACTTAACAGCAATTCCAGACTCTATCTTGTTAACATCCACGCTCTCAACAGTGAAGACCCCTGCCCGCTCAATCCTCTTGTTCCAAAGGTATTCTTGGAGGAAAACAGCCATTCCTGCAGCCCTGTCCTCCTCTTTTATTCTGAAAGGTATCGGTATTTCCCAAGAGTCACCCTTCGGCTTTGTCTGGAGGCGCCACTTCCTCTCTAAGGACGGGGTTACTGTGACGGAGACCTTGTAGAACGGGTATAGCGACGCTGCTAGAACCAGCGCTATAACTAGCCCGACGGCCAGCATCACGAATGAAGAAGTATAGTTAACGGGGAGGCTTATTATGCCTATTTTCCTCGTCAAGTAGGAGGCGGAGATGCCTGCCAGATAACCCGTCATGGAGCCTACAACAGCGTATATTATGTTCTCGCCGAAGAACATTAAGCCTACTTGAACCGGTGCAAGACCGAGGCTGCTGTATATGTAGCCTTCACGTATCCTCTCCATGACTCCCCCGAGAATTGTTGACATTGTTATCAGTCCCGCGATGATCATGGGTATTAGGATGAATTGGAAGCCGAATAGCGAGATAACGTTCTCCTTAGAGAACCGGTAGACGGTGCCGTTATACGTCAGATAGATGTTTAACCCCTCGAAAGCAGAGAAAACTTCTCCACACCTCTGATAGAGTTCTTCGAAATCCATCCCGTCTATCGGTATTAAAACACTTGTTAAGCATGACTCCGGGATTAGTTCAACAAGGCCGGCTGGTACGAATATTACGGAGCCCGGGCTTAACGCCGCCTCGGCTCGAGGAGGTGTTCTCTCGTTTGAAAGAACATAAGTGTCCATCGGGAGGACATCTATGAAACCGTCTGAATCTTTCACATATCTCAGAATTGCCGTCGTGTTAAGTATGCCCGTTACTCTTAAGTGGAAACCACTAACCCAAACGTAGTCACCAGCCTTCACCTTCAGGCTTTCCGCAAGATTATTCGGCAACAATGCTGATAAAACCTCTTCATCCTTAAACATGGATCCTTCTACCAGTATTTTTTCGAATTCCTTGAATGAGGCTTTTAATTCTGTCGAGCTTATTCCGACAGCCGCGTAAATCAAAGCCTTGCTCTTCTCCGAGGATATGACTATTACGCCAGCAGTTCCCTCCTGGGGGGTGGAGGGAAGATAAACCCAGTATCTTGGCGCATACTGGGCCTCACCGGATATGTAAGTAGACACTAGGTTGATCAGCTTCTTGTTTAACGGAGCGAAGTTACCTGTTCTCAGCAACACTCCGTTGTAGGCTATTTCGGCGGGCGTTGGAGTCACCCTTAAAGCCCTTATCTCCGTCACAGACGTTAGCGAGGATAGTGAGAAGCTGATGATCACTATGCACAGCATTGTTAATATGGTTCTGAATTTACGCTTCTTCAAATTGCCTATCCCAATCGACACGGCTGAAAACGAAACGTCGAAGCCGCTTCTCTCCAAGAAATGCGCGCCGAGTACTTCTTTCCTAAGCCTGGAAAGGCCTGAGGAGAAGTTGGAAGACAGGAAAAACATCACCGGAATAACTAGGGCAACTATCAGTGTCCCTATGAATATTGCAGGCACGTTTACTGCAAGCCCGAATCCAGGGTGGAATGCTGTCAAAAGCAACGCTACTGCAAGCGATACTGCTAGAGTAAGGGCGACGCTTCTAAAGCCACTGCTTAAATTGTAGACTAAGGATGAAAACAGGAGGATGAAAGGGATCGCTATGGCGAAAACGATGATGATGCTCGTAACCGCGTCGCGGACAACGCTCAAGGAGCTTTGGTAAGCCTTGTTAGAGAACCCCCAGGCCATAAGAGCACTCGTCAAGAACCCGCTGTAATCGAGTCTTGAAATCATCTGGAGAAGCGTCTGGTTGAACATGATTGCGTAATTCAAATTCTCCATCGTCTTCGGATCCAGAACCTGAATATCGGCTTGAGCCAAGTATCTACCATAGGCGAGTGTCAACATTTCCGTTAACATGCCGGGTATTCCACCCTTTATCAGGAGCCTTTCCCCTTCTTTACTGAAGCAATACCCATATCCATCCTGGTTCTGTAGAGTCACGTTTGTATACACCGCAACCGTTTTAGCCATAGAAGTGCTTTTAACAACGAAGCCGAACCTGGTGCGGGGCGGAGCATAAACCTGCGCAACCGATAGGATTGGGTCGAACTCGTAGCCATACGAGTCGAGAGTGGAGTATCCGGGTATCTGCATCACCAGTATACTCAGGGTGAGCGGAGTCTCGTAGCCACCGTACGATCTTAGCTGCGCTGAATAAGCATTCGTAGTTCCAAACATTGAGCTTGGAGAAACTGCGGCCTGCAGAGTGTCAGGATCGGTTAAATCAAACAGGACGGCGCTCCCGCATTTGAAAACAACGTTCCTCGCAAATTGTTCAGGCGAGACTATCGTTACGCTTGAAGGATATGTTCCAGAACCATGCTGCCCCCTGTCGGGAGCGTAGATGATTCTCCCATCCTCGTCAACCACGTAGCTCTGTATCGGTGTAAGGACAGCGGTTGTCGCCTCAGGATAGGGCCTTAGACCCCTGAACTCCGCGAAACCTGAGGAATCCGATTTTGAAAACATCAGGGTGAACGGGTCAGAGGTGCTTCCCACAGTGACGAAGGCGTTTGGAACCGGGCTGTACAGGCCGGGGGTGGTTGGATCATACTCGACGACTTCAACCCTCAGTATGGTGAATCCGACTGAAGTATAGGTTTCACCCATCCTTAACGGTCTTAAACCCTCCCAACTACCAGGATACCACTCTTCAACCGGAGCCTTCAACAGGTCGAACAGTATTTGGAATGTTAACTGGGCCTGGGGAACAACATTCTGGAAATCGATGAACTCCAGCCTGTCGGACGGTGTGAACACGCGGTACCTCACGTCGTCGAAAGTAATAATCCCGAGTCCGATGCTGTTGGCTAGTTCAAACGGCTCCATGTCGAGAATATGCTTGAAGGCAAGACCCTTCTGAAACCCGGGGCTTGCCGAGTCGTAAGCGATGCCGTATAAACCAAGCAGGTTTACCGTTCTAACTTTTTCCCAGTGGTCCGGGAAAGATTTTTCAAAGGATTGAAGCGACCTTGTAAACAATCCGTGGAGCTGCGTGAATTTATTTGCTATGTACCGAGTGTTGATAGAGTACATCATGCCGCTGAAAACCAGATTCAAGTGGGGGCTTCCAGAGCTGATTTTAATATCGATGGCAATATACGGGAAGATTTCCCTGCCTATCGCAGAGTTGTTGAAGTAGAATTGTTCAACAAAGCTCCTGGCACCGGATAAGGCCTGCCAGTGTCCAGACATTGCTATGAAAAGTATCGTGTACCTTGGTGTGAAAACCTGCTGTCTTAAAGCCCTTATGAATTCGAGCAGGACTGAAACGCCTATTGCTTCATCAGCCCCCGGTGAGACGCCGGGGACAACCGACCCAGAGTCATAGTTAGCTGTTATTATGATGACTTTAGACGGGTCTTCGACACCCTTCATTTCCCCAATCACGTTCACAGCCTGGACTTCCCTCCACCCCATACCGTTAAACAGCTCAGCCTCAGGCCTGTTTTTCGCGATTTCTCTGAGCTCAGACGCCTCCTTGCCTACTACATATATTCTTGGAGTGACAAGCGGGACGGAGGAGATTTTACTCAAGGCTTCGAAACGATTCGTATCACCGTCTTCAAGGAAGACGATGCTGGACGCGCCGAGCTCAACCATATCTATCCATGCGGACCCGGAGTTGAATTCTAAGAGGACTATGCTACCGTTCACGTCAAGCCCCTTAAGCTCCTCCAGCTTGCCGTAGCCAGCGTAAACCAGTTTGCCTGAAGCCCTCTTTAAACCAGTTGCTACAGCGTTCGGGTAGAGCCCGTAAGCCTTTATTACCCGGCTGCCCACTTTCAGGAAGGACCCGGAGTCATACGGGACCAGCGCCGTGTAGTTGAAAAGACTGACTTTCAACCCGTATTCGCTGAACTTGTCCATTATGATTCGTGCCGCCTCCAGGGACCCGGGGTAGCCGGTGAACCTTGACTGTATTGATGAAAAAATAGACACATGGTCTCTTATCCTGTCGGCTGAGACCAGTGGGGCTTCAACCTGGCTTAGAAATGCTTCCCCTCCACATGTCCCCCTACTTCCCTTAACTACTAGGAGGGGAGTAGCGAGCATTATTAGAAAAACTATAGCCAGGAAACGTTTCTCACACGTCGTTATCATTAATAAAGAATTTCTCAAAGGGCTTGATTTAAGCTTTACGGCATTAAAAATCGCTGGATGCTTAAACACACGGGGACACTCGCCATGCTTTCAGGAACCCCGTTTTTCAACCGGTTAAGAAGTGGACTGAAGCGTAAGTATTAAAACATATTTAAAAAAAAGAGGGTGTGAATCTAGTATCCTGTCGGCCCTACGGATATTCCTCCGGTGGCAGCGTTAACTCCCATGATTATCGTCGCCATGAGAGTAACGCCGACCATGAAGCCTATCGCTACTGGTACTCCAACCTCTTCGTAAGCCTTTGCTCCAAAAACCTTAAGCGTTATTAGTTTAAGTACCCATGCTAGCCCAGCGTTTATCAGCCACATGCCGGAGTAGAAGAACAGTGCGTACGGGCTGAAGAAGAACCATGCGAACCTAGACCTGAGGAAGAACAGGATGCCGACGACGACTATGGCCAGCGGGAACATCCACCAGTGGAAGTCTGCAGGTGGCGCTGCGTCAGCCACTACCCAGGGCACTTGGAACCCGGTGATGTTCGCACCGCTGCCGAGGCCCCAGGCTTTCAGCCGGCCTATTCCAGTGCCGTAGATTATGTAGACGGCGACTGGAACGCCGATCAGCACAGTTATCAGGATACCCAGAATGTGCGACTTGAGAATGTCTGTTTCCTTCACCTTAGCCGGTTCAACCATCGTGTAGGTTGACGTGTAGGCCCAGGCAGTATGCGTGTTCTGATGAATCACCCCACCCATGCTTGCCGTTATGCTGACGCCAGCCATCGTAGCCCATGCGGACTGGGTTTTCGCAGCCGCCCCGCTTGCGGGGAATAAGCCTATTCCAGTGCCTACTCCCCAAGCCAAGAATCGTGCGGGGACAGCGTCTCCTCCGGCTACCCAAGTCCCCGTTGCCCCGCAGACAGCAACCATACCCGTCGTATACAGGAACCATGTGATGAAGCCGACTAGCAGCGGGAGAATGTTGGCTCCGAATATTACCCAGAGGATGAGCCAGAGGAGCCATGTGGCGGCGAAACCATACCATACGAGTGAATTGGGAAGCTCCCCTGCAGCAAACTCCTTCTTCTTAATGCTTTCGGCATAAGTCTTGTAGCCGAAGATTATTGTCCAGATGCCTATAGCCAAGGGAGCCCAGTAGTAGCTGAAGTTTAGCCATGGGAATGGCCCCGTGCCCGCCGGGTTAGTATTCGGCGTTATTACTCCAGTGTTGAGGAGGACTAGTGGGAACAGGATTTGAAAGATGAAAAGCCAGATAACTATTGACGAAAGCACGTCCAAGGGGGCAAGGTACATAATCGCGGTGTCAGCGGGTATGAACATCCACCAGGAGGATATCGTCCCCTGCGAGATCGATGTCATAAGGTCTGCAAACCATTGCTGGTAGAACTGGCCGAATGCGAAGAACACTGTCGTGAACTTCCAAATATAGTTTGCAGCACCGAGTATTCCTATTATGCATCCCAGCACTATCCCCGCCAGGAACGGGAGCTTCTTCATGTACTGCGTGAAGGTACCTTTCTGGTGCTGTGAAAGCATCTCGTTAATCGGCACCATCATGGGGAACGGGAGCCTCTCCTTTTTAATAAGCTGCAGCCTGATCAACGCCGCCTGGAAGACCATCATCAGACACCAGATGATGATCATGATCATCCAGAAGACCATGTATGGGAGCAATCTGCCTAATGGTACGGCTGCTCCTCCAGCCCAAGCGGGCGCGATCAGATCATAGTCACCCGGGGTCCATAGTGGCGGGTAGTATGTTAACAGGGCCTCCACGTTCGGGTTCGTCTTCACCAAGTAGGTTCCTGCGAATATGAATTGCAGGAAGGCGCCGACGACGAACGGGCTGTCTGCAGTTACGAACGCTATTGTCGTGATTACCGCAATCTCTTGGATTGTAAGAGCCTTCATGAAAAGGCTTACTAGGACAAGTATGAACACAAGCCCGTAGGGAGGATATATTGCTGACCCGACTCTTCCTGCGAAAACTGGTTCCAAGCTTATTCCTAGGCCCCACCACGTAGCTATGTTTGCGAAGAGACCTATTATGCCGAAGATGATTGCAAGAACTATTGCCCTAATAGTGAAGCCTGCTTTTAACTCTTCAACAACTCCTGAGACAGCTTTTGTCTCACTCAAACTCTTTTCACCGTGTAAAATAGTGTTTACAGGTTTATAAAGTTTTAGCATTATAAAAAACATCAGGTTATTTTTAAACTCGAAAAGGGTTAATTGCAGGCTCTCGAATAAGGGGGAAGTGGCATGTTTGAAAACGGGTAAAACCTTTTTATAACAGGGTTTTACCGTCCTTCGCGATGCTTCAACCACCCGAGAGGACCGTCAAGAGCCTCAGGATATCAGCCACGGAAAGCTGCAACCTGAACTGCTTTTTCTGCCACAGGGAATGGAACCCTCCGTCAAGCAATCACATGGGTTTGGGTTTAAACGAGGTTAGGAAAATCGTCGAGGTAGCCAGTAGCTTGGGAGTTGAGAATGTTAAGATAACGGGTGGAGAACCCTTGACGAGAAAAGACGTCGCCAGCATGGTGAGGGCAATTTCTCCACTCGTCAGAGAGGTCTCACTCGTTACAAACGGCGTCCTCCTGGAGAAATACGCGTCGGATCTTAAGGATGCTGGGCTCTCCAGGGTCAACGTTAACCTTCCCAGCCTCAATTCTTCAAAGTATAGTTGGATAACCGGGGGCGTGGACGTCTCCAAGGTTTTAAACGGGATAAATGCTGCTTTAGAAGCAGGTTTAAACCCTGTTAAGATAAACATGGTTATTCTGAGAGGGGTTAACGAGGAGGATGTTGGCGAGATGCTGGATTACGCTTGCTCCATAGGCGCTGTTCTCCAGCTTATAGAGCTTCAGCCTATTCCGGGCGACGAGCAGGTTTTCGAAAGATTCCACGTTGACCTAGACAATATTGAAAAATCCATCGCTTCAGAATCAACCGGGAGAACGCTTAACCAGACTGGTCAACGCCCTGTTTACAGGGTTTCAAGAAACCGTGGGGAAGCGCTCGTTGAAATAGTCTCCCCCACTGGGAACCCTGAATTCTGCTCCCGTTGCTCCAAGCTCAGGGTTACTTGCGACGGGAGGCTGAAGCCCTGCCTACTGAGGAACGATAACCTTTTAGACATTGTAGGGTTGATTCGATCAGGCGCCGGCGAGGAGGCTTTGAAAAGGAGGTTTATGGAGGCGGTTGCATTTAAGAAACCGTATTGGGAAAGGCCTCAGTAAGCCTTTACGATACTGGTTCAAAAACTATTTTTAGCGCTCTGGCGTAGCCGTATGCTTCCTCCATCTCCCTTGCACTCGGCCTCCTAGATATGTCAGGATACATGCCGGGGTTTCTCGCCACCAAGTAATCCGGGTGATACTGCCCCATTATGTTCACAAGAACATTCGGAGTATTCTCAGATATCCATTTTAAAACGGGTTTTGTGCAGCACTCTAAATGGTTCGGCAGAACAAGGTGTCTTATTATCATGTCCCCGTTCTCATAGGCAATCCTATGATTTCTAGAAACTGTCTCGAAATACCTCTCAACCTTTGAAAGCCTTCTGGCACAGTCGTCGCTGCCATACTTGAAGTCTGGGAGCCATATGTCTATGATTTCCGCTAGAAGCTTCATCGCCTCAAGGCTGCAATACATATTACTATTCCAGAGCTGCGGAATGTTCACATCCAAGTGTTTGAGGGAGGCGAGTATCGTGTGCAGATTCGGAGTTGGATCGCCACCCACGTAGTTTATGTTCGCAGCATTCTCAGAACTAAGCCTCTTGCTTATTAAGGCAAGCGTTCTAGGATTAACCTCGCCACCGTTCCCAGGGTCTGAAGAAATGTCCCAATTCTGACAGTATACGCACGGCCCGAAGTTGCAGCCTGCGAAGAATATTGTTCCGGAGCCGCCTTCGCCTATCAACGGTCCCTCCTCCCCGAAGTGGTGGAACCATGTTGAAACCCTGCTTACATATCCTACTCTGCAGAACCCTAGCTCCCCCTTCCTCCGGTTCACTCCGCATCTTCTCTCGCAGAACTCGCAGTGTTCGACAAGCCTTTCAGAAAGAGCTGTCTTGACGTCCAGGAAGCTTACTTCCGCAGCGGGTGCCGCATCTACCTTACCAGCCTTCACCGACTCATGAGCCTTCCTGAACTCTGAGCTAAGGTCTTCGTGAAGCCTCCAGAGCTCCTCCTCCCCCATGCTCTCAAGATCCTTGACCCCGACCTGCGCAGGGATGCGTTTAGCTATCAGGAACTTAGCGGGCTTAAGGTTTTTCATAACAGCCCTGTACCATGAGAGCCTTTTCTGAACCTCCTTATTGTTCCACACGGTTACTGCATCACTTCTGAGAACCCACATTCGACGCTGAGTTATGAACCACGATTCCCTTTTATAAGACTTTTGGCTGTTTAACGACTGTTTACCGCGATGCTGGAAAGATTAAATAAAGCTGGGATCAGACGCGATTCATGAAAAACGCAAAGCTACTGTTAGACGAGATGTACTCCGGTTTGAAGCCGTTTCTGAAAATACTTGGGTGGGAAGCCCAGTCGGTTGACGAGCTGGGTCTAAAGGGCGCGGAGGATGCTGCGATAGTTGAATACGCTTCTAGAAACAGTCTCGTAATCGTCACGCAGGACCAGGTGACTGCCGACTTAGCTAGGCTTAAGGGGGTTCCTTGCATACTGGTTGGGCTTGTCGAGACAGCTAGGATGGTTGATAAAGCGCTTAGAGACACGGGTTTAGACCCTTGATTTCTAACGAGTCCTCACGCCCAGCCAGAAACCTTGAGAACGTGTCTTAGAACCTTGGGGCCGTGCAACCATCTATAGTAAGCAAGGTAGGCAAGTAATCCTCCTATTCTGATTAAGCTTTGGAAGCCTTTTCCCCTCCATGTTTTCACGTTATGCCTCCAACATGTTGAGAAAACATCCCAGTGCAGCTCTGACAAACCATCCAGGTCTGCATGCCTCTCCCTGTTTAAAACGCAATCCTCTTCAGACGTGAACAGCAGAGGCACGAAGAAGACTTTAGTGTTCTTCAACCCGTCGAGCAGCTCGAGGGTTGCAATAATGTCCTCCTCGTTTTCGATGGGAAGACCCGTTATGAGTGTTGCTAAAGGATATATCTGGTTGTCGTTAAGTATTCCAAGCCCCTGAACAACGATATCAGGCCACTTTTCAGGCGTATACGGCAAAGTCTTCCCCCTCATGTATTTCTCTATAAGCCTGACACTCCCGGTTTCAATACCGGTTTCGAAAGTCGCATACCTCTGATTGTTCAAGTAGGTCCACCGGGATTTTTCAACCAGCGTAGGCGCTATTTTTTCAACAATCCCACGGTTGTAGACTACGGGTGCAAGCGCGGCGTGCGCCACCTGAATATACTCGACCCCTTCAACCCTAGCTATGGAGTCAACCAGTTCAAACACCGCGTCCTCATTAGGCGTGAAATCAGGATTCGTCTTGTAAAGAAATATGTCGTCAGTCTGAAGAGTTATCATTCTGGTTCCGCTTCTAGCGTTTAAGTCAACCTCTTTCATTATGTGTTCCAAGGGGAAGGAGTATCTTTGCCTAAGCGTTGGGGAACAGAATTGACAACCCCTTCCGCATCCACGTGTGACCTCAACAACGCCGAACAAGGAAGCCTTCTTAATGCATGGAATGCTTTCAAGCTTAGGCTTGCTGCACACAACTTGCTCCGGGAGCTCCTCACCGTTCAAAGCCTTTTTAAAGAGTCTTATAACATCCTCCTCAGCCTCGCCCATAATCACGCAATCTATCCCGAGCTCTTTCTGAACCCCTGCTTTGACGACTTGCCAAGCGCCACTCCCACCCAGCACTATTTTAGGCCTATACTTCTTGAAAACAGGGCTGGAAAGAAGGGCTTCAAACTCTACTCTTGTGACGGGTTTGCCACTCATCCCTATCAGGCTTGTATAGGTCCTGCTTACAAACCCTATTCCCAACGGGTCCATTGATGAAACACCCACTACCCTCGTCTCTTTCCCCACAAACCTTTCAAGCATAGCCGGGTGAACAGTGGCAACGTTCTCCTCCCCAAACTCCTCTATGAGGAGAGACTCTATTTTTCTCAAGCCGTAGGAGGCGAGCCTAACCGTCCCATCATCGTTGAAAGATGCGGGAGGATAAAGCTTTTCCCTGAGAAACTTCTTTGGCAGGGGTAGCGGGAACCCTGCTGAAAAAGCTATGAACGGGTTTAGGTTGAAATCGCTCATCTCTACGGCAGACGCTGTCAACACTATTTTCTTCCCGCCGTCATGCTTGTCTGAAGAGCTTTCCCTGAACAACTTCCCTTTCCCGTCGGATTTCCCGTCTCCGGAAACCCATAGTATATATACGTTTTTCTCAGCCCGAAGATTCGACTGAATGTTAAAAAGGGTTCGATAACAGACTTGCAACCCTCTTTATTTGCAAAGCACTTAAAATAAAGGCATAAAGTTTTATATTTGCGACGATTTTAGAAGCAAGTATGGAAACCATAAGTCTTAATGGGGAATGGCTTTTCAAGGAATGCGGAAAGGATGAGGAGACGCCGCCGAGCACAGGCCCCTGGTTGAAAGCAACCGTGCCGGGTGTTGTCCACCTCGATCTTCTGAGGAACAGAAAGATTCCCGACCCGTTCTTCAGAATGAACGAGCTCGAGGTGGCTTGGGTGGAGGAGAAGGACTGGTGGTATAAGAAGATTTTTCAAGTAGGCAAAGAGTTTCTCAACCATGACCGCGTAGAACTCGTGTTCCACGGCTTGGATACTTTTGCAACAATCTGGCTCAACGGGAAGCAGGTTGCTAAAACAGCAAACATGTTTCACGAGCACGAGTTCAACGTTAAAGATCTCTTAAAAGAGGGGGAAAATATTCTAGTGATCAGGCTTGATTCCCCTAAAAGGGTTCTGGAGGAGACGTATAACAAGAGTGATGTTAAGCTGAAAGGAGCGTATTACTCCCCGGTTGTCTACGGCAGGAAAGCGCAATACTCCTTCGGCTGGGATTGGGGTCCCAGGCTGGGAACCTCAGGGATTTGGAGGAGCGTGGAGCTTAAGGCTTACGATGTTTGCAAGATTGAGAGCTTCTATTTCTCGAGTGACTTGAATAGTGATCTTAGGAGCTCGAGGGTGAGCGTAAGCGTCTCCATAGAGGTCTTTAAGGCGGATCGCTTAAAGCTGAGGGCACGGGTAAGAGGCTTCGGTGAAGACCAGGTTAGAGAGGAATACAGGGATGTTTCGCCTGGATTAAACGTTTCCAAAATCGAGTTTAATATTGAGAACCCTAAGCTGTGGTGGCCAAACGGCTATGGGGAGCAAAACCTTTACGACTTGGAGATTGCTGTTGAGGATTCTAAAGGCGTTTTAGACACGGTTAAAAAGAAGGTTGGAATAAGGAAGATTGAGGTAGTGCAGGAGAAGGATGAAGAGGGGAGAACCTTCTTCTTCAGAGTTAACGGTGTTCCAGTTTTCTGCAAAGGGGTCGATTGGGTTCCTGCAGACTCCTTCCTGCCTAGGGTCAGCAGACGGGTTTACGATTATCTTCTAAGCAGGGTGAAAGAGGCGCATATGAACATGGTAAGGGTCTGGGGCGGCGGGGTCTATGAGGATGAGGCTTTCTACGAGCTTTGCGACGAGAAGGGGATACTTGTCTGGCAGGACTTCATGTTCGCATGCGCAGAGTATCCTGAGGAGGAATGGTTCTTCGAATTAGTTAGAAAGGAGGCTGAGAAAGTGGTGAAGAGGCTCAGGAATCATGCTTGCCTAGCAATATGGTGTGGCAATAATGAGAATCACTGGGGTTTCAAGGCGCATTGGTTCGGCATGAAGGATAGGTTCTATGGTGAGACGATCTATCATAAGATACTTCCCGAGGTTTGTTCTAAACTTGACCCTGCAACCTTCTACTGGCCGAGTAGCCCATATGGGGGGGACGATCCTAATTCTCAAAGCGAAGGCGACAGGCATAACTGGGAGGTCTGGTCTATGCTAAGAGACTACACGGAGTATCTTAACGATAAGGGTAGGTTCATAAGCGAATTCGGCTTCCAGTCGGCACCTTCGATGGAAACTATTAGAAGGTTCACTCTTCCCGAGGACAGGGATCCGCAGAGCAGGGTCATCGAATTCCATAATAAGCAGCCTTTTGGACAGGAGAGACTCTGGTTTTTCATTCTAGCGCATTTCAAGCTGGCTGTAAACCTGAGCAGGTTTGTCTACTTGACTCAAATAAACCAGGGGGAAGCCATGAAGACGGGTATAGAGCACTGGAGGAGGAGGAAGTTTAAGACTGGGGGAGCCCTGATATGGCAGCTTAACGACTGTTGGCCAGTGCTCAGCTGGAGCCTGATAGACTACTACGGTGGCCTTAAGGCTTCATACTACTATGTGAAGAGGGCTTTCAACCCCGTTAACGTTAGCCTGCTTGTTAAGCAGGATATGGTGGAGGCCTGGGTTTGCAACGATCTTCTTAAACCAGTGAAGGGCAGGCTTAGGCTCATGTCTTTCGACATGAAGGGAAACAGGAAGAGGGGGAGGGAGAGGGAGATTGTCGTGGAAGCGAATTCTTCAAAACCCTGTATGGAGCTAAGCCTAAGCGAGTTAAGCGTGAAAGACAGGTTCAGCAGTTTTCTAGTATGCGTTTTCGAACCCGAGGACGCTGAGCCCAAGTGTGACGTTGTATTCCTTGAAAAAGTGAAGTATATCACGCTTCCCAAGCCTAGAATCAGAGTGAAGCTTAGCAAAAAGGATAGCGCAACCTTCGAGCTCAGCCTGGTTTCGAACAATGTTGCAAAAGCCTGTGAAATAAGGATTAGAGGGGTGAAAGCAGATTTTAGCGATAACTTCTTCGACCTTCCCCCGGGCTTTGAGAAAAGGATTCTTGTAAAGCTGGAGAAACAGCTTTCAAAAACCGAGCTCATGAAGAGAATAACAGTATCGCACTACTAGGGCAGTTTTAAACGCTTTTCCACTAGAAACCTTTTATAACCTGCTTAAATAAACCATATTCGCTAGCCGGAGGAATAATGATGAGGATTGAAGTAAAATATTATGCTTGGATCAGGGAGAAGATTGGTGAGAAGGAGATGCTGGAGGTTGATGACGGGGCAACCGTTAGAGAAATCGTTGAAAAACTCAGGGAGAAGCATGCCGACCTGGCTGGGGAGAACTTCCTTATCGCGGTGAACGGGAGAACGGTAGACTTGAACACCTGTTTAAAAGAGGGGGATCTAGTAGCCGTGTTCCCTCCAGCAGGAGGTGGTTAGAATGATCCGTGTTACTGAGGATGATTTCTCGATAGACGAGGTTGCTTCAATTCTCAGGGGAAGGGAAGTCGGCGCGGTAGTGTTTTTCCTAGGTGTTGTAAAGGGATTTAGAGAAGGCGAGGATGTTAGCGAAATGATTGTTGAAGCATACAAGGAGGCTGCTGAGGCGGAGCTTGAAAAAATAAGGAGGGAGGCTCTGGAGAGGTTCGGAATAATTGATGCAGCCATAATCCATAGGGTTGGAAGACTTAAGCCGGCTGAAAACATAGTTCTAGTAGCTGCTTCAGCGAGAACCAGAGTGGAGGCTTTCAAAGCCTGCAGCTGGATGATAAACGAGGTTAAGGCGCACGCACCCATATGGAAGAAGGAGGATACTCCGAGAGGGTGGAGATGGGTTAGGGAGACGGTTAAGCCTTGAACGGGAAGGACAAGGGGCTGGAGATGGTTGACATAAGCGGGAAGGGTGTTTCCCGTAGGAGGGCTGTGGCGAAGGGTTGGATAAGGCTAAGGCGTGAAACCGTGGACGCGATAAAAACTGGTAGAGTTGCGAAAGGCGATGTTCTAACAGTCGCAAGGGTTTCAGCAATCCTCGCGGTTAAGAAGACCCCTGAGCTGATACCCGGCTGCCACCCAGTTCCACTAACCCATATAGCTGTCGAGTTTCAAACAGGAGACGACAGGGTCTCAGTGGTCTGCAGCGTCGCCTCGGAGTCTAAGACAGGTGTAGAGATGGAGGCTTTAACCGGGGTGGCTGCAGCCTTGCTGACGATCTGGGACATGGTTAAGGAGATTGAGAAGGATGAGAAGGGCCAGTACCCGTTTACAGCGATAGAGAGCATAGTTGTCGAGGAGAAGGTTAAGGATTGGACTATTTAGAACATAGAAAGGCTTCTCCCAGAAGCCTCGTGTTCGCAGTGGTTACGGTGAGCGACTCTAGGACTTTTGAAACAGACGAATCCGGCGGGATGGCTGAGGATATTTTGAGAAAGGAGGGCCACGAGGTTTGCAGGAGGCTGATAGCCCGGAACGATGAGGATGAGATAAGGAGTATTATTGAGGGGCTGCTTAACAGTAGGGAAGTCGACGTCATACTGACTATCGGAGGAACCGGGTTAAGCACGAGGGACGTTACTGTTGAAACAGTTTCTAAAACGGTTGAGAAGAGGATTGAAGGGTTCGGAGAGCTTTTCAGGTTCCTCAGCTACAGTGAAATAGGTACGGCAGCAATGCTTACGAGAGCTTTCGCAGGCGTTGCAAAGGGAAAGATATTGATATGTCTGCCAGGGTCGAGGAACGCGGTGGAGCTGGCGATGAGGAAGCTGATACTTCCGGAAATCGGCCACATGGTTAGAGAAGCGAGAAGATGAGGAAGAACACTAAAGGACGCAATACTTAAGCGACGCTGGAAGAGCGCGCGCTAGAAGGAGTATGCCCGCCAGTATAAGTTAGGCTAGACAGTAAACTGGAAGCGGAAAACTGGCTAATCTTTCCACAGACAGGTGAGAAGAAGGTTTTAAAGCAACGGATTGAAAAACCGATAGGTGAACATGGGTCAGGAAGCAGTGGTTGCGCAGAGTATTTCTAAGTTGTACAACGGTGTTGGCGCACTGGATTCTGTCAGCTTCACCGTCAGGTCTGGCGAAGCTTATGCTTTCATAGGTCCGAATGGCGCAGGCAAGTCAACATTATTCAACATCATAGCTGGCGTTATGAAGCCATCTTCAGGAAGCATTAGAGTTTTAGGAGGCAGCCCTTTCGACCCGTCGACGCGTATAAAAATCTCATATCTTCCAGCAACACCGCCGCTATACCCGTGGCTAACGGTAATGGAGAACGTTGATTTCTACGCGTCGTTATACGGTTTTAACAAGAATACTGTCCGTCAGGAGGCCAAGAGGCTTTTAGAAACACTGGGTGTCCAGGAACTGGCAGCCAAGCTGTCTTCCAAACTGTCAACGGGACAGGCGAAGCTGGCTTCAATCGTGCTAGCCCTAGCCGTTGAGGCCGAGCTACTGATCCTGGATGAGCCCACCACTGCTTTAGACCCGGCTATGCGCAGGAGCATCATAGACTTGCTGCGCGAAAGGGTTTCAAAAGGGGTCACTATCCTAATGGCGACTCATATTGTTGACGAGGCTGAGGGACTTGCAAACAGGGTTGCAGTAATGGACAAGGGTAGGGTGATCGCCGATGGCGGTGTTGAGGAACTTAAAAAACTCTACGCCCCGCCGGCTGTACTAGTGATTAAGCCCGGTCTTGAACACGTTGAGAATGCTTATGCTGCTTTAAAGAACCGTTGGGTAACCGTTTATAGTCACGACGGAGAGGTACGTATACATACTGATGATCCTGATGGGGACCTGCCTAAGGCTATACTAATCCTCGGTGAAAAAGGGATAAGGGTGTTGAGTGTAAGCGTAGTCAAGCCTACGCTTGAAGACGTTTTCTTCAAGCTAACTGGAAGGAAGCTGGGAGAATGAGAACAAAGCCGATAGTTTCATTCATTGTTCGTGATTTAAAGCTGATGATTAGAGATAAGATGTTTATTTTCTGGCTCGTAGCATGGCCACTGATATGGATCTTCATGACAGCATACATTTTCGTGCCACCGACTGGAGACGGTGGAACAATAATGCTTAACCTTGGGATTGTAAACCTAGACAGCTCTCAAACACCGTTTAACGGCTCGTCTTTGATTAAGATCTTGGGGGAAGCGGAGTATAACGGTTCAAAGCTGTTTAGCCTAAAATTGTACCACTCTGAGGAGGAAGCGTTACAGGCTTTGAGGAGAGGCGAGCTCGACAGCGTAATAGTTGTGCCTGAAGGATTCGGCTATGCCGTAATCAATCCTGTTGAGAAAGCAAGGCTTCAGGCATACGTTGGTTCAAGAACACCCGAGTCTGCGCAAATATCTTCCTCAATAGTAATAGGCTTTCTGGAAAGATTTTCCGAAGAACTCTCGTTTAAGAGGATTGAAAAAGCAGTGAACATAGTTAAAGGGCTGCCGATACCAGAAGAGGAGAAACAGTGGCTTAACACTGCTTTGCAAAGCATCATGCAACCATTAGACTTAACTGTTGAGCACATATCGCCTGAGGTCTTTGAAAACCGTGCGAGAACATTGGGCTGGTATACGATTGGAGCAATAGGAATGATGTTCCTTTACTTCGGCTTTAACAGTGGTGCGATACTCATAGTCTCTGAGAAGGAGAGGGGAACTCTTAGAAAGCTTTTCTCAACCCCGCTTACTGAGGGAGAGTTTCTGGCTGGAGGCTTCCTCTCTCAACTAACTATCCTACTAATATCCACGTTGATACTGATACTTGTAGGAGTCTCCCCAGCTGTTGGGGCACGCATCATTATAGACCCATTGAATCCGGTACATCTTCTAGCCATTGCCTTCATGGTCTGCGGAGCCTTGATGAGCATGAGCATCGGAGCCTTGATCTCATTATTGTCAAAAACAGTAAGAGGAGCTTCAGGCATGGGGACAGTGCTCGGCCTTCTTCTTAGTTTTACTACAGGAATCTGGTTTCCCTTAGAATGGATGCCTCAACCCGTAAGATTGCTGGCTGCAATCTTTCCTCCAGCTTGGAGTATTGAGGCCAGTCGCAGGATACTCGTGTTCGAAAATATTGTCGAGCCCCTGATTCTCGACTCGGTGAAGATTTTTTCCTCAACAGCTGTACTCTTGGCTTTAGCACTACTAACGTACCGAAGCAGAATCAAGCAATACGCCGAAACATAATTTTACCCTTCTTATAAAACCAAATATTTTAGCGTCTTAGGCTAGACGCTTGGTTGAATAGAAGCGTGTCTAGGCGATGCGCAGCGAAACCGATAACGAGTACGGTTTATTCAACCATCTGAGACGGAGAGTTATTGAAGCATGGAATTTATTATTATACTTGGTGAGAAACTGCTCTGTGTTTAAAAATTTATATTTTAGCATTCCTAATTCAAAAGTATGCCGTTGACGGGCGGCTTCGACAGGAATGACAAGCTGCTGATTATCCATGCGGATGATGTCGGCATGTGCCACACGGAGAACAAGGCAACTTTCCTGGGTTTTCAAAACGGCGTGGTTTCAAGCTGCAGCCTTATGATGCCATGCCCATGGATACTTGAGGCAGTAGAGTTCTTCAAGGAGAACCCGGGTTACGATCACGGAGTGCATTCAACGCTGACGAGCGAGTGGAGGCTCTATAGATGGGGCCCGGTGAGTTCAAAAAGCGAAGTACCAACTCTCCTGGATGAGCAGGGATACCTGCATAAGGAGGCCAAGGATGCGGCGAAAGCCTCTAGAGGAGAGGTTGAGGCTGAACTAAGGGCCCAGGTCAAAAAGGCTTTCAACCTTGGCCTGCGACCTTCTCATCTGGATACTCATATGGGTCCAGTCTTCTTCAGGCCGGATCTCTTGGAAACATATGTTAAAGTTGCCCTGGATAATGGGCTTATACCAATGTTGATTAAGCCTACTGACAGCGCGTTTGAAGTGGCTAAGCAGATGGGCATAATGATATCTGAAGACCTTGTGAGCAGAATTCTGAAATCCGAGACGCCTATGCTGGATAATTTCATCGGAATGACTTTCGGGTCAGACCTGCAGGAGAGAATAAAGTGGTTTAGAAATGTTTTGAAGGACGTAAAGCCGGGAACCTTAACTCAGATAATAGTTCA
>CAZWPT010000025.1:0-9774 GCA_964635675.1 uncultured Nitrososphaerota archaeon | reverse complement strand
TAGCCTTGAAAAAACCCGCTAAACGGGTATCATTAATGCTCGCGATACTTTTCACAGTGTTGTTTTCAATCCTGTATTATCTTTTTGCAATTCAATCTTTATCCAGGAAACCGGTGCATATTTCGTTTGCAGATATTCAAGTGTCCAGTGAGAAACCTCGAGTTTATGAGACCGTTGAACTGGAGATCAGGCTTAACGGCAGTATAAGCAATCCTTTCGATGAGAACGAGGTTAACATTACTTCAGAAATCACTCTTCCAAACAGTTTGAAACGGAGCATACCTGCTTTCTTCTATCAGAACTATGAGAGACGCGTTGTGAACGACGGGGAAAGCCTGCTTCCATCTGGAGAACCTTTTTGGAAGCTGAGGTTCACACCCGTGCTGGAGGGAAGTTACACCATTGTTTTACACGTGTACTCAAGGGGTGTGCTCACGGATTCGCGTGAGCTAACTCTAGAAGTCAAGGGCTATTCGCATGACCCTGGTTTTGTAAGGCTCCATGGTAATTACTTGGTTTGCGACGATGGCTCCGACCTTTTCCTAATCGGCCAGAACGTTTGCTGGTACACGGAGTCTAGGAAAACTCTTGACTACGATGTTTGGTTTGAGAAAATGGCTGAGAACGGTATGAATTACGCGAGGATATGGATGGCTCCTTGGGCTTTTGCAATCGAGTGGAGCGATAGGGCAGGCAGGTACGATTTGAAGGAGGCGTGGAGGCTGGACTATGTGTTTAGGCTTGCGGAAGAAAAAGGAATATACTTGATGCTGTGCCTGATTAACCATGGGCAGCTGAAGGCTGGTGAAAACTGGAGTGGCAACCCGTATAATAGGGCACGCGGAGGACCATTGTCTTCACCCGAGCAGTTTTTCACGGATCCTGCTGCAAAGGATCTTTTCAAGAAGAGGCTGAGATACTTGGTTTCGAGATACGCTTACAGCACTCATCTACTAGCATGGGAGTTTTTCAACGAGGTTGATCTAACCGATAACTATAATCCCGCTAACGTAGCAAGCTGGCATGTTGAAATGGCTGGTTACTTGAGAAGCATAGATCCCTACGGGCATTTAATCACCACGAGCTTCGCGGGGCCGGCTGAGGGAGACCCCGTGTGGGGGGCATCTGTTTTAGACTTCACGCAGACACACCTGTATGGTCCTAGTTTCAGGGATCTTGCGCAAGCGGTTTCAAACGAGATAAAAAGAAAGCTGTCGGCATACGGGAAGCCGACGTTAATCGGCGAGTTCGCCGCCGATTGGAGGTGGTTCGACTCACCTCTGTACTATAAGGATCAGGAGGGCGTTGAGATTCACGAGGGTATTTGGGCTTCATGCATGAGCGGCTCCTTTGGCACAGCCATGCTGTGGTGGTGGGACGTCTATGTTGAGCCGTTCAACCTGTATTATCATTACGCGGCTTTGAGAAGGTTTCTGACGGACGTCTGCTTCAGTAGAGCCGGGTTCACGGAGCTTGATTACAGGGTGGTTGAAAACGAGAAGGTTAACGCGACGAATACTGGTTTTGAGGTTTTCGGCCTTAGAAATGGGACTTTCGCAATGGGCTGGGTGAGGAACAAGGATTACAACTGGTTTAACGCTGTTAACAACTATACTCTTAAAACGGTTGGAGGAGTCGATGTGGAGTTTCTAGGTTTCAACGAGGGAAGCTACTTGTTCGAGGTCTGGGATGCTTACTCTGGGAAGAAAACTTGGGCTACTAGGGTGGAGTCCTCTAACGGGAGGCTTGTAGTAGAGATCCCTTCTTTTCTTAAAGACATGTCTTTTAAAATAATCATGGTTGAAAAATAAGGTGTTCCGTATAAGCTTTATAATGCTCAGGAGTTTCATAATCCACGCAGCATGAGGCAGCTTGTCGTCTATTATTCTAGGACGGGGACCACGAGGAAGATTGCGGAAGCCGTTGCAGAGGTTTTAAAGTGTGATGTTGAGGAAATCAGGGATTTGAAGAACAGGGCTGGCGTCTTAGGCTGGCTGAGTTCAGGCATGGACGCGACTTTGAAGAGGCTAACCAAGATAGAGAAGCCTGTTAAGCCTCCCGAGCTCTTCGACGTTACGGTGATCGGCACTCCCGTATGGAACAGCACAGTGTCCACACCTGTTAGAACATACATAGTGGAGTATAGGGATCGGTTTAAACAAGTCGCGTTCTTCTGCACCCAATACGGTTCCAAGAGCGACGCGTTGAAAGAAATGGAAGCCCTTTGCGGCAGGAAACCGGTTGCAACGCTTATGCTGAGGAGGAGTCAGGTGGAAACCGGCGATTACGCCGACGCGGTTAGGCAATTCTGTGCGCAGATAACTCAGTAGGCAAGCATCCGTGGCGAAAAAGGATTCGAGCAGGCTGCCACTGGCCCATGTTTAAAATTTCTAGGCCGATGGCTTATTGATTACTGGCTATATTTTTCCACCCTATATTTCTCAACCGCGTTTATTATGCTCTCCCTCAGCCTTATAACTTGTTGTACTGCTGTAAGCGGGATCACGTATATTTTATTCGGGTCCTGCGGGTCTGCGAATAAAACTATTCCTCCGTCAGAGTCCACGATTCTGAAAGGATATGTCCATTCTACAACACGTGTCTTTATCAGCACGCCAAACTGGTCGTAAATATTCTCTATCCTACTATCCTCCTCCTTGACTAGGAAGCCGTGTTCAACACATATCTGCTTCATCCTTTCAGCGTCCAGCTTGCTTGAGAAAGTAATGCTGAAGCATTCGAAGGTTTCTCTAGCAACCTCTTTTATTCCCCGGGGAAGCTCTCCAACGTATCTTGCTTTCCAGCGTGGAGCCTGGAAAAGAGCCTCCAACGCTTGAAGGAGCAGCATGGCTTCTCATGGGAGGGAGTACTAATATCTATTTTGGCCTCGGCAAGCTGGTTTTACGCGTGCCCGGTACGATGAGAACCCCTTAACCTCATGTCCTTTCAAAAACTTTGAAAAAGAAGCCGGTTTTTTACAGAACACGGGTAAACGCGTGCTTACTCCAACACTCGCGGCTTCTCCCGCTTGCAACAGTTTAAAAAGCCTTATAAGGTTGGCGCGCAGGAGACGAGTATGAGTAAGTTAATCGCGTACTGCGGGCTGATATGCTCAGAATGCCCGGCTTTCATAGCAACCCAGAGGGATGATGACGCTGAGCGAAAGAGGATTGCGGAACTCTTGTCGAAAGAGTTCGGCGGCTCCTTCAAGCCTGAGGATATTAATTGCGACGGCTGTTTGACAACGGGGGAAAGAATAGTTGGCTACTGCAGGATCTGTGAAATAAGGAAGTGCGGACAAAGCAGGAAGGTTCAGAACTGTGCTTACTGCGAAGAATACCCGTGTGGGAGGCTTGAAGAATTCTTTAAAATGGCTCCAAACGCTAGGAAGAACTTGGAAGAAGCTAGGAGAGGCTCGCTCCAACTTTAGGGGCAGCGTTTCCACAGGGATTTTTAAGCTCGAAAACATCCCTGGAAAACAGGCGGTTGGGGAACCATTAGGAGAGGAGGCGAAGCCATTTCGCAAACCGTTCCACGAGGAAGACGACTGTTTTCAAGGAGATTTTTACGAAAGGGTTTGTTTTGTTGAAATACCATCCTGAAAGATCCTTTATCCAGCGGAGGTCGTGCTTCAAACAAGCCTTCATCACCTCCAACTGTATTCCGGTGGGCTTAACCCTGTACCATTCCCCGTTCTTGAGAACACCCATGGGCACGAAATACATCGGTATTATCAGGCTTCTAAACTCTTTAAGCTCGTCTATGAGCTCAAGGGTTTTAACAAGGTCCTCAGGCTCCTCCTTAGGCAGGCCAATTATTATGGTTGCTGCAGGCACTATTCTCGACTCGTGCATTATTGAGAAAGCCTGCTTCACGATGCTCGGCCAGGAGGCTGCCGGGTAGGGAGCTGTTTTCGCAGGCATTGTTTTCTCAGCCAGCCTCGGAGACCCTGTTTCAATGCCGACTTCAACCCCAATGTAGTCATGCTCGTCTTGGAGAATTATCTCGGATAAGCGTTTCACGAGGGAATGGTTTTCCTCCGCGTACTTGACTGCGGAGAGGCTCACGTGGCTCCATCCGACGATCTTGAAATGTCTCCTCGCCATCTCGTGTAGCTTTATCAATGGCTCGGGCCTAGGCCTAACACCGTCAGCCCCGTATAGAAGAATGTCTTCAGAGTGCAGGAGACACCTGTCCAGCCCGCAAGCCTTATTCACCCGAAGCTCCTTCTCAATCTTTTCAAGAGGATACTGTCTAAGTGGTCTCAGGGTTACTGAGCAGAACCTGCAGCCCCTTGGGCACCCCCTCATTATTTCAACCAGCCCGTTTACCGAGGCATTCTTAATCGTAGGGATCTCGCTCAGCACCGGAGTGTCCTGAATACCTACGTGCACGTATTGGGGGAGAGGCTTACCTTCCAGAGCATCCTGGGCCAGCTGCACTATGGCTTTCTCAGCCTCTCCTTCAACAATGGTGTCCACGCCCCATTTATCAGCGTACTCAGGCATCCAGAGCCACTGCCATGCAGCGGGGCCGCCTACGATTATTTTCAACCCGTTTTTCTTAGCCGCCCTTATCTCAGGCTTCTCCATGAATTTCTTGAAACACTTGGAGTTAACCGGCTCCCTCCCCGTTAGAACCCACCATTCGCTGCTCGGAGGCCCGAGCGCGAAGTAATCGTGATGACCTATTCCAAGCACCTTAGCGTTCTTCAAGTGTTTCCCAAGATGGTCTGGATCTATCACAGCAGCCTTAATCCCGGCGTCGAGCAGCACAGCCTCTATTTTCCTAAGCCCGTACGGAGCCTCCAAGGGTCTTCCTAAATCATCAACCTTAACTCTCGGAGCAGCTACGGCCATCCAAATCCTCTCGGGAACCATCACAGGCGGGCCGGTTGCTAGGAAGCCTAGAAACTCTTTACCGTGGTGATTGCTCATAAGCGTCCTATCGACTGACAGCACCACGTCGAAACACTCGTCAGCCATTTCTAGGACACTGTTATCTCCTCGTCATAATCCTCCGAAGCCCCTTTCTCACCACTGTACACTATGATCGTTGCCCAAATGTTCTTGTTTGAAAGAGGCCTAATCGCCTCCAGCAGCTCCCCGCGCCTAAACCCTTGCGTGTCTATGATAACCAGCCTGTATTTTGTAAGCAGGGGGATGATTCTCTCAACAAGCCTACTGGGCTCCTCCAAATGTCTCGCCTTTCTGATAGTAACGTGAAGCCTCCTGTCTCGGTTCATTTAAACCATCTCCTCCAGGATTTTCTCGAAACGCTGCAAAACCTTGTATTTCACGTAATCCTTGACGAGCTGCGGAGCCTCTTCTTCGACAAGCCTCCTGTATGCTGAAATGCATTTTAAGGTAATTCGCGTAGCCTCTCTTCTGCTGATCCTGCCCTCCCACCTGTCTTCATGAATTTTTTCCAAAACATTGGTTATAATGTTCTCAACCATGATTATTTTTCTCTGCCTGTGGTTCGGATCCCTAGCGATCTTCAAAATGCCTTTCCTTGAAAGATTCTTAACCTCTCTGGAGAGCACTACTCTCGACAGTTTACCCTTAAGCCTGCCTGCTAACTTGTTGAACGAAGTCCCCCCAGGGTGGCTCGCTACCTCGTCTATTATCCTTCCCTGAATAGGGGTTAAACTCATCTTGAAGAAACCGGTTCATCTATGAACCGGTATTTAAATATATCGGTTTCAGCTGAGGGCTTTAAACACGCGAATCAGCCGTGAAGCCTTACGACGCTCACTGAATGAGGCTTCAACACGATGTTTACCTTCCCGTCGATCGCTTCGACGCTAGCCTGCTCTATTCCAACCCTATCCAGGTCTTCCAGCGTGTTTCTATCGTCAGCCGATTCTCCTGCGACATACTGTTGCAAGCCACTCTTCGGAGTAAACCCTTTGAAATCCACTTGGAGTTCAACGCTGTCCGCCTCACTCCTGTTTAAAACATAGAGGTATATTGTTTCCCCGTCTTTAGAGAGTGTTGCTGAAGCATCCACATACGGCACGTATCCGCCAGCCTCGCTGGAGACGTATTGATCCGTATCCACCAGCGTTCTTAGAACGTGAACACCCTTATTGTTGCCGTACATCTTGAAAACAAAGTATTGCGGTGTTAAAACCATGCATCCGTCGGAGGCAGCTATTATAAGTGGAAGGACGTTCACGGTCTGCGCGAAATTGCTTATTGGAACAATGTTGCATAGTCTTTGAAGCGTGTTCAGAATACCGCCTGTGAAAACAGCGTCCCTAACGCGCGTAACCTGTGTAACCAAGGGTTCCCTAGCCTCAGGATACCAGACGTTCCACTCGTCGAAGGCTATTTTTATATCGCGTTTTATCCCGTATTTTCTTCTAGTGGCTTCAACCAAGCCGTAAACGTTTTCCAGCATCCGCTCAACGTATACCGGGATGGACACTAGCTCTTTGTACGGTTTATCCCCGGGAGCGTAGTAATGCACAGAAAGATAGTTGAAACATTTTCCCGCCCCCTTAACCATTTCAATGTTCCACTCAGGGTCCTCGCAGCCAACAGCCATTAGCTCTATACTCGGGTCAACCTTACGCATCTCGTTCGCGAACTCAAGGGTCCTCCGGGCGCACTCAGCACCATCCTTGCAGAACCCTATCTGCCATTCACCATGAAGCTCGTTCCCTATCCCCCAGAGCTTAACGTTATAGGGTTCTTCGCGACCATACATGCGTCTAAGTGAAGCGTGATGCGTAGACCCGTTTAGATTGCAGTATTCCACCCATCGAGCAGCCTCCTCAGGCGTCCCGTTCCCAGCGTTAACAACTATGAAGGGCTCCGCACCCACCAGCCTACACCACTGTATGAACTCATCCGTCCCGAAAAGGTTCGGCTCCTCAGCTCTCCACGCCATGTCGAAGCGCTTCGGCCTCTGGCTTACAGGCCCCACGCCATCCTCCCAGTGGTACCCGCTTGCAAAATTTCCACCGGGCCATCTTACGAGAGGAGTATTCAAATCCCTGACTGCATTCAGCACATCCAGCCGATAACCCTTCTCGTTAGGTATCTTAGAGTCACTACCGACCCAGATTCCTCCGTAAATACACTCCCCCAGGTGTTCAATAAACTGGCCGTAGCACCTCTCGCTGAGAACCCCTATTTTAGCCGACGCATCAACAACCAGCCTGCTCTTCAAACCGGTTCACCTGTTAAAGATACTGCTCCTCCAGTAATAAACATATGGTTTCCCATAGTTGTTTCAAGACGTGGATTCGAAGTATTTTTCAAGAAGCCTACGTATGCCACTCCTAGTTATCTCGGAGAAGGTTGAGGGAGCTATTCCAAGCATCTTCACCAGCTCCCTGCTGCTTATTCTCCTAGGGTAGTCGAAAAACCCCATTTTTAAAGCTAGCCAGAGCACGTTCTCCTGCTTCTCAGTTAAAACACCCTCCTTATGCTCGTGCTTCGTTAAACCGAGTATTTTAGGCTTGAACCCGAGGGACTCCAGGGTTGATACTATTTGCTTAAACACTTCGTAGCCGGGCGCTATAAACTCGTAGACCATCCTGTACCCTCCTAGGTGCTTGCCTGAAATAAGGAAGGCGCCTTGGGAAAGCATTGTGTTGCAAACGCTACACCCCTCGGTTTGGAAGGAGGCGAGCACGCTTGAGCCCCTGGAGCTTTTCAGGATCCTGAGCCTCCCATCGGAAGCCTTGCCCAGCTCGCTGACGGGGAACCTTACCAGGTGTCTCACAGACCCGTTGGGTAGTCTTCTAACATCGATGAGCCTGCAATCGTTGACTCCAAGCTTAGACATGTGCTCCAAGCCCTTGCACTGACTATTCTCAACCTCAATGGTCACATGGTACATTGCTTGTTCAAGAGTCATCCAGACCACTGTCTTTCAAAAATGCCTTAATCAATATTTAAGGCTTAATTTAGAACATTAAGACTTAGTCTTTTTACTTACGCTTCCTAAAGAACATTAAATCGTCTTTCGTACATACGTATTCGAAGCCAGTTTCCAGAAGGCTCTTAATCTCCTCAGGGTCTTTAGCCACTCTAACGGTAAACTCGTCACTATTATCATTGAAAAGGCTTTTCTCAATCTGAACATAGAGTAACGTAGTGTTAATACCCCTGTGGCCAAGCAATTCTTTAACGTGGAGAATATCCTTAGTCTTATGATACTCCATGGTGGCTTTCCAGTGTCTTAGAGTGTGGAAGCCTATTTTTAACAGCCTTGGATTACCAAGTTTAGTAGCTATTCTCTTCCTTTGACGGTAGAAGCAAGCACTTAACGAGCCTTTTGAAGAGCCGAAGACCCTCCCATTATCCTTAGGAAGCTTGGAAAGCATTCCTATGAGCTCACTGCTAACTTGAAACATTCTAGACATACCGTTCTTCTCAGGCTGATTCAGAATGATGATTCTACGCTGAAAATCAATATCAATCCACCTTAGTCTTAATGCTTCACCTATCCTCATCCCTGTCTCCTTAAGCAATCGTAGAAGCGTAGAAGTCTTAAAGCCGCATCCGGCTATTAGAGCATCTATCTCCTCCTCCGTAGGGATAAAAGGTATTTTCCTAGTCACTATGACTTTAGGAGGCTCCCAACGCATACCCTTCCATTTAAGAAACATTGAGTAGCTAGCTGTAGCTAATGCTTTCCACCTATTGCTTTTCTGAGAGGATGCTAGAACCTCTTTAACGCTCTCAGGATTCTGAAGATCCGCATGCATCTCAACAAGCAGCCTAAGCATCCTAACGTAGTCCTCAATCGTCTCATTCGCTTTACCCTGCTTCTTAAGCCACCATGCGAAGCCTATTAGCTCTCCCTTAATGTTCTCTGGAATGTCTTTAAGCCCTACTCCCTCCCCGGTTGAAAGGAGTAAGGCTTTTTCTCCATCACCCTGATTAGGGTTCATAGTTGCTACGCCAGCAGGAGGAGACTCTTCCACTCCCTCCCCCCTGCTATCCTTATCGTAGAAGAGATAGATATTTAAAGGTTCTGCTAGAGTAGAAGAGTCATGAGAACTAGAATCTTCACGCCTAGAGAGCGCAGTCTCCTTGAAGCTTGGCTCAGAGGGGAGAAGGTTGACACTAAGACCATGAGCGTAATCCTGGCTAGAATCAAGTATTTTAGAACCCTCCCCGGCGATGTTGAACTCTACCTTAAAGCTAGGAGAAGGCTCATGGCTAAACCTTCTAAGACAGTCCCTACATAGGTATCTCTGAATCCTCTCCCCTAATCTCGAGGCCCTGAAGCCAGCCTTAAAGACCCTGGTGGAACTGCAGTAGGGACAGCTCACCATCGGAGTATTCTTAGCCTGTTGCCTATTTCTTTCCAGGGGAACCACCATTCAGAAAATGCTTAGACCATTCACCATAGCAATCCTCACAGAGTTGGAAGATAGAGTAACCCCTTGCCAACTGCTTCCAAATGCCCTTCTTCTCTATTCCACATGCGTAACATGAGGAATACATGAAGAGCGAATTAACAGGTTCACAGTCGCTAAGAGCTCTAATCCTAAGAATCGCCTCAGGACTAATTGTCCCTGAAATGGAGACTTTAGCCTCATCATCAGCACTGGAGGAGGAGGATGCACATTCAACATCAGCATCCAGTCTATAGACCGGTGCTTCCCTAGGGAATGCATCCTCCTCTTTCTCCAGCTTAGAAGCCTGATTCATTAAACCCTCTCCCCCTAGGGTAGAAGCCTGATCTTTAACACTCGTTGAAGATCCTACCGGTTCCTTAACCCCTTCCACCCTAGGAAAACCCTGGTCT
>CAZWPT010000024.1:0-65603 GCA_964635675.1 uncultured Nitrososphaerota archaeon | reverse complement strand
TAGGCGAGAGCAGCGGTTGGAGCAGGTTTCTTAGAAACTCCGGAGATATCTTCAGCCAAGCAGGCTATTACACCATCTCTTTCGTCGCAGGCGAGAACAGCGAGCTCTATGTTGATGATGTCAGCGTCCACGTTGGCGGCTATGGGGAGTGGGTCTACCAGGGTGATGTTGAGAATAAGCCGGACAATGTTCCCCAAAACGAGAAGTATGAGGCTTTCTACAGGATTGAGAACAAGAAACTCGTAGGAACCTTTGAGGAGAATGTTGCAAACCAGTATCCTACTCCGCCCTACATAAAGGAGTTTAATAGAAAGGAGAAAGTAAGCTACGTCGTAGACCTCTACAAGCTTTACTATCTTGAAGACGGCTTCGTAAGGCACAGGGTTTTCCACTGGGAGAAGTACCAAGTGCCAATTATCGTTAGGAAGGAGGTGTCCGGGGAGAGATGGGAGCTTGCCGAAAGCAGCGTGGAGACTGATACTGGTGGGCGAATCCTGGTTGAATCCAACGTTCCGGAGAACGTCGTCAGAGAGAAGTATAATGATCCAATAAAATACTACCTTTCTCCTAAGATTGTTGAGGGCGGTGAGACTCTTGAACTAGTCTGCGAAACACTCGACGAGAGCCTTGCTAAGAGGTATGAGAAGGAGGGGTACGTGGTTAAGAGCACGAGGATATCGCTGGAGAACCCGATAAGGTTCAGCATAAGGATGCTACAGGCCTCGATAGAGAGGAACGAGCTAAACATGCTTGGAAAACAGAACCCCCTGAAGGTCTCCATAGGGAACCCGACTGCAGACACGTTGACATACCAGGTTGTAATCGAGGCTGAGAACACGCTTAGGGTTGTGGACACGCAGCTCCAGACGATGAGCGTCGTCAAGAGCATAACCTACGTCCCGGTAGCTGAGCCAAGCAACTGGCTAATCCCGGTGGCTCCTGGGGGAGGCTCATACTCTCTAGCGTTCACAGCATGGGTGAGAGAGAGCTTCGAAGCAGAATACGATGGTGAAGCCAGGAGGCGGGACGACTGGCCCGGCGGACAAGTGAGCTGCGAATTCGTCGTAAAGCTCCTCAGGAACGGGAAGCTCGTTGCGAAGCAAAGACTGCTTGAAACCTTCGAGAGCTTTGACGTTGGCAGGATTATCGCCAGGCACCCGTTCGAAACCGTAGGAGGTTTCCTAACGGGCTTCGCCTCAGCAGCAACCATGACTGTTATGTGGTTTATCCCCGGGCTCCAGCCTGTTGCAGCAGCTATCGCGGCGGCTGGCCTAGCTTGGAGCTCGGTGAACTCATTCATAGTCTACACTCAGACGGGAAACGCTATTGAGGCTTTGACGGTAAGCCCGTTCGGAATAGTCGTAGCCCCATTAAGGGCTTTAGCGGACCCGGCTATGGATGACGGCAGGAGGACCTCGATAATAGGAGCAATGGTCGGAGCCCCGCTCGGAGTATTCGTCGGAAGGCAGATAGCCCTAGACGTTGCGATGCTACGTATGCCATCGGAGCTCAGGAACGACCCAAGCATCTACAGTAGGCTCTATGGCAATGAGGAGAAATGGGGCACACCATTGACATGCTCCATGGCGGACAGCATAGGCAAGGTCTACCCCCACCTGAACGTTCCAAACCCGAGGGAACTCGTGGCCATGGTCCTCGACGACGCTTTGAAGAGCAAGAGCGACGCTTTCTACATCGCGAGCATGCTTAAATGGATGGCTGAAATGGACAAGGGCTTCCTAAGCCAGCACGCTGGAAACCTGATGGAGTACTTGGGAAGCCCATTGCTGAGGCTTAAGCTTGGCTCGCTACTGTCTCTCAGCCCGGATGAAGCCCTCCAGCTATCCCAAAGCGTTGGGGGAGACTTCACCAAGATGCTCCGCCTAGCGGAGTTCAAGCAGGCATGGGAGCAGCTGGCTAAGATGGGTCCAGATGTAGCGAGGATACTCAGCATAAATGCTGACGGGATAGAGGTCGGGGTTGAGAAGAGCCTTGCGGGAAAGCTCTACCCGGGTATTCAGAGGGGCACAGTCGTGGAGTTCGAGTTCGCAAGGGGAAGCATCGCCTTCAAAGGCCTCTTAGCATACGCTGGGGAGAAGACGCTGGGGGAAGGAAGCTACATGGTCTTCGCGTTCAAGGCTGAGGAACGCATTCCAGCGGTGTTCGAGCTCCTAAAGGAGGATCTTAGGGTTGTCCCAGGCTCGCAGGTTGAGAAAGCCTTCGGGTTCAACGCGTTCAAGCTCTCAGACGGGAAGCTCAGCATGGATAGGGGAACCCTGGGGATGGACGGCTCAGTGAGGTTCGGCGACGGCATGGTTCTAAGGCTTGACAACCCGTCGGTAAGGCTTGTTCCAAGCGAGAACCCGCTGGAGACAGGGGAGCTCAACAGGATGCTTCTCGGCGGGAGAATAGGGGAGACAAGCATGGTAGTCGGCGAAGACGGCGTGGCTAAGGCGTTCCACGGTGGGAGCTATTTACCAGCAGTAGTAACAGCGAGCACGCTGGGGCTCCAGCTTGGGCTTTTAGCTAGGCCAAGCGGGGAAACGCTTACAATAACCCAGGCTGATTTGGCTCAGAGGGGCGTAGCCGACCCTGGCCCCCTAAGCATCTTCTACCCGAGCGGGGAAACCTCCATGGTCATCTACACAGGCAAGGACCTCCAAGCACCACTGTTCTCATACTCCTCTGGGGCTTTCGTAGGAATCCAAGCGGTTGAGACCAGGGTTGTTTGGACTAGCGTGGATAAGAAGGCTTTCTACGAGCAGGTAGCAAGCGTAAGCGGATTGCTTGGAAGCATTCTGGGAAGCGATTTCAAGGAGGAGCTTCTCAAATCCATTCTGCTCAATGGCTTAACCGACACGCAGGCATTAGACGTTGTAAACACTCTAGCGAGGAATGTTGAGTGGCTTAAGACGCTGAGCAGGGGTAGGAGGACAGAGCTTGTGAGAAAGATAACGGATTACGTTAAGAAGGAGGAGACGGCTGAGGAGGCTGTTGAGAAAGCTAAGAGGGAAAGCGAGGAGTATGTTAAGAATATTGAGAACGAGATAGCGGCATTCTACTCGTCGATTTTAATTTCCGACGCTCAGCTTGCGAAAGAGGCCCTGGAGCTGATAGACTGCGTAAAGAGAAACCTTGGGCCAGACGGGTATGAAGCTGCGAAATGGCTCCTAGACGTTTTGAAAAAGGTTTATGGCAAAGCCCTCAACTCATCAGGGGGAAATAGGGAAGTAGCGAATGCTAAGCTCAGAGACGTTGTTGAAAAAGCATTCAGATATCCTGAGAGCACTTTGGAAGGTTGCGCATTAGCCTCAGCAATAGTCAGCAGAATGAAGATGAAAAACATCGAGCAGGCGTTGGAGGAGCTCAGCAGAATAGCCAACTACCCGGATGGAGTAGTGGTGAAATGCGTTTTGAAACAGCATAAGGATAATCTGAGGGTTTACGTATCTCATAGTCAACTGGCTCCATACCTAGGTGGTGAACCATGCTGGATTAGGATCGAAGTCAAGGGAAGGGCCTTCTACAAGGAGTACAAAGGTGAAAGGATGGATTTCGATCTTCCTGAAATCGGCATTGATGGAGAGGAGGTCGAGATTAGGATTGTTAAAATCACCACCTACGATTTCATTAGGACGGTGATAAAAGAGGGAGAAATCCCGTTTGGCATAGTGTTCGAGGAAGGAAAATACTGGCTCATCATGAATGGGAAGAAAGTCTGTGAATTAACCATTAAAGAGGATCTACATTATGATAGATCTGACTATGGACCGGCCGTCATCCTAGCGATAAAAGGCTATGAGAAAGAACACCTGATCAAACTGGTTCATAAGGAGTCTAAGGAATACCTTTCCAAGATAAAGGCGACCACATATGAATACAGAAAGATAAAAAGCATGGTTTACGACGAAGAGTGGAACAGGCTCGAAATAGAATACTTCCTAGGAGTAGGTGAAGAAACAAGACCTTACGAGATAATTTTCGAGGAACCCAAATCGGCCCTAGTAAATAAGGTGAAGGAGCTCAGGGAGCTTATCTTTACTAAAGGATTACCGGAGGTGAATCCAGAGGCTAGAATTTTGACTGGGGAAGTCGGCTGGGAATACGTAAGACTCTATCGTAAAGATGAAATAAGGGAGATAGTATCTAAAATAACCGGCATACCGAAGGAGGAGCTCGTAGTCGTTCAAGGCTATGAAAGATGGGGACCTGACTTCTACGTATACCATAAAACCGGGCTTATAGCGATAGCCGAGGTTAAAACCTCGGTAACCTCTATGGAAAGTTTGCAGAGGACAATAGACTACGAAGCTATCCCACAGGTGGAGGGCTATCTTGATGGTGAGTGGAAGGATGCTAGGTTTGGAATCGTAGTGCCCATATATCTTGAAGATTTGGATAGGATAATTGAGACCGAGTTCCGAGAAGGCGTCCTATGCTTAATTAGCAAGGATAACTATGAGCACTATAAGGTCCCACCCTAGTCTAAGTTTAACCGCTCGGGAGGAAGAGAGAGCTTCCACCCTCTTTCTTTAAGCTTCTCAGCCTCCTCTTCGGTTAAGACAACGTAGTTTATCCATAAATCTGGGATGAAAACTGAGTAATACTGGTATCTAGTATCTTTTATCAGTTCGTTTATCTTCCAGACGGCTGGTTCCATAACAAGAGCCTGACCATAGCTAGTGAAGTCAACGTAATGCTCTTTCTCCCTGAACTTGAAAAATACTCTGCATCGCACATCCCCCCTTACATTATATCTCCAATTCCACTCCTCCCTGACATCCGTAGGGTTAAAAATCCCCCTTGAGATCCTAGCAAGCTTCTTAATCAGTGCTATGCCCATGCCTTTCACTGCCTCGATTTCACTGCTCTCGATGAAAAACCTCTTAGTATCGAAAGGGGCCAGCTCGCAGTCTATCTCGGCATCGCTTTTCTTCATGTATTCCTCCTCATACTCAACTACGTGTTCTTTAAGAATAGTTCCACTCGACTTTATGCGCCACTCTCGCCTTTTACGCATGCCTTCTTCTCCATCTAGATACCATAGAACACTAAAATCGATTTCCCCATTGAAGATCTTTTCAAGAATCTCCTCTGAAGAGAGATTGGAGCGATCTTTAAAGAAGCCCGTTTCGCGAAGGAAATCGATCGAGTTTATGAGGCGCTTTTTTAGCTCAGTCTTCATCACTGATTATAATATTGATCAAGCCTTTTAAGCGTAACTGGCTACGCATCCTGCCTTCTGTCTTAGCATGTATTAGAGGGTTGGCAGAAGAGGGCTAAGTTCTCAACGTAACTTCAAAAAGGTGAGACATTACAGAAACATATCTATAACTATAAATTAATGCGGGCCCGGAGGGATTTGAACCCCCAACCTATGGGTTAAAAGCCCAGCGCTCTAACCAGGCTGCTCTCCACATGTGGATTTAAGCTACGGGCCCTAGGGAAAGCGGGGTTCGAGGGAGAATAAAAATGTTTCTCGGCTCGATGTTTAGGATTCCTGCGTCTTATTCTGGGCAAATTCGTATTATTGCTGGTTAAACATTATTTTTTGTTAGTTGAGGATTTCTTGGAAAAACTTGTCTAATTCTTCTAGTCTTTTTATCGCGGGGTGGTCTGAGCCCAGTTTCTCTTTGAAGTATTTCAGGGTCTCTGTGAACTCTACTTTCCTGTCGCCGTCTACAAGCTTGTCGGCGTAGCAGACTATTTTCTCCTCGATAGTCTCCGGGATTAGGCTTATGGAGCCTAGTTTCAGCTTCTCTGCCTCCTCCTCGCTTATTCCTGCTCCCACGTGTCTCTCAACTATTTTCGCAAGCCTTTCGTCCAGCTTTCTCCTCCTCACTATTTGCCCGCCTATTACTCCGTGTGAAACATCGTGGGTAACTGCTCTCCCAATGTCGTGGAGCAGTGCTCCTGCTGCAACCAGCTTCTTATTAACACGGTATCCTTTCGACTCCGCTTTGCCGGCTAAGTCTTTTGCGACTTCGCTGACTTTCAAGACGTGTCTAAGAACATTGCTGTTAACCCCTTCTTCTAAAAGAATCTTCACGCATTTCTTCTCGCTCGGTATTCTACTCTTTCTCCTCATTTTCAATTGTTTTTATCAGCGTATTCAGCTTCCTCAAGTATTCCTCCTTATCCATTCTGAACAGGGGTTCGCCGCACACGGGGCATTTGAAAAGGTTTTCAACAGCCTCGTCGAAAACAAGTATTTTATGACCCTCCTTCCCACAATGGTAGAGCTCGTTACCCTCGACGAAGGCAAGCTTCTCCCTGAGCTTCTGCAGAATCATCCTCCTGTAGTTTGTAGCTATCCCCTCAACCTGGTCTATGAGCGGCATCCATAGGAATATGCTCTTTATCCTATCTCCTTCCTCCTTCTTCAACTCCTCGTAGGTTATCAAAGCCTTCTCGTAAAGCTTGAAAAGTATTTTCCTAACGTCTCCCACTCTCAACCCGGTTTTAGAGGATATCTGCTCCTCGCTCGCCTTCTTAAGCTGTATCAATGCCTCCGCAACCTCTATCGCCTCATCCCCCCCTATCAGGCCTACGATCTGCGTGTAGAGATGACTTATGGCGTCAAACCTATCCTCGCCCAACTTTCTCCTCCTCCTTGTAAAGCGGGTTCCTACATATTACTTTTCCCCTAGGCGAGGGAACCACGAAGACCCTTGCCTTATAATGCTGCATATAGAGTTCCCTACCCTTGAAAAACCTGTCTAAGAATATTGCGAGCGCAGCTATCTCTGAATGAGGCTGGTTTGTCACCGCAACATTATAGTCGGAGGCTTCATAGGCCTCACGGGGAACCTTCCGGCCGCCGATTATCACTAGGAGCCTGCCCGCCCCTCTGACGCGCTCGATAACGTTTTCAACAGGCATGCCGTACATCGTAAGATGGACGATCAGGCTCCCCCTGCTCCTCCACTCCTCAACCGTTTTCAACCAGTCTCCACTATAGTCAACGCTTATTCTCCCACCCCAATCCCTAACAACCCTCTTGGCTTTCTCCTCAAGCTTAGAATCCCTGTCCCCGTGAATGATGAACGATGTTGCCCCGAAGGCTCTTGAAACAAGGAAAGCATGCATAGTCACCCTCTTATCTCTGAATATCCTGTGGCCGAGACGTAGAACCCCTATTTCGCAACACTCCTGCATCATTCTTAGAACTAGCCTCTCACTGTTCTGCAGCCTCGTCGCGCAGAATGTCCCCCAGGGTTAGGGTTGAAGAAGGCTTCTTGACGATGTGCTTAGCTGGGAGTGTCTCTTCCTGCACGGTACTCGTCTTAAGCAGCTTTATTTTCAAAGCGTTCTCAATCTTCCTAGTGTCAACCACCGAGGGAGTTATTCTACCGGACTCTATCTTCTTTATGAGAGAGGTTTTCAAACCGGTTTTCTCCCCCAGGTCCTCCTCGCTCCAGCCGAGCTCCCTCCTCCTATTCTTAATAAGCTCCCTGAAATTGGCTGCAAGCTCCACGGACTCCGCTAGAGAAACGTTTTCAACACGGCTTTTCGCCTCAACCTTCTTAACTGCAACAGGTTTAGCAGCCACCGTTTTCTTCACCGCTTTCCCACCGGGCTTTGCAAAAACGCTTTCAACAGGAGTCTTCTTAGTAAGGGTGGCGAAACAATCCGGGCAAACATTCATAATACTGCCCTCCACAACCACTCTCCTAAGCTTCGGCGCCCTTCCCCCACATATCTCGCACACCATTTTTAAAGACCCTAGTGAAACACGGGGAAGATAAATATGCCTTTCCCTAGCGGCTCGACTGGAGCAGAACTATTGCTTGAGCAATATCCCCCTCTGTTGTTACCAATGCTTTCCTAGCTTCCTCAACGCTCCTACCGGTCTGCTTCGCCACCAGCAGAACATCCTCCTCCAGCGGAACATACTCCTCCTTCTCCTTCTTCTCAACCACAGGCTCCCCGATAACCTGGTATATCTCTTGGGCGCCACCAACCATCTTAGTCACAGTCGGAGAGTCGAAAACAATCCTCTCGCTATCGGTCTCTATAACGACGCTTCTCACGCCATGCAGCTCCTCAAGCTTTATCCCAAGCCTCTTGAGCAGACGCTCCTGCTCCCTCTTAGACCCGAACCTCAGCCCCATCGCTAACAGTTCACGATACTCTTCACCAGGCTCGGCTTAAACTTTACTTGGAGAAGCCCTCGATAGGCATCAGCGTAAGAGTATTCCTCACGCCCTCAATCTTCCTAATGTACCTGCTTATGAACTCCTTAAGCTTCTCACTGTTTTCAGCCTCAACCTTGGTAATAATATCGTAAACACCGAAAACAATCCAGGACTCGACAACCCCAGGAGTCTCCTTAAGCCTGTTCAAGACATCGTTCTCAGTCCCTATCTCAACATTCATCAAAACATACGCGTGGACCATCTCTCATCCGATTTTAAACAGCGTAACTCCTTAATAAAACCTTCCCCACCCCCCAGTACTGCTTAAGCCTAACCAGGATTAAATAAACGTAAAACCTGCGAATACCCGTTGAAAACACTAGGACAGCCAAACCAGCCGACTAACAAGAATGAAAAACCTTAAAAATCCTCCGTCAAGAAAACACACGGGGAAACCGGGGCCATAGTCTAACCAGGCAGGACGGCGGGCTCCAGCCACACGAAGCCAGCGATCCCGGTGAGGGAGATGAGGAAAGGTTGGAGCTGGGGAAAATGAGAGACACCCGTGAATGGGCGTTCAAATCGCCCTGGCCCCATTCCTTCTATACTTTTTTTAAGAGCTGAAACAGCCGGCGTGCGCTCTATAAGGGGAGGCTGATTTTGGCGAGCAGCGTTTATCCGGAGTAGGTTATTCTCGTGCCTACTTTCCCCCCTGAAGCTGCTCTAACGATGTTTTCAGGGTCGGAGCCGTTTACGATTACAACCGGTATTCTTGACCTTTCAAGTATCGAGAGGGAAACCTGGTCTAGAAGCCTGTATTCCCCTGGCTTAGATTCCCCCTCGCTAAGTATTTTCCTGAGCCTTCTTATGCTTACTTCTCTAAGCAGTTTCGCATTCGGGTTCTCATCAGGATCAGCGCTGTAAACACCGTCGACGTCAGTAGTCTTTATCAGAAGATCGGCTTTCATTCTTTCAGCTATTAGCGCTGCAACAGCGTCTGTAGACTGCGCCGGTGTGAAACCTCCCCCGACGATTATTTTACTCCCGGCCGCGTCCAGCTGTTTCTCAAGATCTTCAAAGCCGCTTATAATACTTCTGCTCGCGGCCTCTCCAAAAGCTATGGAGAGCAGTAGGGCGTTCAGCCGGGTGACCATTATTCCCATCTCGTCGCAAGTAGCGTGGTCCGCCCCGAGGCTTCTAGCCGCCTTTATGTAGGTCCTGCTGGGCTCACCGCCGCCGACTACAACAACCATCCTATGCCCCGCGTTGTGCAGCCTTAGGACCGCGTCAGCAGTGCCTCGAATCTTCTCCAGATCTATCGAATGCCCCTTGAAGAGGGCGTGCCCTATTTTCAACACGATCCTCATTTCTCCCTTATTCCTCCAGGGAGTGAAATATTAATATATGGGGGTTAGTGAGGTCTCCCCGGAGAACCCTGTTTTGAGTGAAAAAACGCTTGCAACCTCGGTGAAGGAGTATATTTCGAGGAGGACTCTTAGAGAGCTCTCTGAAAAAAGGGGGCGTGGGACGGAGCTGATTAGCCTCTACATACCCCCGGGGAGACGGATAAGCGAGGTGATGACGAACCTCAGGGAGGAGTATGGGAAAGCATCCAACATAAAGTCTAGAACGACGAGGAAGAATGTTCAGGACGCTATTGTCAAGGTTCAGCAGAGGCTTAAGCTTTACGACGAGGCTCCTGAAAACGGGCTAGTCATATTCTGCGGAGCCATACCGGGAGAGGCCCCGGGGTCAGAGAATATTGAGATCCATGTGATAGAGCCCCCTGAGAAAATAACCCTCTCATACTACGGCTGCGACGACAAGTTTTACGTTGAGCCTCTTAAAGAGATGCTCGAGAAGAAGGATAAGTACTTAATCCTGTCCATTGATAATTCTGAGGCAACGATTGCTCTCGCAACGGGTAGGAATATTGACGTGAAAGACGAGTTGACCTCCGGCGTCCCTGGTAAGACTAGCAAGGGAGGCCAGTCAGCCAGAAGGTTTGAAAGACTCAGGGAGATGGAGCTTAACGATTTCTACAGGCGTGTTGCTGAGCGCCTGAACGAGATTTACCTTCAGAACACTGATGTTAAAGGGTTGATAGTTGGTGGGCCTGGGCCAACGAAGGAAATGTTCCTTGAAAAAGATTTCATCCATTACGAGCTTAGGAAGAAAATACTGGCAGTGGTTGACACTTCATACACGGGTCACCAGGGCATAAAGGAGATACTGGGGAAAGCGTCTGAAAAGCTTCAGGAGCTCGACTTGATAAAAGAGAGAAACCTGGTGGGCAGCTTCCTTAAACTCGTGAGCACCGAGCCAGACAAGGTTGTCTACGGGCTTAAAGAAGTTGAGAACGCGGTTCAAAGCGGAAAGGTTAGGCTCATACTTTTCTCAGAGGTTCTCGACATATTCAGGGTTAAGATTAAATGCGGAAAATGCGACTACGAGGCTGTTGAGCAACACCCGTTCCAAGAGCTGATCGCTCTCCCGGCGAAAGTATCTTCAACACCTTGTCCAAAATGCGGTTCAACAAGCTTGTATGTTGCTGAGAAAGAAAGCCTGCTTGACCGTTTCATCGAAACGGCTTCGCAGAAAAATATTCAGCTCGAGCTAATATCTACGGCGACGGAAGAAGGAATGATGCTCCAAAAGGGCTTCGGCGGAGTAGTTGGCATACTCAAATAGGGCTTGGCTTAATAAACATAGCTTTCCATCGTTGGAAAAAAGAGGAACTGTGATGCTAATCAGCAACTTTGAACATGGGTTCTACTTATTTGCCAAGACACACTACGTCGCTTCGAATTGCTAAACGTCTACGCAACGTGAAAAAATCTTTATAAGAGCTTGTTTTCCATCCGGCCGTGAAAAACAAGTTGTCTGTAGAAGCCCTAGCGGCAATGTACAACCATATGAAAAACTTCCAAAAACAAGCCAAGACACGCTGGTTCAAAACTCCTTCAGGATCCATAGCTTTTAAGCATGCCAAAGGAACGCGCGCGCTAAACCCGCGAATTATGCATATTTATTTAATGTACACCTCCAGGATGTTTGATTATTGTAAAAAAAGTATAAAATGAAACAATAGTAATCTAATCAGCGGAGATGAGAATAGCGCGCGCTGGCTTACGGAAGTCTCCGATTGTGAGTTTTATGCTTGGGGTGGTGGCTGATGGCTCGAATTGAAAATATGCTCCTCACGGTGCTTTTAGCAGCCATGGTTATGAGCATAATCGTGGGGAACTACGTTGTGCCGAAGCAGCTCCCGGGCCCAGCTCCAGATTCTACTGTGCAGAATGCTTCGAAACGTGGCATTGCACCATTTCCCGGCGAGGTCGTCACTCTGGATACTGTGGTTAACCAGTTGGCAAAGAGAGGGCTTACCCTCTATCTTCCCGCGAAAATGGTGAAGGGGATGGAGCTCACAGCCATATGGGCTAAGGTTCTCGACGGGCAGGTTAGCTTCCCCATAATAGTGCTTTACAGCAACACCGGAGACACCGCCATTGCAACCGCGGAAATCGGTATAGAAATAACACCCATGCCAGAAATACCCTTCTCTGTGCGCAACAGCACAACCGACAGGTTCGACAAGGTGGGCGAGTGGACGGCATTCATCTCCAGCAAAATGCCAGTCGGTCATGAAGAATACCGTTTGAAATACGGTACAGAATACTCATACTGTGTAGACATTAAGATCGGCTCCTTAAACTATCTCTTCGGGTTCGCACCCGTCCTGACAGAGGAAGAGATCATAGAAATCTGCGCTAGCATGAGGCCCGTGAAACCATAAAGCAACCAGTGTTTTCAAGTGTCACGAGTTTAAGCGAAAGATTTATTTTACCCCGGCACGCCTGTGGGTCAAAGGACGCAAAAAGGCCCTGGTGGTGTAAGCGCGCGTGGGCGCGAGCACAAAGGTTAGCATTGGAGGCTGTCACCCTCCCGACCCGGGTTCAAATCCCGGCCAGGGCGCTATTCTATTAAATATTTGGATACTTATATGGAAGTACTAGTCTTTCCTATTCTAGCGCGCATTACATTAAAAAGGATGTGTCGAGGTTCGTTATGCTGTATGGTGCAGTTATGCTTTTAAGCCCTTACCCACATTGTCATTATGGATGAAACTCGAGCTGAGGAAGAGGTTTATAGAATCGATAGAATATCTTCGCAAGATGGGTTTCTTTGAGGATTATTCTGGCTTATCATCTGAAGAGATTCTTGAGAGGATATTTAGTGGGGAAATCGATTACAGATATCGTTGGCGCGAGGAGGAGCAAAGGCACATGGGACAAAGGTGGAGTCCCACGCCTCGGGGAGTTATTTTCAAGGAGTCCATTGAGGAACACGAAGAAGATTTCATGAAGGAGAGCGATGCCATGATAGACTATGAATTGGCGTTTTTGACGGCAAAAGGTTCTTCGTCGAGGATTGGAAGATCCATCCATCTAATGGGATGGGTATAACACTAATTAAGAAGCTTGCAAGAATATCCAGAGGGGTCTTTAGCCCGACTGATATCAGGGAGGAATGGAAAATAGATGAACAGTTGGCATGGTGCAGGACATTCTTCAAGTTCAGGGGAAAAGAGCATTATGTCGATTTCACAAATGATTGGAAGCTTCTCGTCATGGATCCAGCTGTCTCGAAGATAAACGAATTAATTAGGGATACCGGGTACCAGTACTACAAGACCTTCTATTTCGAGGACATAAACTACGTTGTCCTAACAGAAGAGGAAGCTGAGAAGTTGAAGAAAGAAAGAGGTTGGAGGACTTAGGCATCGCATTAGGGCTTAAAGTTCGGATTAGATACGGTGTCACCGATTCTCTTCTCAATCCCGCTCTTGAACTCCGTCCTGATTATTTCATCCAAATCCCTGAGGTATAGAGCTACCGGAATTCCCAGCCGGGCGTCCTTGAAGATGTCTTTCCACTCTTCCGATTCGAAATAATTTTCTAAATCCTTCCTAGCTTTCTTCAGATACCCTTCCCAGTATTTAGATTCTGTTGTGGTTTTAACCTCGACTATCGCTATAAGCCCGGTTTTATGGTATACGTATAAGTCAGGTCCCTTCAGAAAGGCACGCCTAAACATCCTAAACATGTTATGCAGAGGCTTCAGATAAAGTTTCTCGACGCACGAGGGCTTCAACAAGGTTGGGGCCGTCCACACAGGGTTACCTCTTCCTCGACGGCCCTGTCATGCAACTTCCTATCTATCTTGGCGGATATAGTTACATACATTAAATGTTATTAAGCAGCTTTCACGCGCTTGAGGAAGCAAACCAACGATAGCCATTCGCAGACAATTAACACGCATTATAAACATACAAAAATACTTGGTCTTACATAGAAAGCCAAAAGGGCTGGAAAGTCGAGAAAGAAGCCAGGTGCTGACAATAGCTATGATAATAACGTCGGTAATGACAACTCTAATGCTGCCATCGTGAAGATTATTAGGAAGCGTTGAAAGGGCAAAACATATTCCTATCCTTATTGCGAGAGCTTGGCACACGTCCAGCTCAACGCATCATTAAAGAACATTCTTCAACAGTGAAATGTATGACTTCGAGAGATAGGTTTCTTTAATGACTATTCAAGCTTGACTTCATCTTACTTCACGTTTTTAGATTTGTACGACTTAAGAATGGAAAGCTTAAAATAGTAGTAAAAAGTATTACTTAGTAGTATGACGAATGCTAAGATAAGTGTGAGCATTCCAGAGGCCCTTTTGAGGAAGGTGGATGAGCTTTGCAAGCGGATGAACATGGCTAGAAGCGAGGTCATAACAAGGATATTGGAAGAAGAGTTGGGGATGGAGGTTGAAGTCAAGGGCCGTAAATACCCTACGGTTTTATGGAAGCTGAGTTCCACCGGCTACCTCAGGCTCAGGTCTCCGCGGTTCCGCGGCAGGTCGATCAGGGAGAGATGGATTGTCGAGGAGACTGAAGAGGAATGAGGGTCGACTACCATTATTCCGAGGATGGGTATACTGACCGTGGAGAGAAGATACCAGATACACCAGTCGTCCACCTAGTGATCAAGGCTGGTAGACGGCGGGCGCATGGGCCAGCGATAATCGACACCGGCTTCGACGGCGGGATTTATCCGAACATGGAGATAGTGCGAATGTTTGAAGGGGTTGAGCCGACTGCTAAGGTGAGCTTTGAAAACCCGTTATACGGCGCCTCTGAGTTTGAGGTCTACGTGGCGGAGGCCTTCCTCTACCATGGGGGGAGGCAGATAGACCTAGGCAGAGTCAGGGTTTACATACCCACTGAGCCCGAGCTTTTGACGAGCGAAGTACTAGTGGGTAGAGAAGTTCTAAACCATAAAATGAGATTGCTTACTATGGATATGCGGAAAAGAAGGACTATCCTGGAGCTTCATTAGCCCGAACCCTCTTCAAAAGAGAATCAGAATACTTTGAGGGTTACCATGCCCAGCGCGTAGGGACTGGACTGTTAACTTCTTCTCCTCCTTAGTTGTTTGAACCGAAGCATACACTGAGCTCGTAAATCTTAGCATTGACAACGTAGGGCCTGGAGTACTTGACGAAGAAAGTTGCCTGATACCTAAATTTCCTTGGCCTTATCTATACCTCTTTTCAATATACGCCCATCATAAAACATCTTCACAAATAGCACGCTAGAGACTTGTAAAACATTAAACGATAACACGCTAATATCAGAAAATACGAGGATATGCAATAACCATGAAATCTTTGCTTATATTATACTTTAAATTGATTGCGATAAACGCTAATATGAGAAGACTCTGACCTAAGAGTCTAGGCATTCAATTCTGACATGTTATTGGAATTATGTCAATTACCCTTGAAGGATGGATGTTTACTCTTAAAGAATCTTTAAAGATAGTAGCCGATTAAAGGAATCATACTGCATGCGATTATGCTTCTCCCCTGCCAATCGGAGGACTGAAACGAGGAGTAGACCACAAGGGGTAGAAACAACATCGTCAAGATGGCCTTGTGGAGATCATTAAGCTTTAACACCCCCTCTTCTCTCAACACCTCGATTAACACGAAACAAAACAGTACAAGATATAAGAAATCGATATACCCTCGTTCAACCAGCTCAAAACACATTATTACGGCGAGAACTACAATGAACATCAGCGCTAAGATTGTTACCCCCTTCAACATCGTTTCACCCGCAGCTTCTGCATCCATACTTGCCCCGTGATCCGAATCCGTTCAAAAGAACAATGACAAGGAGAAGACCTAAGACCAAGAACGCTGAAAGCCTGATCTTACATTTTTCCATATTCCACATTACGAATATAATGTAAGCATGCGGTAGTATTTATTTTTTAACACACATAAAGTAATTAAGCGCGCGCTCCTAGAAGCGTTTTCAATTTTTGAGGCGGAGGCTAGAGCGATGCGGCTAGGCTGTCCAGAATACTTTCTAAGTACTTGGCCAGGTTTTCAGGGAGGCCTGTAAGCTCGACGCTCAGGAAGCCCCTCACTATTATTGATCTGGCTTCCTCCTCTGTGAAGCCTCTTGCCACGAGATATAGTAGTTCCTCCTCGGCTATTCTGCCTATGGCAGCCTCATGAGTCAGCTGGACATCCTGCACCCTTGCCTCCAGCTCAGGTATTGCGTCTATCCTAGACTCGTTCGACAATAGTAGTCCCCTGCACTCCACATGCCCCTTAACCCCTGGAGCCTTGCCGGCGACCCTGGCTCTGGCGATGACTGTGCTCTCTTCGAAGCCTATTGTTCTAGAAAGTATTTCGCCGGAGCATGCTGGAGCATCCAGTTCCAGGGTGCCGCCCACGTCAATGTGGGATGCTCCCCTGCCTATTATTATGGATGACAAGTGGGCTCTGCCCCCCTTCCCGTCTAGATATGCTACGGGGTGTGTTTGGAGAGAGGAGACTTGTGAAGTGTTTATGTAGTGGCTTATGAAGACACTGTTTTCCTCAACGTGGGCTACTGTCCTGGGCCTGACGTGAATAGCTTTACCCCAGCTGTGTATCATGGTGAAAGTTAAGGTGCCTCCCTTCTTCACGTAGAACTCTGATACTCCGATGTGTAGGCCAGCCTCCTCCCTCATGGCGGCGCACCCCGTTATCACGTGTACCCTAGAGTTCTCACCGACAACCACTATGTTGTGCGGAGCCTGAATCAAGCCCGGTGTTCTAAGGAGGAGGCAGGCTTGCACGGGAGTGTCAACGTTAACACTGTCATCCACCTTTATGAAGTATCCTTCTTTCTCCCCTAGGAATGCTGCAGCAGTATACTTGTCAGTGTCGACGGGCAGAGCCTTCCAATAGTAGTCTAGGTTTTCAGGGTCTTTAAGGGCCTGGCTTAACGGTTTAACCGTTAACCCTTTCTGCCTAGTGGAGGAATACACTGCCTTGTTATCCACCTGGTAGTAGCTTCCAGACCTGTTCCTCTCATTCAAGTCTATTCCCACGGATTCTAGAATCTTCTCAGAGCCTTCAACCCCTGTTCCAAAGCCTGTTCCAAGCTTGAAACCTGAGAGGTTCAGGTCTAACCCGTGTGGAGCCGGTTTAGCCAAGGCTTTCTCAGCCTTCGGCTTAAGAAGCCTTCTAGCCTCCTCCAGATTCACCGCTTAGCCCTCCTGCAGTTCACGCATGCTTCGAAGCCGTGCTCCATAATGTTTGAAACCATTTCACCAGGGTCTCCGCTGCACACTATTCTTCCATCGATCATAACGTGTGCTTCAGAAGCCTTGACGTGTCTAGCAATATAACCCGTATGGGTTATCAGTATTGCTGCCCTCCCGTTTGAAGACAGGTAGCGGGATATTGCTGAACCCATGAGTGCAAGATTCTCCACGTCGACGCCAGAATCAGGCTCGTCCAAAAGCAGGAGGCGAGGGTTTTGAAGCAGGGTCAGCATCAGCTCAGCCCTCTTAGCCTCTCCACCGCTGAAGCCAACGTTGAAATCCTTGTCTAGAAGACCCTCCAGCCTCAGGAGCCCTGAATACTCTTCGAGAACCCTCTCAGCCTCATCCCTCGGCAGGCCTCTTTTCTCAAGGACCCTTAACGCTAGGCTCCTGAGCCTGACGCCTTTCAACCTCGGCGGGAACTGGAAGCCTAGGCCTAGGCCCAGCCTAACCCTCTCCTCCATCGTTAAGCCAGTCAACTCTGTCCCGTTGAAGAACAGGGATCCTGAAACCACTCTACACCTTTTATCTCCGACTATCGCGTGTAGCAGTGTGGATTTTCCTGAGCCGTTGGGCCCCATAAGGAGGGCTAGCTCTCCACCGTTGACTTGAAGGTCTACTCCTTTAATCACGGTTTTGCCCCCGAGCTCTACGACGAGGCCTTTCAAATAAAGCATTTATATTACCCGCTTATTTTCCGGCTGAAGATAGTTTAAAAAGGTTTAGCCTCAGAGTAACTCTGAGAAGTCATGTTTTTCCTGCAAATACCTTATCCTCATAGGCTGGAGGGTAAGACCCGTGCCGGAAGAAAAACTTTATCTTGAGACGCTTGACGCTTTAAAAACAACTGATTATGGTGATGGAGGTATTTAGAACCCTGGGCGAGGCGTGCGGCGGAAATGGGGAACCCCTAGTGCTGCCCAGGGCACCCCGTGCTGTTTAGACCCGGGGAGGAGGCGGTTTAAATGGGTTTTGCAAGGGGTAAAAGAGTTTTCGAAGAACACGGTTACGTTCTGGACTTTCTAGAGGAGGGTAGGGTTTTAAGCAGGGTCGGCAGGCCCGTGCACACGCCCTACGCGCAGCTCCTAGGCGAGAACTATTTCACCCTGCTCGAGGTTTCCCTGTTCCCCCATGTCAGGCTGGGCCTTAAGGAAAGGGTTTTCATAGGGAAGGGGGACAGGCCCCAGGTTAAGAATGTGCTTGGACGAGTTAGGTATAGTGAGCTCACTCCTCAGGCGAGGTACATGCTTCCGGAGGTTGCGGAATTCATAATAGTTAAAAACGAACCCAGGTTTATAGATCTCTTAAACAATCTACAATCCATCTCGCCTAAAATGCACGCGATAGAGCTTCTTCCAAGCATTGGCAAGATGAACGCTAAGAAGATACTTGAGGAGAGAGCTAAGAAGCCTTTCACCTCCTTCGAGGATCTCGCGAGCAGGACTGGAGTACAGGGGATTGCTAAACTCATGGCCCAAAGGGTTGTGGAAGAACTTTCCACCGATGTTAAATACCGTATATTCACCAGGGATTAAACGGCTTCCTGCTTATTCTGAGCAGGATGATTTTTTCGAAGAAGAAGCTTCTACTCGAGGCTTCTTCAACTAAGAAGCCTTTCTCCTCCAGAGCCTTCTTCAAACCGTTCAAACCGAGAAGGCTTGAATAAACGAGGATCAATACACCAGTATCAGAAAGCAGTGGAAGCGTGTTTTCCAAAAGCCTTTTTAATAGAGAAGCGTCTTTACCAGCAGCCCACGACGAGTCCTCGCTTAAGGAAGGCTCAACCGGAAGATATGGAGGGTTGCTGACCACCATGTCGAACCTCACGCTTTCCCTGAAGGCTGCCGCAAGATCACCGTTTACAACATGCACAACCCCCGGAAGCCTGTTCCTCTTGAAATTGGTTAAAGTGTTTCTGCATGCTTCCATTTTAATGTCTACGGCAACTACTTCAATGCTTCTCCGTGCAAGAGCCAGAGAAACTACGCCACTCCCACAGCCTATTTCCAGAACCCTCTTAACCTTAACTTTTTCGACAGCGTCGAGAACCATGTAGGAATCCTCCGAAGGAGGATATACCCCGGGGTATACTGTAATTCTTAAACCGTTAACAACTATTTCGTGCGTAGTTCAACCACATCCTTGTCTACAAGCGTGAAGGAGGCACCTACTCTCAAAGGCTTAGACGAGAAGCCTCCCCTCCATAACCTAGCATACTTCAGGTTTTCAAAGAGATCCCTATGAATTTTTGAAGCAAGCTCCTGAACAGTGGTTTCCTCATCCACGAGCAGCGGCCTACTGGAGGGCGAAACAGCGGAAGGAGGCTTCAAATATACTCGGATAAGCCCCGAGGCTTTGAAAAGAGTTTTAAAAACATCGTTCTTCAAAAGCTGCTCCAAACTAACTATAGAACCCTCTGGAACCATTAACTGGTCTACAGGAACTTCACCACCATGGTTTTTAACCACTATTAGAAAGTTTTTCCTCTGTAAACCCTTTATCGAGCCTTCAAGCGTATAGAGGGATGTGAACTCTGAAAGATGCACGATACCGCTTTCAACACCCCTTTCCCTCATAAAACGCTTAACCTCGTCTTCAGATAGGAATCGCGACCTGTTCAACACCGTTATCCCACCCGTCCCCAAACTTTTGAAGACCGCTGCCGACTCTTTTGAAGCAACATAGACGCCGAATCTCCTCAGCGTTTCTTTAACCTGGTTGAAGCTCTCAAGAATTTTTTTAATGTTTAAAAGTATCAGTATCAGATCTGATTTCAAGAGTACTGTTTGAATAAGCGAGTACCTCTGGCTCTCCACCATGGATGGAGAAAGAGGCGCGAAGCTCAGAACAATGTCCTCGAAGCCGATGCTTAAGGGTTTAAGCTCGCTCAGGGATTCTAGAATAAGCGTTTCATCGAAGCGTTTAACACTAGTGAAAAACTCTTGGAGAAGCTTCTTATCCTCAGCCAGTATCGTCGTCAACACCGTCGTCTCACCCTTCTCGAACGTTACAGGCCGGGTGCTGCGCCTCCTCTTTTCGGCAGTAATCTCGTCTTGAAGCCGGGATATTTGGCGTTTAACCTGGGCCCTAAGCTTCTCAGTCCCCTTGTGCTCAGGAATCATGGATAGGAATATCCTCAGGTTCTCAAGCTTCTCCTCCTTGCTCCTGGAGGCAACAACCTTCTTGTACTGGGCTTCTGCCTGCGGTGGAAGATTGGTAACCATTCTCCCGTAAAGGAAATGGTTGTCGAAGGCTTAAAAACCTAGCCGCCGGCGAGCACTGTGCGCTAAAAATACCAGGATTATGGCCTTCCTATCCTGGGGGCTTGATCCTAGTCAGGTTGTAAATTATGCAGGGGGTGAAGTAAAACTGCCACCCGTATTGGAGGAGGTGGACTATGTAGGGTGGTTTAAGCGTTAAGGCGAACCATAGGGTGAACAGGAGCAGTGATACTAGGCTGGATGAAATGGAAAGCAGCCTGGGAACCCTGTTGCTTGGCTGCCGCTCCGCCACGCTTCCAAGGACATAGGCCAAGGTGAGAAACAACCACTGGGCAAAACTCACTATATGCACAGCGGTCTGGTACTGGGGACTGGAAACGTAAAGCAGGAAAAGAATCATGGCAGGCACTAGAAATAATATTGAAGCAGGCAATACGAAGGGAATTCTAATCCACATCCGGTCGATTATCCCCATTCGGTTCACGCTCCTAACCACAGCCCATGCATTCTGGCAAGTAGCCAGTCTCAGGAGTACAGTCGCGACAATAGGCATTCCAATCAATACAATTGATGTAGAAGCAACTGGGGCAATAAAGCGAAACGCATAGCAGCGCGCAGGTCATCACTGCCACCATATCTGGAAAAAGTGCCAAACAGTTAGTACAAAATGTACAACAATGAATGATGCCGGGTATATCATAGGCAACGCACTCCTGAAAACAAAATTGGCAAGTACCGCAGGGTGGTGAACATGGTGGTGGCGGTATGCCGGTCGAGGACTCACGATTAATTACGCGATTACCCTGGGTTATAGGTGCAAGCTTGCCTCCCGTTATTCGGCCTTTTTCGGCTCTGACCAAAACCTCTAAGATACGGTAATCTTCATCCGCTCTATATGCTGTTGCTTCTTGATACGGTTCTACGAACACCACAACTAAAACGAATCTTGATCTGAGGTCTCCAGTGAATCTTATTCCGGCTACTAAGTAGTCGATTGGCTTACCCTCTACGATCTTCGCAGCCTTCATAGCAGCAGAACCCTCCAATGTAGGCTGGTACCCTATCTTAGACAAAATCGAAGCCACTAACTGGAATTCTTTAGAATTAAGGGCCCTTTTCACAGCTTCCTCCTTTTCTCCACCCTCAAGCTTAATTGGTTCCTGGCTCCAAATGAGATCATCGGAATTTGATCCCGTCAAAATACCTTGACGTGCCAGCTGTGTTCCAGACCCACAAATCCTACACTCATACCTGATCCGAGGGGCCTGAGAGGTAAATCCGTTCAGAATGGGAGTGAGCAGAAAGGCTGTAAGGCAAATTACTAGGATCCTAGCTTTTACTTCCATATTCAGCATTTTGAATAATGTAGTGTGCGGTAATATATATTACGGTCACCATTCTCTTCTAAACAGCAGGATAATGCTGCTACAACAGTTTTAAAAAGCTATCCCTCCTCCTGCTTTTTTCTCAAAGCCTCTATCCCCAGCCTGGTCTTCCTGAGAAACCAGAGCAGGCTTCCAGCCTCCTTGGCGGATGGGGCTGAGCGCCCAACAACGTTTTTCAAAGACCTCAGTACAACGTTTTTCTTAACCTCTGGCAGGCTTAGAACAGAGAATATCTTTTCAGACTCGGAAAATATCCTGTCAACAATCTCTTTACTGGCTGGTCTTCGGAGTTTTTTAAACCGTTTCTCCGCCGAGTCTGAGAAGACCTCGTACATGAGTATGGATGCGGAGACAGCGAGGTTCATCACGCTGTACTCGCTGGAGGCAGGTATGTGAACGACGTAGTCGAGCTGCGAAAGCTCCTCGTTCTTCAGACCCACATCCTCCCTGCCGAACACCAGGAGGACCCTCCCCTCTATCGGTTTGCAGAGTTCAACCATCTCCTTGGGGGAAACGTATTGGCGTAGAATGCTTTTAGAAGCTTTCCTACCGGAGGTTCCGATGCTTACTGTAGGCTTTAACTCCCGCAGGGCCTGTGAGAGGCCCTCGTAAACCAGCTGGTTTTCAATAATTGGCGCACCGTGAGCAGCGTAAAGCTTCGAGGATTCCAAAACCTCTTTCCCAGGGCAGACTAACACCAGTTTCCTGAAGGAGAAGTTCCTCATGGTTCTTGCGACAATCCCCACGTTAACCGGGTATTTCGGTCCAACTAGCACTATGTAGTATTTCTCCGCGATTTCCATGCTTCAAGTGTTATTTCCATCACTGCCTTTTATCTCCTACTGGGGGAGGGGAAGCTTTTTAAACCAGCCTGCTGGAAGACAAGCGGAAGGTTAGGTAAAAAGTTGAAGCAGATGCCTTACACTCGGAAGGAATACATATCCAGAATACCCCAGGTTAGGGTGAGCAAGTTTAAACTGGGGAAGGCTGAGGATTTTGAAGCCGTCTTCCGGCTCCTAGTTAAGAAGTCTGCCTTGATAAAACAGGAGGCTCTTGAAGCAGCCCGTGTCGCAGCCAACAAGATTCTTGAAGCGGAGCTGGGCGAGGCCAACTATGTTCTAAGGCTGATCCCGTATCCCCATATTGTCCTGAGAGAGCATAAGATGCTTACTATGGCTGGTGCAGACAGGCTTAGCAAGGGTATGAAGAAGGCCTACGGGAAGCCTACTACGCTTGCCGCGAAGATAAAGGCGGGGGAACCCATTATGGAGGTTTTTTCAAGCCTTAAATCTGAAAACACTGTTAAGAAGAGTCTTAAAACAGCCGCCTCTAAAATCCCTGTTGAGACTTTTATCGAAAAAGAGGTTGTAAAAGGAAGGGAAAATGTTAATGAAGGAGAGCCAGAGTAAGCTCGTCCTCGTCGGAGAGCCTCTTGCAACCCTGGAGGAGTTTTTCCCCGGAGACGGGACCTTTGAGAAAAACGGGGTAATATATTCGAGCAGAGTTGGAAGAGTTAGTGTTGACAGAAACAGGCGGGCGCTTGAGGTTGTTGAGCTTAAGCCTCTTCTCGTTCCCAAGCCCGGTTTCAAGATCATTGGGAGCGTGACCAGTTTCTCAAGCCACTATGTCAACGTCAGAATATTTTACATAAATGGGAGTAGGCTGAACTATGAGCATACTGGGCTTATAGGTAGAGAAAGCTTTGGAAGAAGCTACCCCCGCTTCAGGACGGGAAGCCTGAGAAACTATGTTAGGGAGAATGATCTCATCTATGGTGAAATAATGTCGACGGTTAACGTGAATCTGATAGACCTGTCGGCTAAAGAGTACGGCGTGGTTAAGGCTTACTGCGGGAATTGCGGGAGCCCCTTGGCTCTTTTCAAGAAATACTTGACCTGCCCATCCTGCAGGACGAGAGAGAATAGGAAGCTGAGTATTTTTTACGATGAGCCGATTGAAAGGCTGGTGACCAGGGTATGAGAGTAGCTTGGAGAGAAGTAGGGAAGGGCAGTATAGAGCTGGAAGTATATGGGGAAACGCACACCGTCCTGAACCTTTTAACAAGCTATTTAAACATGAAGCTGGCTAAAGGATACTCTGCCTACAGGGTGGAGCATCCCCTGAGACAAGAGGCCACGCTTTACGTAAATGCTGGGGGAGGAGACGCTAAGAAGCTTCTTTTAGAGGTAATCAGGAGCTTAATTGAAGACTTGGAGTCTCTCGAGGAAAAGCTTGATAAGGCTGCGGGGAAGGCCCGGCCGTAAGCGTATCAGTAACATTTATAATAGGGCAGCTCTCCCAATTAGACCCCCTATGCAGATAAGGTTCTGTCCAAAATGTGGTACCAAGCTCCAGATAAAAAGAGGCAAGGATAGTCTTCTGTATTCTTGCCCGAAATGCGGCTACGAGGAGCGTGCACACATTGTTGAGAGAAGCGTGGAGACGGCTCGGAGAGACGGCGCTATAAAAGTGGTGAGGAAAAACACGGATCTTAATCCACTACCTGTTACTAACGCTGTCTGCCCTAAGTGTAAGAATAAAGAGGCATACTGGTGGATAACGCAGACTAGGGGTGCAGACGAGAGTGCAACCCAGTTTTTCAAATGCACTAAATGCGGGTATACTTGGAGAGAGTATTCTTAGAAGAATCAGGCTTTCTCCATTCTAGGCGCGATGAAGAAGGTTACTGTACTATTTGGCGCCTCCTCGATTCCCTGGCTTATCCTCATGGGAAGATCCGTGTCGAACTCCAGCTTCATGTTTTCGCCGAAAAGCAGGGAGGAAACTATGCTGCCAAGCCTTTTAAGATCGTAGGATGCTTTCGAACCCTCTTTTAAAACGGGGTTTATGAGATTCCCCTCCTCAGCCTTAAGTATAACCTGGTACTCTGAGATTTCCCCCCTCGCAGACAGCACGACGACATTGTTCTCCACGCTTATGGAAACGTAGTCTGAAATATGCTTCCCACTGTCAAGCAGATGTTTTATCGTTGACACTTTTGTCTCGAAAGAGTTCCCGAGAGAAACCTTTGGAAGTGGAAGATCCTTATCCTCGGAGAAGAAAACCGGGATCGTGAAGATTCTCGTGAAATCGTTGCTAACCTTAAAGCTAACCCTGTCCTCCATGAAAGACATTTCCAGTCTCTCAGCCTTAGACTCGAACTTAAGAAGGTTCAGCACGTCGCTTAAACGTATGTTCGCCTTAAGGGGTTTTTTGAACTCGAATGTTTCGAAAGCCTCTTTTGAAAGAACTAGGTCGATCATAGACACCTCCGCCAGGTCGAGGGCCCTTATGGAGAGGCCTTCGTCGCCTATCTTAACCGGAGCCTCATCTATCAGGGAGGCGGTTGCCTTAAGAGCCTTGCGAATAAGCCTAGCGTCGTTTATAACGAGTCTTGCGAGGATGTTTGAAGACGACATGGCTATTCATTATAGCTTAGAGGACTCCTTATATAGCTTGCTTCGACAAGCTTCAAGCCTTAACGTTAATAAAGTTTCACGGGTAAACGCATATTGGAGAAGACTTTGAAAAATGATGGGTGAGAACGTCCTTAGGGCTGCGAGATACCCTTTTCTACCGGAGGCTAGGGAATTCATATCCAGAAACATCGACCTGTCGCTTGAAAGCCTGGAGAGAACAGGTTCTGAAGCAGCCTTGAAAAGGGCTGTTGATAGGGTTAAAAGCGCGCTCATCTTTAAGGAGGTTAAGGTAACCGCGTTAGACGAGCTGAACTATGTTAGGGAAATGCTGTCCTTCCCAATCGCAATCATACTTGTTTCCATGATTATGAACGAGTATGTTAGGAGGATGTATGCTTTTGGAGAGAGCAGGGGCACTTATAGGAGGATGCTGAACGAGAGTGATGAGACACTGCTCTACATCGGGGGGAAAATGGGGGTAGAAGGCGTTCTGGATGATGGGAGCATGATAAGGGTTAAGATACCGACTTATCTGAAGCTAGCATACTCTTTCCACGCGCCCCATTGGAAGCTTGTAAACAGGTTTGTTAATAATGGATACGTGTTAATGAGTAAAACCGAGTATGCAAGGCTGCTTCAAATCGAGGTGAACAATTATGTTTATGAAAAGACTCTTGAGCCTGTTCCGGCGGAAGCCGTGCCCGATAGCTTTAGGAAGGCAGCCGACGAAATAGTTGAAGTGTGGAGTAAGCTTGAGGCCGGTAAACCTGGCTACATACCCCTAAAGGAGAGGATGGATACGCCTCCTTGTATTAGCAGGATAATTAAAAGGATGGAGAATGGGGAGAATGCTTCACACTTCGAGAGACTGGTTGTAGCAACGTTTATGATAGCTAGAAACAGGAATATTGACGAGATTATTGAATTCTTCTCGAAACAGCCTGACTACAAGTATAGTGTTACGAAATACCAGGTGGAGCACCTGGCTGGCCTCCGGGGAGGAGGTAAAAAGTATTCTGTGCCCAGCTGCAGGACAATACTTACTAACGGGCTCTGCTATCCCGATGAGTATTGCAAAGGAGTGAGGCATCCTTTAAGATATGGTGAGAAGGATGTTGCAGGCAAGCCTAGAGTTTCTTAAGAGAGAGTTCTTCAAGTACTATTATGAGAACATAGGTAGACTGGTGCCGCCGGAGCCGATAAGAAGCAGGGAGTTCGGCTTCTTCCTAGAGAAAGGGAAAAGCATGTTTAGACATAAGTGTTTCAACAGTCTGAGGGATTTTCACGAGTTTGTTTTAAACGAAATACCTCTCGACATCTATGTTTCCGCTGCAAGCTACGAGGACCCGGGTAACAGGGACATGACTGGGAAGAAACTGGTTAATGCAGAGCTTTTCTTCGACATAGATGCGGAGGCTGTTGACACTGTTAGCGATGAGGAGTCAGCCTGGGTCTGCCAGAAATGCGGCAATTACGACATAGGGTTGAGAGACAGATGCTCGTCATGCGGTTCTCCAACGGGGCTGGTTAGACTGGTTAGTGAGAAACAGTTGGAGGAGGCCCTTAGGGAAACTGAGAAGCTGATCCATGTTTTGACGGAGGATTTTGGAATAGCCTCTGAAAACATGCTTGTCTTCTACAGTGGAAACAGAGGATACCATGTGCATATAAATCAAGAAGATTTTCTAAACATAATGGGGGAGGGAAGGAGGGAGATTGTAGACTACCTCTTGATTCAAGGATTAGACGAGAAAGAGCTGCTTAATCTTTTAAAGAGGGGGGCGAGTGTTGAAAGTGAAGGCCTAAAGGGGGTTAAAAGAAGAGTGTATGAAAGGGTTATTGAAATGGCCGGATCCGTGGAGAGGCTTAAAGCGAGCAGGAGGGAAACAGTTTTAAAAATGCTTGAGAACGCTGTTGAAGAGCTTAAGGTGAGGATTGACCCTGTTGTAACAATTGACGTGCATAGGTTAATGAGGATGCCTGAAAGCATTAACAGTAGTAGCGGCATGGTGAAGAGAAGGATCCGGCTTGAAGATTTGCCATCCTTCAAACCCTTGGAGGAGGCTATTGCTTTCGGCGACGAGGAAAACTGTTTGAAAGTAAGGGTAGCGCCCAGGTTCAGCCTAGGTGGGAGAGTCTTCGGGCCTTTTAAGGATGAGGAGGTTGAACTGCCTGCTTACGCCGCCGTATACCTTGTCTGCAAAGGGCTGGGGGAATATGTCGGAAGATAGCATCGTTTTAAAGAGGCTGGTGGAATCCTGGAGGGTAAACAGGGAGAAGCAGGATTACCCTAGTCCTGACATAGAGTCTTTGACAGAACTGCTGGCTTCAATAAGGAACGAGCTTCAACTGGTGGATAAGACTTCCGTCAAGAGAGGGGTGCTCGAATGGTATTATAATGCTGTTAAAAACATGCTTGAAGACACTGTTAAAACACGCTTGATGAAAAGCCTATTGTTAAACGTTAAAAGCCTTGAAAAAATGGCGAGACAGGATTTGAACAGCCTCTCAAAGTTTTTGGCTGCAGCCCCAGAGGAACTCGACTTAAGACGCTTCGTTTCCCAGCCTTTTAGAAACAGGGATAAGAAGGCCCTGGCAATAGTTTTGAAGGATGTTGACAGGTTCGTGGGGGAGGATGGGAGGGAATACGGGCCTTACCCAGCCGGGTGCCTAGTGAACATACCCTATTATGTAGCTAGGCTTCTAGAGGAAAGGGGGATAATAGAGGAAATCTTTATAACTTAAGGCTCCCCAGCACGCAGACGCATGAAGATCCCCGATAAGATAAACACGTACTGCCCTAAGTGCCGCCAGTATACTGAGCACTCTGTCAGCCTGTTGAAAACAGGCCGGAGGAGGAAGATGGCTGCTGGAGAGAGGCATCATGAAAGGGTTGACAGACACGGCTACGGTGGGCAGAAGGCTCCCTTGGCGAAGCCTGTTAAGACGACTAAGAAACAGACTTTAAAGCTGAAATGCTCGAAATGCGGCTACGTTGTTCAGAAAAAGGGAATAAGGATTAAGAAGCTGGAGGTGGTCAGGTAAAAATGGAGAAGACGCTTTTCAAGCCGAGGCCTCGTTTTATAAAAGTTAAGTGCAGCCAGTGTAGCAATGAGCAAATAGTTTTCGAAAGGCCTGCGTCGAACGTTAAGTGTAGAGTGTGCGGGAGGACGATAGTGAAAAGCACAGGTGGGAAGGGCAGGGTTTTAGGGGAGATAATAGAGGTTTACAGCTAGAATGCCGGGTGAAACAGTTTCAGCTGGGGATCTGCTTGTCTGCAGGGTTAAGGAAATAACTGATTTCGGGCTGCTTCTTGAAAACGAGGATATTAAAGACAGGGAGGTCTTCCTCCATGTTTCAGAGATCCCTAGGGAGAGGAGCATGCAGGACTTTAAGATCGGTCAAATGATTGCGGTGAAAGTCATAAAAATAAGCAGGACTGGTGAAAGAGTCTTCGTATCGCTGAAGCAGTTGAACAAGGCTGAAGCGCGCACAGCCCTGAGGAAACGGAGGGCGGAGAAAAAGGCTTCAGATATTTTCAACGAGGTGGCGGCGAGGTTTTCAATACCCAGCGAGGTTTTAGAGGATACTAAGGGAAAGCTTGTTGAGAAATACGGTAGTCTGACGGAGGCACTTAGGATAGCGATCATGGAGGGAGAGAATACTCTAGCCAGGACGAAGATTAGTGGGGAGGCGAGGGAGGCGATATATGAACTCGCTGCTAAGGAGCTTATTAAAAAGAAGGTTGTGAAGAAAATGCTGGTCAGACTATACTTCGTCGACAAGCAGGGCTTGAAAAAGTTGAAGACTGTTTTCGGAGAGATTGAAAAAATAGGGACTAGAGACGTTAAGGTGGAGGTTAAGGTGGTTGCGGCGCCAAGATACTCTATAACGCTTTCCTCCAGCGAGCCCAAGAAGATTAAGAAGGTTTCGGATGAGATTGCGGCGAGGCTGAGTGAAATCGTGAAGAGAGAGGGGGGAGTGCTGAAGACGCTTGAGTAAAGCCGGATGCTCTTTACGCATCCAAGCCGGATGCTCCCAGGGTTTCTAACAGTGCCCTAGCCTTATACTCTAAGAAGGGGTCCTCCAGGGAGAACCGGGGGGGATGAGGGCTACGGGTACGAGCCCCGCATTTTTTACAAACTTCTCCAAGCATATACCTCTTGCATCTCGGACATTTACGTAGTTTTTTAGCCGCCATTACCATTGTCTGCTTATAGTATAAACATTATAAGCGTTTTCTAACACTCACGCCGGTTCCTGAAGACGCGTAATTCCATCTTTAAATCTCATTCCGCCTGCTTAACCCGCCAAGTTTTTACGAGGGCTTTGGCAAGCTTTAGATTTATTAAGTAATGAGAAGGAGAAGAAGGAGGAGCTATGACTGAGAAGCAATGGACAAGAATCTACGTTAAAGATATGCCGCTTATGGAGACAAGGGTCTGGGTTAGAAGGAACACTAGAATTGATAATCCGATCGTTATAATAGGGCTACCCGGGCTAGGTAGAATCGGCGGAATAATATCGAGATACCTTATAAGAAAGCTTAATACGAGGCTAGTAGGCATAGTTACATCCCCATACTTCAGCAACCAGGTAATAGTTAGTAAAAACGGCGTGGCTAGAATCACGGCGGTGAAAATATACAGGAGTGAAAGCAAGTTTAACGGCTCTGATCTCCTCGTAGTTACAGCCGACGAGCATTTGGAGAACATCTGGGGAGAGTATAATGTGGCGGTGAAAATGATGAGATTTCTAGTTAAGCGGGGCGTTAGGCTGATAGTTACTGCCGGCGGCCATATTTCCGCCTCAGAATCCAAGAGGGCAATAGGTTTCGCAAGCAACAAGCAGCTTTTGAAAAAGCTTGAAGAAGCAGGCTGCAGGAAGGCTGAAATCGGAACCCCCGTCGTCGGATTGTCAGGGATCATTCTAGGATTAAGCAGCATAATGGGGGTTGACGCCGTGTGTATACTGGGGGAAACAACCAGTATACGCCCCGATGCCGAGGGCTCAAGGGAAGTCTTAAGCGTGTTAAACAGGTTCCTGAACCTCAAACTGGATATTGAAGACTTCCAGCGCGAGGAGGAGAGGATAAACGAGATAATAAGCAGGTATGAGAGGAAGGTTAGACAGCTGATGCAGGATGAGCGTGCACGTAGAATCTCTGAGTCCTTCAGGCTCCCGGACTACGTAAGCTGACCCCTAAGAACGCTAGGGTACTTCTATTCTTACCTCGTATACGACGTACGAGAAAGCATAGCTGGTTATGTTGCCTTCCTCAACGCCTTCAGCGAACTGCAGGAAGCCTGTTTCAACGCTTTTCACGTCCACGGGCAGTGGAATGGTTTCAACCAGCGTCCCATTCACCATTATTTCCAATAAAGCACCCCTATAATTAAGCCTGTATTTTCCCGGGGAGGCCGGGTAGGTTTTTTCGACTTCACTGTTCACTTTAACTATTAGGGAAGCATTCGCCCTTAAAACTCTTGAAGCATTGCCTACTTCAGCCATGCCCTCCGTCACGTGAACACTCTTGATGTTAACTACCATGCTAACGTCGGGTATTAGCGGCAGGGAGTAGAGCTTCGAAGAGTTTCTCAGAGCTACGCTTGGGGATGAGCCTAAGACCAGTGATTCCTCCCCGTAAGACGCGTTGTAATTCACCTTGTACACCGATACGAACCCGTAGGAGGGGGAGAGGAAGGCCAGCTCGTAGAACGGGGAGGTGGAGAGTCTGAAGCTTTCAAGCGGGGAAACACCCATCATTGTAAGGGCCTGCATGTACGCATTAACCATAAGCCTAGTGAGAACAGAGTCGCGCCTAGGCAGAACTACGCCAGCCGGAAGATACTTCGGTGAACGCTCATACCCTGAAACCAGAGCCGTGTTCTGCATTTCGCGAGTCAGGTTTAAGTCAGCGTATCCTCCTTTAGTGTAGTCGTCGGAGATCCATGCGTAGCTAGCGTTAACAGGCTTCAAATCATACCCTATGGCTGCCATCCATGTCCACTTAGCCTCGTCGCCCCATGTCCCAATATACCAGTGCAACGGAAGCGTGGAGAACACGACGATGTACGACACGTTGTATCTTCTCAACATGGGTATTGCGACAGTATCGTTAGACATGAATATTCTTCCGACGGCCGCCACCTGCGTAGCGTTGATCGTCGCGTTATCAATCAGGGTTGGCCTCTCGCCCAGAGAGGTAATCCAGTAACCATAGTCCCACCATGAAAGGATTACTGAGCCAGGAGGGGTATTGTACCGTATCCATGTTAACGCCTCGATCCAGTCTGGGAAGGAGCCTGGATACGGGATTGAGGACGTTGGGAGTGACGCGCCGCCCTCCTGCTGCATGTGAGCTATGCCAGTGTTAATACCGTGGTAACCCATGTAGAGTATTAAGACGGATGAAAGGATTACCCCCAGGATGCTTTTCCTGCCAGGTGTAGCGACTCTTCTGCCCATTCTAATCCTCTCGGAAACCGCAGGGTAGGATATGCTTATGAGTGATGAGCAGCCGACTGCGGCTATGAGCGAAACAAACGGGGAGAACACCAAGCCTATTCTAACCATCATGTTGGCAAAGTAGAGGGAGCTCAACCCTGCCGATACTATGAAAAGCTTGCTAAGCCTTTCTCCACGCATGACGCTTAAGACAGTTCCAATCATGAATAGCAGCAAAAGCAGCCCATGGTCCAGGAAAAGAGAATACCATGTGCTCATCTTGTGTTCAGCCACAGACTCGACTATGGGCTGCTCGAAACGGGTTGAAGGGTTTATCACAGCCATTAGCTTGCCTAAAAGAGAGGTGAACAGGCCCGTGTTAAAGAGCAGGATGGTAGCTGATAAAGCGATTGCGATGAAGCCTGCTAGAACAGGGATTGTCAGCGATGCCTCCACCTTTTTAAGGTATTTCATCAGGAGTATGATTATGAAGCCCACGATTACTGCAATATAGTATATTGAGTATATGGCGCTCTCCCCCGGTCTCGGGAACTGGACTGCAATAAGCATTGAGAGACCCATGGTTACCGTGAAGGAGATTAACGTTCTTTCCGTCGAACCGGGGTCTAGGAAAAGCGCTGCAAGCGTCGAGAACAGTGTAACAAGCCCAACCATGTAGACATAGGCGGTCCAAGTGATGCAGAGGTATCCTAGAACCAGGCCCGACAACACTGAGAATATTAGGGTCTTGCTTAAAGTTTCCGACTTGACAGATTTAAAATAGAGGTATGCGGAGATCGCTATTAGCGGTATGCCGAGGCTCTCATGCTTGAAAAAACCCATGTGAGTCCTGTCGATGAAGCTCCCGTTGAAAGCTAGGAACAGCATCGCCAGCAGACCAACCCAGTCGTCACCCGAAATCTCCTTCCCCATGAAGAATATTGCGACAACAGCCAGCACGGATACGAATGGTGGAAAGATTACGGTTACATCCATCAGGGAGAGTGGTACACCCAGCATGTTGATAAAAGCGTGGAGAGCAACCGCCGCCAGGGGGAGGCCGATGGGTGTGGATGCTGCTGCAGCCCTGCCGTAAGGATACCAGCTTAAAGGGTCAACCCATTCTAAGAAAGCATAGATACCGTTCTCCATAATGTACTCCGCGCTGCGGTAATGCCAGAACGGGTCGAACTCGCCCAAGTAGAATCCTAGGGGGAGGTTGCGGAACCTTATGGCTATGGAAACCAGTATTACTGTGATGAATATTGATGTTTTGACGTAGGATTCAAGGCTAATACTGGGGCTGAGTCTCGAGGCTTTCCCAATGATCTCCCTGATCCGCATCATTTTTTACTCGTCTACCTTTCACTTTCGGCCTCGGAAGGAGGTATAAAAATCTATTTTTCAGCTGAAAATTTTAAAAGCGGAGCACTCGGAAACGATTTAAACAAGGGTCACAGGAGTAGAAGCCTTGTCTAAGTATCTGATAATCGCTGAAAAGCCGGAGGCTGCGAGAAGGATTTCCGAGGCTTTAGACTCCGGGTCGAAGCCTAAAAAAATAGGCAGACTCGTGCCCTCATTCCTAGTTAGAAACGGGGATTCAGAGATAATGGTTACTACAGCCTTGGGCCACCTGTATGAGTTGACTACGAAGAATAGGAATAGGCTGGCTTACCCTGTCTTCGACTACGAGTGGGTTCCGAAGCATGTTGTCGAGAAGAGCAAGAGGCTTGAGAAATGGCTTGAGGAGATGAGTAGCATGAATAACGGTGTGGACTACTATGTTAATGCATGCGACTACGATATTGAGGGGAGCCTCATAGGGTATAACGTTCTAAGGTTCCTCTACAATGTCTCCGGGGAGGAGAAAAGGGTTTTCAGGATGAAGCTTTCAACTTTAACGAAGAAAGAGATTCAGGAGGCTTTTCGGAGAATGAAGCCTGGTTTAGACATAGGCTTGGTGAAAGCAGGCGAGACCCGCCACATAGTCGACTTTCTTTACGGAATAAATCTCTCCAGAGCTTTGACCCGGTCCGTGTCGCGCTTTGTGAGAACACCCTATGTCCTCAGCGTTGGCAGGGTTCAAACTCCGACTTTAAACCTTCTTGTTGAAAGAGAGGTTTCCATAGAAACCTTCATCCCCACGCCGTATTGGGTTTTGAAGGCGGAGGTGATCATCAACGGGAAGACCTATGAGGCTACACATGAGAGGGAGAGGGTGAATAGCCTTTCTGAGGCGAAGAGAATTGTTGAAGACGCGGATTCTAAGCAAGCCCTGGTTGAGAAGATTGAGAGGAAGATTGAGAAGATAAGTGTGCCGGAGCCGTTTGACCTGACTACTCTCCAAAGAGAGGCTTACAGCGCTTTCGGCTTCACTCCTTCAAGAACGCTTAGCATAGCTGAAACGCTCTACTTAAACGCTTTAATCTCATACCCTAGAACATCCTCGCAGAAACTGCCTCCAGACATAGGTTACAGAGAAATCCTTGAGAAGCTTATGGAGAACCGTGTTTACGCTAAGACTGTTGAAAAAATACTTTCTAGGCAAGTTTTGACGCCTAAACAGGGTGAGAAGGATGATCCTGCGCATCCCGCCATCTACCCTACTGGAGAGCAAAAGACAGGTTTGAGCACCGACCAGCTTAAGATACTTAATCTAGTGACTAGACGCTTCCTAGCGGCTTTAGACGAGGACGCGGAGAAGGCTGTTTGCAGAGTTACTCTGAAGCTTGGTAATGAAAGATTCATACTGAGGGGTAGCGAGATAGTTAGGAAAGGATGGTTAGAAGTATATTCGCCCTATTATGCCCCTGAGGAGCGGATAATGCCTCCGCTTAAAGAGGGGGAATGCTTGAACGTTCGAAGAATTATCTCTGAGGAGAAGTTCACAAACCCCCCGCACCGTTACAATCCAGCGTCCCTCGTGAGAGAGATGGAGAGGCTCGGAATAGGAACAAAGGCTACTCGAGCAGAGATAGTTGAGACGCTCTACAAAAGGGGCTATATAGCCGGCAGGTCCATAGTTGTAGCCGACTTAGGGTTCAGCCTCGTCTCCGCTTTAAACAGGTTTTCACCTAAGATTCTCTCAGTCGACATGACTAGAGAGGTTGAAGCCAATATGGAGAAGATAGAGAAGGGGCTTATCGAGGAGGAGAAGGTTATAAGTATGGCGAAGACCGAGTTGACTGAAATACTCAGAGAGGTTGAGGCTAACGAGGAGTATATCGGTAAATATCTTTCAAGCTCGATAATAGCGATACTGAGAGGTAGGAACATTATTGGAAAATGCCCCGTGTGTGGAGAAGGGGAGCTTAAGATGATTGTTTCAAGGAAGACTGGTAAAAGATTTGGAATATGCACAAACGTTTTTGAGAAAAAATGTGGTCTTACAATACCCTTGCCGCAGGATCCTAACAGGGTTTACGCTACTGGGAGGGTTTGCAAAGCCTGCGGATGGCCGGTGGTGAGGGTCATTACCAGAGGAAAGCCTTGGCTCCTGTGCGTTAACCCTTCCTGTTCAGGTAAGACAAATCGTTCAGGAAAAAATGGAGCAGATCGCGGCTTGAAAGCAAGGCGCGCGCAACCTCCTTAACCCATCTACCGGCATAATCATTGTTCTCCAGTCTTCTAAGAAACTCCTCCGGAGTTAAATCACCGTACGCATTCCTCCAATTTTCATAGTTTCCAACAATGTTTTTATACGCTTCCGAGTGAAGCCTGCAGAAGGATAGTTTAGACCCGGTTTCAACGTTTCTCCCACAGACTACGCATTTCTCAGAACTGGTTTTCATCAGGCTCCTACTCCTCAAGCTTTTTAAAAACTTTTAAAGGAAATGCTTAAATTACTATTTCACGCGGGAAACCAGAGTATATGAACCCACTGCTGTTGCCGGAATACTTGATGGAGAAAATAAGAAGGTTGAGCGAGAAGACGGTTAGAGTCCGTAAGGGAGAACTGTTAAACATGCTCATCCTGATGGGTCTAACCGTTACCATAGGGGTCTTCCTGTCGGGAGCAACCTATGTAGTCACTTATTTTCAGGCGGTCCCGTGGATGATAGACTTATCATCCTACGGCTACGGCGTATACTTCTATATCCCTAGGGCATTGGGCGACTATCTTTCACAGACAAGCCTAGAGATGATTTACGTGCTTATCTCCTATCTTTTCGCAGGCATGGGAGTGATTCTCCTAGTCAGGGGGTCGAGGTCTGTTTCTCAGAAGAATACGATCATCATATTCGGAATGGTCCTTTTAACAATATCCCTGCTGATGATAGTGGGGCTTGACTATCTTAAGACATCCGCTTTAAGGTAGAGAGGGTGTAGGCTTCACCAAGGCACTTTCTTTATTTTAAGAAGGAAGGCTGAGAAGTTTGAAACCAAGTGGACTACAGGCGTTATAGCCATGATTATTATGATTGAACGGGGGTCTAAATAATTCCAGGGCTGCGATAAGAGTGTTGCACCGAGCATAAAGTCGAATTGGTCGAGAACAGGTGCAGGATCACCAGGTTTTATCGAAAGCCTTCTTTTAATGAAGGCCCCCATCAGGTCCCCTAGCAATGCTCCGAGGCTCGTGAGAAGTGATGCTGGAACTGGATTGCCTGCGATAACTCCCGTTACTGCCCCAATGACTAGGCCGAGGAAGAACCCCCTGAATGTTTTACCTCTTCCAAAGATCGGTTTACCATCTATGAAAACTCTTCCTAAGTCTATTTGTTTCTCTCCCCTGAATAGAAGGGCGGAGGCATTAGCAGCATAGGCTGGAGAATAGAAAAGAAGCCCCCTGATTCCTAGCTCAAACATTTCTTGGACAAGCATTCTCGTTACACTTTAAAACTTCACCGGCCTCTTTAAACCCTTCTGGAGGCACGCATAGTCTGGTTTTAAACCCAGTTTTTCCGGTCAGCTCTCCAAGCGTCCCGCCCGCATCGCATCTACGCAGCTCCAAGACGTAATCCACCCAGTAGAGAAAGATTCTTTTCGCCGGAATGTTGATCGAGCCGTTCAAGCCTTCGCCTGGGCCAATTAGAAAACCGGTGCAACCGTATTTTTTAGATAGGAAGGAGAAGAAAGCAAGAATCTTGTTAAGAAGATAAAGAATGTTAGAATGGGAGGAAGAGTCGTGCAACGATATTTCTCGAAGATAGGTGTCTGGAAGGGAGCCTGCTACAAGAAGCTTGAATAAACCCTTGTTAAGCAGCATTGTTTCGGACTGCTCCAGCGCCTTGTCAAGCTCTACAAGGCTTTCAAACCGGGAAAAAACAATCCTAGAGAGCTCTTCGGGGCTGAGAGAATACACTTCTTTAACCATTGTTCTCGCGTTAAAACCGTCTAAGAAAAGCAGTGTAGAATCCTTATTCAACCTGATAAGGCTAAGTAGGAATGGGAAAACCTTAGAGTAGTCTCCGTAAAGCAGAACTGTCTTGCCGCTAAGGCTTACGGCTGCCTCTTCAAACCGTATGTTCAACTTTTAACCTAACAGGTTGTTTTCAACTTATTAAACTCTTTTCCAACCCTTCAAAGGAACCCTTTTAATCAGCATTGCTACTCTACAGCCAGCATGATTAGGATAGGAGACTATGTGAAGGAGCTTGGCGACGAGATCGTCCTAGATTCAGAAAAACACTCCGAGTCTCAGATTCCAATTATGATAAGAGAGAACGAGCCGAGAACCATCCTGTTCAAAAAGCCTCTCGAAGGCAAAGACCCTTTGATAGCAAACCTCTACTCTACTCGAAACAGGGTGGCGAGGTTGATGAAGACAGGGAAGGAGGCTTTGTTTAACCATGTTTCCGAGGCTAAGATGCGCCTTACTAAACCGGTGGCGAGAAGCTGGTGTTGGAGTGGAGTATCTGACTCCAGCGGAATCTCTAGAATACCATTATTAAAATACTATAGGAATGATGCTGGGAAATACGTTACAAGCTCCGTAATTGTGGCTAGGGACCCTGAGGACGGCGTTGTCAACATGTCAGTGCACAGGCTTCTTCATCTCGGTTCAAACAGGTTTGCTGTGAGGATGGTTGAGGGTAGGCATTTGCACCAGATATTCATGAAGAATAAGGCTAACGGCAGGGATTTGAAAGTGGCTGTTCTGATCGGCACGCCCGTTCACATAATCCTGTCGGCTTCAACCCAATTGCCTAAAGAGGTTTCCGAGGTAGATTATGCGGGAGCGTTAAACGGTAAGCCGCTTGAGGTCACGTATTTCGATGGGCTCGACCTGCCGGTCCCCATCGAGTCCGAGTATGTTTTCGAAGGCACGATAAAGATAGGCCTAAACGCTAGGGAATGGATGACCGATATACTTGGCCTACCGGATAAACCTAGGGATCAACCAGTGATGGAGGTTGATAAAGTCTATTGGAATGAAAATCCGATTTACCATGCGATACTCCCCGGGGGGCTTGAGCACAAGCTGCTAATGGGATACCCCGCGGAGGTCAAGATAAGGGAGAGGCTCGTTGAAAACGGTGTTGATGTTAAAGATGTCTGGCTTTCAAGCGGCTCAGGAGGGTGGCTCCACTGCTTCATAAGCATTTCGAAAAAAAGCGATGAAGAGCCTTACAGAGTCATAAGACTCGTGATGGAGGCACACGGATCTGTTAAGGGAGTTATAGTGGTGGATAACGATATAGATCCTGGGAGCTATGAGGAGGTGGATTTCGCACTGGCCACAAGGTTTCAGGATAAGCAGAAGTTTTACTTCTTCGAAGCTATGCGCGGGTCCTCGCTAGACCCCTCGAGTGACCAAGAGAGACTGTTGACCTCGAAATGGGGCTTGGACCTAACCCTCCCAACCAGGGTCGATAGGAAACGTTTCTTAAGGAGCAGGATGTAAGTTGGAGACACGCGTTACCAGGAGGATGTTTAAAAAAATACTGGAATCGATCCAGACCGGAAGGAAAAGATACGTTAAGATATCTAGTGCACACCTATCCGGAATTTCATATCTGAACATTGGCGACGCCGGGCTTGAATTCCTCGAAGACCTGAGCAGCTCAGGGTTAAAGTTCAAGGTTAGGACTACGATAAACCCCGGATGCGTTGATTTCGACTCGGCTGTCGAATGCGACCCGGAGGCTGTTGAAAAACAGGAGAGAATAGTTCGAAGCCTGAAAAACATTGGAGCGAAAGAATCGCTCACCTGCACACCCTACTTGTTCGACAACCTTTTGAGAAAGAATCAAAAAATAGCTTGGGCGGAGAGCTCTGCAGTGCTTTACGCGAATTCAATCATAGGCGCCTCAACGAATAAGGAGGGAAGCTTGACGGCACTGGCTTCAGCCATACTGGGTTACACTGCACGAACCGGTATTCACCTTCGAAGCGGCAGGAACCCCCGAATTCTTTTCGAATACAATGGTGAGCTTAAGGATGAGCTTGACTGCGGGCTTCTCGGATACGTTATGGGATTGAAAGCCGGTGCTGAGATACCATATCTCAGGTTGAAAAAATGCGCTGGAAAAATTCTTTGCTATAAGCAGCTTCTCGCAGGCTTCGGCACCAGCGGAGCTGCACCCATGGTTTGGATAGAGAACCTCACACCAGGATTCTCAAGTGTTAAAAAACCCCGGGGAAAAATAGTTTTAGACAGAAGCGAGCTTGAGGAGGAGAGGAGAAATCTTTCCGAAGAGGCCCCGCGGTCTCACGATGGGAAGCTGGTTTTCATAACAGGCTGCCCCCACATGTCTCTGGAGGAGATTAAGGATTTTCAAGGAGCGCTTGGAAGTGTAAACAGGCTTTCCGTGGAAGCATGGGTTTTCACCTCCCGGAGTACCTATTCAGAGGCTTTTCGAAAAGGCTTGCTGACGGGGCTTTTTGAAAAAGGAGTCAGAGTGTTTAAGGACTCCTGCGTCATGCATTGCAGCCTAAAGAAGGGGAGGGCACATGTTATGACTAACTCGGTCAAAGCAGCGTATTACCTGCGTGGAACCTTTAAGCTTAAAACAACCCTGAAGTCTTTAAAGGAGTTTATTGAAGAATATGGTGGCAAGTAGCATGGTTTTAAAGGTCAAGGTTATTAACACGGGTGTTGCCAAGGGCACTCTACTTATAAGCCAGCAGCCAATATCCTTCTTCGGCGGGGTAGACTCCTCGACCGGAGTGATAGTTGAGAAGAACCATCCCCTAGAGGGGGTAAGCCTGCGCGGGAGTATTCTAGCAGTTCCCTCCAGCAAGGGGAGTACGGTAGGCTCCTACGCAGTATACGGTCTCTCTAAAAGAGGCGTTGCCCCGGTAGGGATAATACTTGGGCGTGAAGACAGCATAATATCTGCAGGAGCCATACTTGCCGGAATACCAGCAGTTTTAGCAGATATGAATAGATTAATTTCATTGTTCAAAAATGGGGAAACCATTATCCTAGACGCTAGGAGAGGCAGAATACTGAGGTATTGAAACGTCAAAGAGATATTTTGAAAGAGTACGGCCTCTCGCCGAAGACCCTTTTAGAGGCTTTAAAGACCCTCTCCCTATGCTCCGGGAAAGCGTATACTCTCGCAAGACCCATGAAACCCCTGAGGGATTGAACCATAGGAGAAACGTCGAAAACCGATCTAGCCGTTCTCTCGAAATCCTCCTTTCCAATTATCTTCACGTCGAAACCGCTGTGTTTCTCATCACTGTAATCCGGATGATACGGCAGTGAGGGGACTGAAGGAAGGTCGAGGAAAACTAGGCTTGGAGCGAGACCAGCCTCTTCGGCGATTTCACTCTCAAGACTTCCTCGCAGCGAGGGCCTGGAGATTAAAGAGTGGTATAGAGGATCATCATGATGCATCATTATTTCGAATACCGATTTCAACAGCGACCTGTTTAGATACCCGCTTATGAGCCTTTTAGCCAGCCTAGCCTCCTCGGCGACCTCATCCATTGAGAGTATCCGCTGGATTACTGAATGGTCATCCAAGGAGACATATTCCTCTGGACTTTTAAACCCAGTTAGCCCTACTGTATCGTCAACCAGGAGCATTGCTCTTGAAAGCATTATTACTGCAGCCCTGACAGTCCTATGAAAGTAGACCGCCTTAAACATCATGTACCTAGCGATGAATAAGGATTCTAGAGCATACAATGCTGCCTCATCGACAGCGAGAGAATCCCCCCATAGGATCATGGAGTCTATGATTCTCTCAGAGTCTATTAAGCCGTATTCAACTCCTGTGAAGAAAGAATCCCGGGGAAGGTAGTCGAGAATATCAGCGTCAAAGTAGCTGGAGATTATCTGGTTAACCCACCTGCTTCTCGAACCCTCTTTTCCTATTGAAAGCCTGGAAACCTCTTCAGCCGTAAACCCTGCTTTAGAGAGCAGATCCTTAAGCTCAGTCCCGCTTATCAGCATGGACGCCACTTCCTCATGGGTCATCCTTCTCCTCTCACTAAGAACTTCTTCGAAAGTGTGTGAAAAAGGGCCGTGGCCAATATCGTGCAGCATGCCAGCCAGCCTTATCAGTTGAAGCTCGTCTTTATCCACCCTCTCAGGATAATAATTAGCCAAGTGAGAAAACATCTTGCCGGCTGTCATCATTACTCCCAGCGAATGTAGGAAACGCGTATGCACAGCACCCGGGTAAGTCAGGTGGGCCCCAGCCAATTGCTTAATCCTCCTAAGCCTCTGGAAGACAGGAGTATCTATCACGCTCCTCTCCACGCCCGTTATGTGAATGTACTTGTGTATCGGGTCCCTTATCTCCCCTACGTACTCCAAAACTTCAAGACAGGTTTTAATAAGAGTATTTAATAAGCTTTAGGAGCATGACAGCCAAGGAGAAAGGGGTTCACATAAGCTTCGAGGGAATAGACGGATCTGGGAAGACGACTGTTTCAACAAAACTCTACCTCAAGCTCAGGGAGAAGGGTTACCCTTGCTTCTACACGGTTGAGCCGACGTTCATGAGGGTTGGAGCACTGATAAGGCTTCACGCATCAAGGATACGGAACACCCCGCAATACTATTTGGCGCTACTCTTCGCTGCAGACAGGGTTGAACACTACGAAAGGATCATTAGGAAGAAACTTGAAAAAGGATACTACGTTATTTCAGACAGATATGTCCATTCCTCTATTGCCTACCAGGGAGGATTGTTAAACGACCCGGAATGGGTCAGAATCATCAATAACAGGGTTCCCCCGCCCGATTTAGCGATTTATCTCGACATAGACCCGGAGAACGCTCTTAAAAGAAAGAGGCTTTCAGGACCTTTTGAAGACGCGTCTCTTCTCGAAAAGATAAGAAGCGTTTACCTGAAGCTTGTTGAAAACGGGGAGCTAGTTATGGTTGACGCGGGGAAGCCTTTGGAAGAAGTCTTGGAGAACGTTACCAGAATCGTTGTGAATAGGCTTGGCATCGACCTGTCAGGTTAGGTCCTCCTCGTCAAATTCCTTCGTCAATACCTCCCTTATCCTGCGAGCCTTAACGTCGCCTATTCCCTCGACCTGCTGAAGATCCTGCTCGCTCGCGTTAAAAACCCTTATAGGGGTCTTAAAGTACTTCAAGAGTTTTATCGCCGTAGCCCGCTCCACCAAAGGTAAGCCGGAGAGGAGAAAGACCTGCTGGTCGGCAACGGTTTCAGGCTTCTTCTCACCCCTGACCTGAAGATGCTTCTTAAGCTCCTTCTGCTCCCTTAAGGCTATCGCGTAAATAAGCTCTGCCGACTCCTTAGCGTCTCTAGACCATAGTAGAACAGTCTTATAGCCTGTTATGAGCGCTGCAATAGCACCTCTTATCGCGCCCGGGCGAATATTGCTCAACGGAGCGTACACATCCCTCCCCTCTATCAGTAGCACGGGTATTTCGTAAGAGTCCGACAGAAGCTTAGCCTGCTGGAAAAGCCTCGAGTCTATTATTGACGAGGTAAAGTCGTTAACCGTCTTCCTCTCCACACATACTCTTTCAGAGAGAACATAGTCTCCAACTTCAAGCTGGCTGAAAGTAATCCTGGCCCCGAGCCGGGCGAGCTCGCTGACAACGGGGCATGCGGACTCCCTGTTATCCACTATTATGCTCACTTTATCCTCACCGGCCTCGCTTGGAGGGATGAACCTGGTTAAAGCATAGTTAGACTCCTTCTTAGACTCGTTTCGCGACTGGATCATCCTCATCTCCTCCAGCATCCTTCTCTCCCTTCTGCGGGCAATCCAAAGGTATTGTTCGTCGCGAGTATCCTGAAAATATAGAATATATACTTTCCCGGGTGCGTTCCGACCCGTCCTCCCAACTCTTTGAACAAACCTTATCCCGCTCGGAGTATTATCGTAGAAGATAATCGTGTCTGAAGAAGATATGTCAAGACCCTCCTCTCCGACCTGCGTCGCCACTAAGACATTGAACTCTCCTTTCCTGAACCTTGAAAGAACCTCGTCCTGATCCCTCTGGGACTGCCCCCTGTCGCCGATTTTAGAGGCCTGTCCAACCAGCCGAGTGACCTTTAAGCCTTCCACGGAAGATAATTCTTTCTCTATGTCTTTCGAAGCCGCACGGTAGCTGGCGAACACTATTATCCTCCTAACCCCGGATTCAAGCTCCCTCTTAGAAAGCTCGACGAGCCTCGACAGCTTAGCATTATCCTTCTGAAGCCTTAGAAGCTCAACCGCATCCAGGACCCTCTTGTCGGCAGTTATTTGAGACAGATATTTCGGCGCCCCGGGTTTCCTAGTTCTCTCCACCACCCTGTTTATGAATTGAAGGAAGTATTTTGGGCCAAGCAGGTCCAGCCTTTCCAGAGCAGTTATAAGGTATCTTGCCCTAGCCAGGTTTTTCAAAGCCTCCACGAGCTCCGGCTTATCTAGGAAAGGACGGCTTTTAATCGCGTTAACCATCTCCGTTATTTCCGTGAAGCTGCTCGGCCTCTTCTCCCAGGGAAACGCTTTAAGCGCCTGGTTAATCTGGTCGTTGATGAAGCTTTGGACCAGCGACCTGGCTTCCTTGACCAGCGGGCTCAGAGGCACAGGTATTAGATGATACTCGACCCTCTTAACGTAAGGAGCAACATCCCTGTCGTCCCGGGTCCTGAACTCTAGGTTTTTTATCGCAAGGTTTCTCATCAGCTCCTCAATATCCTCCCTGTGGGACCCCGGCGAGGCTGTTAACCCCAGTATTAGTGGGGACGAGCATTCTGAAGCATAGTGTTGAGCAATAGTTATGTAAGCATAATTTCCTTTCGCCCTATGAGCCTCGTCGAAAACGATGAGCCCCACGCGGCTCAGCTGAACATTCCCTTTAAGAATCTCGTTCCTGAAGAGTTGCGGGGTTGCGAATACAAGCCTGTAGTCGGTGAAAACCCTTTTCGCAACAGGAGTCTCCCCTGTCCAAAGTGCTATAAGACCCGGGTCAATGTTCAGGCAATCCTTGAAAAAATTGTAGTGCTGCTCCACCAGAGGCTTGGTTGGCGCCAAAACCACGCAGACCCCCTTACCTGTTCGAAGCCTTTCAGCAGCCACTAGGAGAGCTATCACAGTCTTCCCGAGCCCAGTGGGCAGCACTACGAGAGTATTGCCTTTAAGAGCAGTTAGAGAAATATTCGTCTGGTAGCTTCTTGCACGAACCCTCCCGTTTTTAATCAAAGGATGCGCGATGAAGCCCTCCGGATCCGTGTTGAAGAGGCTTTGGGGAGCAGCCATTTTCAACCCTTTCCAAGCTCATCCCTGAGTTTTTTCAAAGCTTCGACGAGGCTTCTCAATTTAAGCTCATCCTTAGTGTTTAACAAGAGTTTCTCAACATCCCTTAGAAGCAATACTGCATCCTCTCTGAGGTATTCCAAGGGGGAAAGCTCCTCAACGCTTCCCGTGCCGGGGGCGAGGCGGTAGAGCCTGCCGCAGTTAACACACCCTATCCTCCCGTCTTTATGCCTGAACAATGGTGCTCCGCACGACTCGCAATGAACAGCCATCATTACAGCTCCTTTCTGCAAAGCCTCCGCCATCTTCTTAATATCGAACTTTTCGTAGGACATTGCTCCCAATCCATCTTCATGCAGGATTATTTAAGGGAAATGGAGAAACACATATTAAAACCCTATTGTCTCATAACATACTGGGGAGAGTGTGGAAAATGTCTAAGACGCCGCGTAGGAGAGACGTGGAGAACGAGGAGAAAATCGCAAAGGCAGTGGAGATGCTGAGCTTCGTGGTTAACGACGTGACCACCCCCCGCAATATTAGAAACAGTATTAAAGAGGTTATTAATAGCCTGTCGAAGAAGACCACTACCCCAGGTATCAGGGCGGCGGCAGCCATAAATGTTCTGGATGAGATAAGCCAGGATCCTAATCTTTCAACGATCTCGAGGACAAGAATATGGAGCTCTTTGACCCTCCTTGAAGATATAAAGGATTAGGCGCATTAAAATGGTAACTTAAGTGTTAATCTAGGCAAAGTTAGCAGCATTAAAAAACCCTGTGGGTTAATCCTTTAAATAGCATTGGGAGCATTGTTTAAACCATTGCGTTAATCTGTATTTTCAACTAGTAAAAATCTTTTTAACGTAGTCTAAAAGCTGAGACTTGATAAAGAGGAAAATGCCATATAGCGTTGTCATGTGCGCACATAACGAGGAGAAGTATATTAAAAAGGCCTTAGAATCAGTTTTCCTTCAAACGGTTAAGCCTGAGAAAGTGATCGTAGTGTTAGATAGATGCACCGACAGGACTGGAGGAATAGCGAAGGATTTCCCAGTGGAAATAATAGAAAAGGGGGAGAAGAAGTGGGAAAACTCCTATGCTGAGAACCTTGAGCTTGCAAGGCTGAGAATAGATTCCGAGCTCTACGCTATAGTTGATGCCGACGTTGTGCTGGAGCCCGATTATTTTGAAGTCTTACTATGTGAAATAGAGGGTAAAGATGCATGCATCGGGGGAAAAGTCGTAACGAAAAGCGGAACACTCTTGGGAAGACTCCTATCCATATGGGAGAAAACCTATAGGTTTTCTCCTTCAAGAAGACCAAGGGGATGCGCTCTTCTGATAAGGAAAAACGTGCTGGATATGATGGGTGGATTTGCTGATGTGCCGGCTCCGGATACTTATGTTCAGGATGAAGCATTAGAACTTGGATATGGAGTAAGAGTTACGATGAAAGCTAAAGCTTATCACATTAGAGAGATAACTTTAAAAAAGACGATTAAGGCACAATTTTCAGCCGGAGTAGCCAGATACGTTCAAGGAAAAGGACCGGCAAGAACATTTTTACATTCTTTAGTAAGGTTAAGGCCGTTTGTATTTATTGGATATCTCTATGGGTTTCTTATTCATAAAAAGAAATCATATAAAAGGTAGTGCAACCTAAATAAAATCCAATTTAAAGTTTATTTTAATTAAGCGATTTTGAGTAAATGGGTTTCGGACACCCCTGGGATAGCTATGTCGGACCGGTGTTTTTAGCCTCCCTTGCCAATTTACTTCGAAGTCTTCTATGCCCTTACAACCTTTCTTCAAACACATTCTCAGCCATTTCTTGCCGAACACCCAAAAGTTGCAGTATTGCTTAGTTATATAGTTCGTTAAATGTCTTGTAAGAAAAATGCCGAGCGGATTCATGCTTGGACATCTTCAGCGCTTCAAGTGATCGATTTCAACAAAATTCATTTTATAGTTTAGGTAGGGCGAACATTCGAAGGCTTTAGGCATCCATCATAGGATCCGTTGCTAGGCTCAACAATCGTTCTAAAGGACTCGTGCTGTTCATCACGGCTCTTTGACTCTCCACTACTTTAATGTGGAACCGGATCAGGGATCTATGTGCTCTACCAAGTGTTTCAAGAACGCGCGCCTTAAGCCTAGGAGCGCCCTATGGAATGCTAATCATAAAAGAAACGATTCTTAGGCTAGCAATTAGAATAGAGGTTTTTGAAACTCTACCCGGTGTAATATTAATATACTCCTATCCTTGGATTTCAAGTTAGATGGAAGAAACAAGGATTTCCATAATAATCTTAAACTATAATGGGATTAAGTTCTTAGAAAACTGCCTCAAATCCCTCCTAGACTCTACATACAAGGACTTTGAAATAATAGTTGTTGATAACGGTTCGAAAGACAATAGTGTCAACTATTTGATTAAAAACTTTTCTAATGAACCCAGAATGAAGATTGTTCCATTAGATAGGAACTATGGGTTTGCTATGGGAAATAACATAGGATATAGGTATGCAAACCCAAATTCCGAGTTTATATTTTTCTTGAATAACGATACTGAAGTTGAGAGAGATTGCTTAGAGAAAATTGTTAAGGGGATGACTCATGATCCTTTGATAGGAGCGGCTCAACCTAAGATCAGGAGCATGAGGAATAAGAGTAGGATCGAAATTGTTGGGGGAGTAGCGGATTATTACGGTAGGACTTGGCATCGCGGATCTAACGAGTATGACTATGGACAGTATGATTCAGTGATTGAAACTTTTTTTGTGTTAGGAGCAGCTATCGTTGTAAGGAGAAATGTCATTGAGAAAATAGGATTGTTTGATCCTACATATTTTATTTACTATGAAGAAACAGACCTATGCTGGAGAATATGGCTTGCGGGATATAAGGTAATAGTGATCCCAGACGCGATTGTATACCACTATGGAGGGGGGACACCGATATCAAAGGACTCTTATAGCGAGACATATCTTAAGTTATTTTACCTAAGAAAAAATCACATAACGAGTATGTTGAAAAATTACTCTTTGCCAAACATATTCAAATACAGTTTACCATTTCTAGTAATGATGTTAATGACTGCTGTTAAATGGAATTTATCCGGAGAGAAGGTGAAGGCAAGGGCATATTACAGTGCTCTTGGGTGGATATTTTCTCACATTGGCCTAATAGTCAGTAGAAGAATGTTTGTTCAAAAGATTAGAAAGATACCAGATACGGAGTTAATGCGCAAGATGAAACCACGTATAGGTTAAGGTCGTATAATAGGATAAAAAAGTAGACTTGCACATCTAGAAAAGATTTCACAAAAACTTATCATGCTCATTATTACTAAGAGGAAAAAACAAGCGTAAATGCCGTGTAGCAAGCGTATTTTGCTAAGAGGCATCTTCTTCCAGAGTTTTTCCTAACAATACTATAACCGACCTAGCGAAACTAGCGCATCTCCCATATTGGCCTAATAGTCAGTAGAAGAATGTTTGTTCAAAAGATTAGAAAGATATCTGGCAAAGCATTAATAAGTATGATGAAGCGCCCTACCAGCTAATCCATAAAAATAGAATTAAGCTTATATAGTTAAAGAAAGGTTCCTCTATAGATGAAGATAGCGCTAATCCACACGATATTCATGTCTAAGGGCGGAGGAGAAAGATTCCTCTACGAAGTTTTTAAAAGGCTTAGGAAAAATCATGAAATCCATATTTTCTGCAATGGTATTGGCTCTGAAACGTTTAGCTTCCAAGAATTTGATCATACAGTCATACCAGCGAGACACGACTTCTTTGGGAAATTCGTTGCTTATTATGAGGCAAAAGCACTTAAAAAAGCAATAGAGCATGCAATAAAGTGGAAGCCGGATTTAATCTGGCTTAACAGAGGATATTACTATGCGGGATGGATATTTAAAAAATATGGAGTGAAGGCCATACCCTATGTTCATTATCCAATCTTACTAGAACCTGTCAAGAGAGGCCTTTTCCGCGAAATATACAGAGGAATTATTGGCCTGGATAGAAAGGAAGCAAAATCCTTTGCTTCAGTGCCCATAGTTTTGTGTAACAGCAAGTATACTGAGTCCGCGGTCAAGAGAGAACAGCCGAATGCGAGAACACAAGTAATATATCCGGGTGTTGACCATGAGAAGTTCTTCCCAACATGGGAAGACGAAGGATATTTGTATTACAACAGTAGGTTCCAGAAAATAAAGAACCAAGAGTTAGCAATAGAGATTGCCAAAAGAACCGGATATGGTTTAATCTTGTCCGGATTCTTAAGCAAGAATAATATTAATTATTTTGAACATATAAAAAAGAAGGCGGAAGGAGCAAACGTAAAAATCCTTCAAAACCCTAGCGATGAAACGATAGTTAAACTGCTGCAAAAATGTTCTGTTTTCCTATTCCCTTCCGTTGGAGAACATTTTGGAATAGCTCCAGTTGAGGCTATGGCCTGTGGAAAGCCTGTTATAGCCCATAGGAGCGGAGGCACTGTTGAAACAGTAGGCAGAGCAGGTATTTTGTGTGGCGATGACCCGGAAGAATGGGTTGCAAATGTAAAGCGTTTAATGGAAAATGGAGAAGAGAAAAAAGAGTTGGGTAGGAAGGCGTTTGAGTTTTCTAAAGAATTCACTTGGGAAAACACTGTTAGCAAGATCTCAAAAATATTGGAAATGATAAATAAATCCAATTCATACTTGTAACATTTAGCCTTACGAGTTGGTTTTGAAATGAAGTGCGGAGGGTGGGATTTGAACCCACGAACCCCTTCGGGAGTGGAGCCTCAGTCCACCGCCTTTAGCCCTACACCTGTTTGACCTGGCTGGGCGACCTCCGCAGCCTGTTTCCTTTAATCATGAAGCGTTAATTAAAAGTTTTTTGGACTCGGGGTAGCGTATGAAGCCTCTTATAAAGGAGCATGATATGAGGTTTATTAGTAGAATATTGCGAGTTAAACCCCTATTATTCTGCTGACTAATCCTTGATATGTGTATTGATAGATTCTTCAAGCCTTCTCGTTTTAGGATGATGCCGGTTTAGTTTTAGCTAAGAGAGAGAATGGATAAAGTTTATTTAACGTGTCATAAGGGTTTTAAAAGAGGTTAATTGGCGATAAACGTGAACCAACTTCGGACATACCCCGTCCCGAAGCAGAAGATAGAGATCGTGGAGAGGAAGGGGCTCGGCCACCCAGATACTATTTCAGACATGATTATGAATGAGCTTTCAGTAGATCTCTGCCGGCTCTATCTTAAGGAGTTTAACAGGGTTCTTCACTATAATCTGGATAAGAGCCTGCTGGTTGCTGGGGAGTCTGAGACAAGGTTCGGAGGAGGGGTTGTTAAGAAGCCGATGAAGCTTATTTTCGGAGACAGGGCAACCTACAGTTTCAACGGCAGGGAGCTGCCCATAGAGAAGCTTGCTGTGGATTCTGCTAAAAACTGGTTCAGGAGGAACCTGAGGTTCGTTGACCCGGATAAGCATGTTTCCTACGAGGTTCAGATAGGGAGGAGTGCCGCGAACCTGGCGGACATTTTTAAGCGGGGTGGAGAGTTCCTAGGCGCTAACGATACTTCCGCAGCCGTCGGATATGCTCCTTTATCTCCGCTCGAAAATCTTGTTCTGGATGTTGAGCAGCATTTGAACAGCAGGAAGTTTAAGACGGAGTTTGAAGAAACCGGTGAGGATGTGAAAGTTATGGGTTACAGGATAAACAGTATGGTTGACCTTACAATAGCAATGTCCTACGTGGACCGCTTCGTAGATGGTGAAGAAACCTATTTCAAGTCTAAGAAGGAGGTTGTTGAGCATTTGAAGACTTATGTTGAAGATAATTACGATTTTAAGAAAGTAAACATCACCTTAAATAGTCTGGATACTCGGGGAAGAGGTGAAGACGGTATATATTTGACCGTTACCGGTACATCCGCTGAGGCGGGGGACAGTGGGCAAGTGGGTAGGGGTAATAGGGTGAATGGTGTTATAGCGCTGCTGAGGCCCGCGGGTTCTGAGGCTGCTGCTGGCAAAAACCCTGTTAGCCATGTTGGAAAAATATACAACCTTCTATCGTTTAAAATTGCCAACGATATAGTGGAAAAGGTCGATGGTGTTGAAGAGGTTTACGTGTGGCTTCTCAGCCAGATAGGAGTGCCGGTTAACAAGCCTAAACTGGTTTCGGTACAAGCAGTTCTTGAAGAAGGGTTGAACATGGATGTTTTGGAGAAGCCTATAGCAGAGGTTGTTGAGGAAAGCCTGAGCGACGACTCGCTAAGGAGCTTCATAAACGACCTGATAGAGGGAAAACTTAAAGTATGTTGAGCCAAGAGGAAACTGGCAGGCTTAAGATAGGGCTTGAAATCCACGTTCAGTTAACAAATCTGAAAACCAAGCTTTTCTGCCCTTGCCCTTCAGACTATCGCGGGAAGAAACCGAATGAAAACGTTTGCCCAGTCTGTCTGGGACTGCCCGGTACACTGCCGCAGGTTAACAGCAAAGCTATTGAAAGCGCTATAGCTGTATGCCTCGCCTTCAAAGCACGTGTACAACCATACGTTGTTTTCAGCCGGAAGAACTATTTCTATCCAGACATGAACAAGAACTATCAGATAACGCAGTATGATAAGGCTGGGGGAGCGACGATAGGTGTTGGGGGGCATGTCGCGATAAACATAGATGGGGAGAGAAGAGAAATACCTTTTAGAAGAATACAGCTTGAGGAGGACCCGGGTAGACTGGTTCATGTTGAAAAAGGAAGCGTTAGGAAAACCTACATAGACTACAACAGGGCGGGTATAGCCCTAGTAGAGATAGTCACTGAGCCGGTTATGCACCAGCCTAAAGAGGCGCGCTTAGTATTAGAGAAAGTGCAGACAACCCTGGAGCATCTTGGTGTTCTCGACCCCTCTTTCGAGGGATCGATGAGGTGTGATGCAAACGTCTCCTACGCCGGGGGGGCGAGGGTAGAGATTAAAAACATTAATTCTTTTAGAGAGGTAGAGCAGGCTTTGCGTTTCGAGGAGCTCAGGTTAACTTATCTTCCTAAGCTTGAGAGCACTGTTACGAAAAGGTGGGGGGAGAAGGAGGGAGTTACAGCAACATCTAGAGAGAAGGAGGCCGAGGAAGATTACCGCTACTTCCCTGAGCCCGACATACCACCGATAATGCTTGACGAGAAGCTAGTCGAGAAGATTAAGAGAGGCTTGCCTGAGCTGCCTGACGAGAGGCTAGAAAGGCTCGTTAGAACCTATGGGCTGCCTGAAAAATTAGCTTCAATCCTGGTGATGGAGAAACCTATTGCGGACTTCTTCGAGGAAGCGTTGCAGTTTTCAAACGATCCAAAGGAGGTTGCACACTGGCTTACTAACGAGGTTGTGAGAAGGTGGCGGGAATGCGGCGTAGACTATAGAAAAAGCAGGTTTAAGCCTGAAAATTTAGCAAGGCTCGTCAACATGGTGAAAGAAGGCGCTTTAAGCCCGCGTATGGCGAAAAACATTCTATGGGACGTAGTTTTAACAGGAGAGGATGTTAAGGAGTATATTGAGCGTAAGGGCATCAGTATAATAAGGGACCCGAGCATTCTCAGATCAGTGATTCTGAATGTTTTAGAGGAAAAACCGGGTCTTAGAGAAAATGTTTCTAAGAATAAGCGGATAGTTGACTTTATATGTGGAGAGGTTCAAAAGAAGCTTAATGGAAGAGCGGATCCTATTATTCTCAGAAACGAAGCTAAAAGGCTTGTTGAGGAAGGTAATTAAAAATGCTTGAAAATCTTTCAGAGAGGCTTCAAAATGCGCTCAAGTTTATCACGAGGCAGGCTTACATAAGTGAGAAAGAGGTTGCAGAGTATTTAAGGGAGATTCAGCGAGCACTGATAATGGGGGATGTTGAGGTGAAGCTTGTGAGCCAGCTTACTGAAGAGATTAAGAAAGAGTTTAAGGAATCAAGAGAGGAGTACGGAGTATCCTTAAAAGACAGGGTTGTATACGCAACCTACCAAGGGCTCACCCGAATTCTTGGAGGCGAGAAGAAAGAGCTCCGCATAGTGCCTAATCAGCTCAATATCTTCATATTTATGGGAATACAGGGTTCAGGGAAGACTACAAGCGTCGGTAAGGTTGCTTATTTTCTAAAAAAGAAGAATAGGAAGGTGGGAGTTATAGCTGGTGACGTTTTCAGACCTGGCGCCGCAGACCAGTTGAGACAACTATTAGAAGGCACCGGCATACCGCTTTATGCAGAGTCCTTAGGAAAGTCGTCTGTAGAAGTGATAAAAAACGGCGTAAAATGGGCTAAGGGGCTCAATCTTGAAGTTGTACTCGTGGATACTGCTGGAAGACACAGGTCAGAAGAGTCCTTAATGAATGAAATGAAGCAGATAATAGACGAGATCAACCCTACTGCGGCGATACTTGTCATAGACGCTATGATAGGCCAGCAGGCGAGAGCTCAGGCAGAGGCCTTTAACAAGGTTGCGAAAGTAGGATACGTTATAGTTACGAAGCTGGATGGCTCGGCGAAGGGCGGTGGGGCTCTCTCAGCAGTAGCCTCGGTTGGAGCACCAATAGTATTTGTAGGAGTGGGCGAAGGCCTGGAGGAGTTTGAAGAGTTCGACCCGGTTAAATTTGTTTCTAGACTACTTGGAAGGCCGGATCTGGAATCCATAGTCGCTAGGATTCAACAAATGTCTAAGGAGGAGCGACTTAGAATGCAAAAAATGGCTCAAGGCAAGTTCACTATTGAAGAATTCATACAGCAACTTGAGTCTGTAAGGAAAATTGGCGATCTTCAATCGTTCTTATCGAATATTCCAGGGGGTAAGAAGCTGGATAAGAAGGATCTGGAGGAGTTTATGGGGAAGTTGAAAAAGTGGAAGGCAATTGTAAGCTCGATGAACATGGAGGAGAGAAGTGATGTCACCATAATAGACTCCTCGCGAATCAGGCGTATAGCAAGGGGGTCGGGGACTTCTGAGAAAGATGTTAGAGAACTTGTAAAACAATATACTGCCACGAAAAAGGCCATTAGGAAAATGTCTAAAGGAGCATTAAGAAAACTTCCATATTTGAGGTTTTAAATATGGATTTACTGAAGTGCTTGAAAAAGCTCATATTATCTATCCCGCTTTGCGATAGATGCTTGGGCAGACAGTTTTCAAACCTTATGCCGTCCCCTGACAATGAGACCAAGGGTAAGGTTTTGAAAGACTTTCTTTTCATGAGTGAAATGCTGGCTAGGGAGGAGAAAACTCCGAAAATAGTTAAGGCCTTAGCCGAGTCTGGACATGAACCCTCGTCAAGTTTTCTGAAGAAGAATCTAGGTTTAAACGTTGCCACCAAGCCTTGCTATATATGCGGAAGCGAAATCAATTCTTTAATAGAGAATGCTGCTGCCAGAATCATTGAGAAATCGACAGAAATAGAATTTAAAACTTTTTACGTGGGGCTTACTCTACCGGTTTCGGTTGAAGAAAAAGATGAGGAGGTAAAGTCTTTCTTCAAGCTGAAGTTTGGGGAGGCCTTGAAAAACGAGCTTAACAGAGAAATAATTAGGAAAGTCGAGAAAACGTTACAGAGAAAACCGGAGATGAGGAGACCGGATGTTCTCTTCATATACGATGTTACAAAAAATCATGTTTCGATGCAGATAAACTCGGTTTTCCTTAAGTCAAGCTACAGAAAGCTTGTTGGAGGGATCGCTCAAACAAAGTGGCGGGGAATTAACGGTGAGGATTCAACCCCCTCTATAGAGAAAATGTTGGAAGAAGTCCTTTTACCAGCTTACAATGGCAGAGGTTTAAAATTTCACGGAGCGGGAAGAGAGGATGTTGATGTAAAGATGCTCGGAGAGGGGAGGCCTTTCATAGTTGAAATACTTGAACCCAAGACTAGGAACGTGGATCTAGAGAAACTACGTTCAGAATTTAATAGAAGATTTGGAAAGATGGTTGAGATAACGGAATTCCTCAACGCAACCTATTCTGAAGTACCCAGACTTAAGCTGGAAGCGGAAATCCATAAGAAGAGTTATAGAGTTGTGTTTGAAACTGAAAGAGAAGTTTCGGAGGAAGAATTAAGAGATTTATCTGGAAAGCTTGCTGGGACTGTGGTTAACCAGAGAACCCCCCTAAGGGTATTGAAAAGGAGGAAGGATAAAGTTAGGAGAAAAGTCGTTTACAAAGCTGCTTTTAAAAGACTTGGAAGCAACCTTTATGAGGCTTATGTAACGTGCAGCGGTGGGCTCTATGTTAAAGAGCTTTTCCATGGAGATGAAGGGAGAACAATTCCTTCTGTGGCCGGGCTTCTTAACACTAAGATTAAAATAGTGGAGATGGAGGTGACGGGTATTGAAGGTGGTTAAGAGAAAATGCCTCAAACCTCGGGGAGAAGGATAAAGACGAGAAGCCTGCTCAAGAAAAAAGTTAGAGAAAGGGGGATAAAGCCTCCATCATACCTTTTGCAAGACTATAAGCCAGGGGATAAAGTAGTCTTAAAATACGACCCCTCGGTCCATAAGGGAATGCCCCATAGAAGGTTCTACGGTAAAATAGGGATTGTGATAGGAAAAAGGGGAAGAGCATACGTTGTTCAAGTAATAGACGGGGATAAAACAAAAACTTTAATTGCAAGGCCGGAGCATTTGAAGAGGCTGTAGACAATGGGGATTCAAAAGACATCTGAAACCGATATAACGATACCTGAGGCACTTGAAATTCTTTCCGCACAGGAGGATCTGAAGCAGTACCAGCGACTAGTCTTGGACTATTTGAAAGAGGCTTCTAAACTTCCTGCGGACAAGGCCAAAAAGCTGTTGGAAGAACTTATGAGGGAGGCGGGTCTCACTAGGAAAGAAGCTGTTATGCTTGTCAACATACTGCCGAAGAGTAAACATGAGATAATGGCAATCCTGTCGGGTGGAAGAGATAAGGAGTTTTTAACACTAGAAAAAGTTGAAAAGATCAAAAGCATCATAGACAAGTATGCTTAAATCGGTTGAACCATCCTTGGAAAAATCTCACTTTACTCGCATTATTTTCTGTCTTCCACCGACTCGCCAGTACTCCACAGTTACCCCCTGAACTATAGTGTTTTTAAGACTCGGGTCTTGAGGCAGCGGTATTTCGAAAACCTCGTATGTCTCAAGATCCATTATCTGCGCGTTGTCACCTATTAATGCGAGCACTTGGGCGTTTCTCTTCTCTATCATGGGAACTTCCACCTTAGCGTCAACAGGGCTCAGCAGAGTATGTTTAGACCCGTCGAACAAGCCTATACCTACGACACGCGCCTTAGCGCTGCCATGTTTACCGGGCTTAGAATGTGAAACCTCAACTATTTGACAGGGCTCGTTATCAATCATAAGCCAGGATCCCTCTTTCAATTCTCCTAGTTCAACCACTTTACCCATTTTGGGGAAAACTAATAAGCCGCGTATTTAAAAAACTTATGCAACAGGAAGATGGCGGAGGCTAAGAAGATAGCGGTAGTCTATAAAACTAGGGAGGAAGGGGTCCTGAGGGTGATTGAGACTGTTAAGAAGCTTTTGAAGCCAGGGTCTATTTTGGAACATACTTTGTCAAGCCTAGTGGGGAAAAAACTAGAGGGTTTTGACCTAATCGTCTGCCTCGGAGGAGACGGAACCCTAGTTAGAACCTGCCGGGTGGCTGAAAACGGAAGCATGATCCTGCCGGTGAACATGGGTAAGAAGGGCTATTTAATGGAGGTAGACCCTGAGAAGCTGCCCTCCTACTTGGAAAAGTATCGAAACGAGGAGTTTATGGTTGAGAAATGCTTCAAGCTGAAAATAGACTACGGTGGCAAGGTGCTTAACGCGGTGAACGAGGTGGTGGTTAGAAACATAACGGGCTTAAAACAGGTAACGTTATCCGTGGAGCTTATAGAGGGAAGCTTCATAGTAGAGGGGGATGGGCTTTTAGTTTCAACTCCAATAGGCTCCTCAGCCTACTCTCTTAACGCAGGAGGACCGTTCGTTTTATCCAACGTAAATGTCTTAGTATGCACGCCATTGTGTGCAAGGAAACCTCTAAGGCCACTAATAGTTAATAGGGACGCGGTGATAAAAGTGAAATATTTAAGTGGAGAGGAAATACAGATAATAATAGACGGGGAGGAGGCGTTCAAAGTGGATCCTAGAGAAACCATAACGATCACAGGAACAGGGGAAATAGTCAACATTATACGCTTCTCAAGTTCTTTCAACATTAAGCGCATGGGTAGGTTGACAGGGGGTGTTGAAAACGGTTAAGCAGGGATATGTTCTAGACTCTACCGCCATAATTCAGGGTGTAGACCCAAACTCTCTTAAAAAAGAATCATTCACTATAAGAGAGCTTCTAGACGAGATTGGTGAGACAGGTAGGAGATGGATAAGAATAAAGACGGCGATGATGCTGGGTAAACTAGTAATCCGGGAGCCTTCCTCCGGGGGCATGGAGAAAGTAGAGCGGGTTGCCAAGGAATACGGAGTATATGATAAACTTTCAAAGCCAGACATTAAGATCCTGGCTCTAGGTTATGAATTGTACAGCGAAGAAGATTACGATATAGAGATAATAACCGATGACTATGACATTCAGAACACTGCTGCCATCCTGAATCTGAAATATATTTCCATAGGTATGAAAGAAATAAGAAAAACGTACCTGTACGTCAAGTATTGCCCTGCCTGTAAAAGGAAATATTCGGGATATACTGGAGCAATCTGCCCTGTATGCGGATATAGACTGACAGGTGTTAAGAAGGTCATTAAAGATAACACCTATTAAAAGTACTGCTTGAGCTTCCTTTGAGTAAGAGACACATTATCTTCTTTAGTAAGAAACAGTGAAAGCTCCTTCTCTAGCAGCTCGAGACTGCTTGAAAAATACGGATCCAAAGAATAAGATGCTAAAACTTTTTTCCCAAGCATCAAGTATTTTTTGACACCGCTTATGTAAACTGTTGGGAGAAGCTCTCCCCCGCAAGAGGTGCATCTGGAAACTAGCGGGAGCCTTCTGAATTTTTTACCACACTTTTTGCACCGGAATTTCTGAATATGAAATGTTTTAATGTTTCCGGAAATGTCTTTCAGTAAGTGAGAATTTAAAAGGTTTTCTGCAAAATCCTTCTTATCTATTCCAGTCAGGAGAGAAGTAACTTCAAGCTGTAGCTTTAATTTTTTCTCCATAGAGCCTAGAGTACTATACACGTTTCTTTTAACGCCCTTCACAATACTGCTCGTACCATGGGACCAAGCTATGTTAAGATCATCTTTGCCAACTAATCGCATTTTGTCTAAAAGCTCCTTCGGCTTCGCGCCTTGTTCAGCCAGCAAGTAAACATCTTTACCATATCTCGTCATATTCTCCATGTTATAGACCTGATCGTCTATTTCATCAGGTCTTAAAATAGGCATTATTATAAGCGGAGTATCCATCAACCCTCCTGCAGCATCGGGAACATAATGTCGCGAGAAATTTAGGAAGGCGTCTAAAAGAAGAATTATGGAGTCCCCGTCTCCATCGCAGTCCCTTCTTTTAGCCTGATGCCAGAAGGGGTGTGCAAAGACTACCTGCGAGTCGGTGAAACCGATTATTCTACCCACTATAGCCCCAAGCGTATGAGGAGAAATCCCTAGGATAAGATGCCCAACAAGGTCCTCCCTTGTTCTAATATTGTAGTATGGCTCTACATGATAGAAAAGCCTGAGCTCCTCGTCGATAAAACTAGCGACTTCAACGAGAGAATCGCCCATTTCCTTAGGAAGAACCACGTCCTGAGGATAAAGGTGTAAGAGTTGGCTGCCTTCTATGAGAAGATTACCATCTACATCCCTATCGTAACCCAGCTTCTTCAAAACCTCTACAGAAACCCCTATTTCCTCAGGCTTGAAAGCGGTTAAAGGAGCATTGGTAGCGTCGAAACGGATCGTTCCATCCTTATATATAGTCAAACCATGCTTAGCTCTCAGAATGCCTTTTTCAACTGGTTCAGGAATCTTATTCTTATTCATCAACCCTTTTACCCCCTTGACTTCTGAGCCTATTGTAATTCCAAGCAGCTTCTCAACATCTTTTAGAATATTTTGAAGCGGAATATTCGTAGCGTGAAAAGGGTTGCATTTGCTCCTACATCTTTCACATTCTTCAAACTTAGAGTATGAATTGCACTTGGCGCAATAGTATACAGGCACCGTAGCAGACTTACATTGTGGACAATGCAAATAGAAAGTAAGTTGGTTGCATTTTTCGCAGTACCTATTGCAAATATTTACGACTATGCTTCCACGCGTTGCCGCGGCAACAATGTTCCTTTTCGGACCCCCCTCTAGACCCACTGGAAACAGCACGTGAGAAGGAGGATGCATCTCTCTGAGTTTCGCCGCCTCAGGCCTTCCGAGCCTAGCGGATATGAAGGCACCTTTCTTAGGCTTGATTTTAAACTGAAGAACAGAATTAAGATAGTCGATAGAATTTCTTTCAGAGCCTGCCGGAGGCAATGTGCATCTTGAGAGATACACTAGGAATTCGGCATGGATTTTAGACAACCTAATGTATCCGTTTTCAACCTCAAAAGGAAGGCACGTCTTCTCTAACTCGTTTAAGAGAACATTATCCTCTACCGGAACCGTAACATGATCCTCCTCAGCCTTAGCCTTCTTGAAGCATTCGACCACATGGAGAAGCTCGGAAGCGCTCAGGTTTTCTATGAAAAAATAGAAAGTAGGGTTAAGTGGGACATCTAGAGCCAGGCTTATCTGCAGCGCTGTCCCAAAATCAATATTAATAAACGGATTATTAACTATTTTCCAGAGGGAATCAGCTTCCAAAGGGAGGCTCTTAATTTTACTCCCCTTATCCTTAAGAGCGGCTTCTAGTTCAGCAGCCCACTGTTCTTCAGTGTACCCTACCCTGTCAAGAGGAGTGTTGCCCTCAATGTAATCGCCGACAGAGATGAGGATATCGCCAAGAAAAAGAATTTTAGAAATATCATTTTGAATCGTTTTAAGCTTATCGTAGTCTTCAACAAGATGCACTGAGCCGTCCTTCGTCCTAACTATCGGAGGCATGATTGCGTCTACAGGCATCACTATGGCTGATTTCCCAGGCCGATCTATTCTGAGCTGAGAGCCTATTGATAGGAAGCCGCGTAGAAGCTCCATCGCCATTGGATGTATACCCATGGCCATTAGGCCAGTGTTTCGTGCTCTTCCATACCTTATTCTAAACCCTCCGAAAGACTCGGAAGACGAGAAGAAAGGTCTCCCGATCAAGACCTCTTTTAGATATTCTGACTTTGTGCTTTCAACCTCGATTCTAGATATCCAAGACCATCCAGATATGTTGAGCTTGTTAATTATACTTTCAAACTTTTTAACCCTACCTATTATACCATCGTTTATAATCCTTAAAGCACCCCCCCTAAGCCTGTTCGTCTCCACTCTCGGAAGATCCCTGTATATAACTACCTCGGTTTCTTCAGATGGCGGGCCAGTGATCTCTACAGGAAGATTCTCTATAACCTCAGCAATTTGATCCTTGGCAACCTTATATTGAAACCTGTTTTTCCCCCTCTCATATAACCTCAATTCCTCTATGTAACGCGAAACCTCCTCCTTCGTAGGCTTATACTTATCAAGTTTCAACACCCTCCTTATAAAATCCGCGAGAATTATAGAGAGAGCTTGCTCAGTACCTCCCGCAGACCTCATCGGCCCGGAGAAATAGACAGCCAAGTATCTAGTATTGTCAGGATTCTTCTTTACCAATACTTTCTCTATGCCCTCTATTGGTGCCGCTGTAGTTCCGGGAGGCGTCAACGAAGCGAGTGCTGCTTTTAACGCTAGTTCTGCCGCTTTTTCTACAGAAAAAGACCCGAATCTTCCCAGTATTATGTCTTCAGCTATTTTAAACGGTATTTCAATAGGAGGAAGAGTTTTTTTGAGCTCTTCAAACCTCTCTTTAAACCCTTTCAACCCAAGTATCTGCTCGATGGTTTCAGCCTGTGAGAAAGAGATTATGGACTCTGGTTTCTTCTCTGGATCATACCCGTTTTCTTTTGCGTAGACAGCATACTTATATACTTCCCAGAATTTTTCCTGTAAAAACTGGTTATATTCTCCAATACTCATTTCAACAGCTTCAGCCAATGCCTTTAACGCCGTCTTTCTTTAACGCGCCCTTCCGCCCGCCTTCTATTATCTCAGAAAGCTTCTCCCGGAGAGCACAGGCTTCCTCCAAAATGTCGCCTGTAACAATTATGTCGGCACCCGCGGAAACAACATTCTCAGCGGCTAAGCCGTCCCTTATGCCTCCACCCACAACAAGTGGAACGTTAATACACCTTTTAACCATGGCTATCAGTTTTTCAGGAACATGAGTTTTAACACCTGAACCTGCTTCAAGATAGACAAACCTGAACCCAAGGGCCTCAGCCGCCATAGCATAACCGGCTGTCAACTCAGGTATATCAAAAGGAAGGGGCCGAGCATCACCAATGTATCCAGCCGCCCCGCCGGTTCCAAGTATCAGATAAGCCATCGGAATAATTTCTAATCCTAACTCCCTTATGGCTTTGATCCCGAGGACCTGTGCCCCGATAATATAGTATGGATTTGATGAGTTCAGCAAAGACATAAACCATATTGCATCAGCGCCTCGAGCTATGCTTGCAACATTACTGGGAAAAATTATCACGGGCAGTTTTGAATTAGACTTAATTTTACCTATAGCTTCCTCATAGTCAGAGGTCCTGTGTGAAGTACTTCCTCCAACCATGAATGCAGATGTACCGGAGGCTTCGGCAGTCTTTACCACTTCCTCAATCCTGCTCATTTTCTCAGGGTCGATTAAAGTTATATGAATGAAACCATTCTCCTGAATCCTCTCGTACAAGTATTTTTCAGTTTTACCTATCTGCAACCTGGTTAAGGCAAGTTATAGGATATATAAATCTAAAAAGACCCCTCTAAGAAATCTCGCCGTTATGGTATTTGTCTACAAACTTGTTGAAGTAATCAACGTTCCCCATGTTCTTAACATAGTCTAGATTCGTTGCCAAACCACAATTACCACAGATAACTCTCACGCTTTCCGAGACCTTGTCTTCAATAACGGAAACAGCCTGTATGCCGCATTTTGGACATGGAAAAATCTTTGGAATAACCTTGCGAATAACCTTGGCCTCTCTCCTCCTCCGTCTAGCCATATTTCGGAATAAAGGGGCTTGCTGCATGTATTTTTCCCTTTCCCCGCATAATTGGAAACGAGTATAACGGCTACCCTCATCCAATAAGGTATACAAAAAAGTATAACTACAAGCCGACTTTAACAAAAATAGAAAGATGAGAGAAATGGACTGGAAAACTGACATTATGTTAGAAAAACTCATAGAGGAATCAAACCTCACTTCAAAACAGCTTAAAGCCCTTTTACTGTATTCCGACAACATCGAGCAGAGAATTGTTAAGAACGGGTATGTATACTTTGACGGAAAGAGGATCCCAAAGGGAGTGTTCTACAGGATCTTAAGCCAAGCCAAGGAAAATGTTAGAAAATCGGTTGTTACCCTAATAATAATGTCATATACGGGCCTAATGGACACCAGTCAATTTAGCGCAATCATGCAAATCACAGACATAATGATGCAAATCAAAGGTCAAGATGAGGATGTGACCAATGCTCTTCTAGAAAAACTAAAAGCCGTCGTTAACATTAGGAAAAGAGCAAAGTAAAAATACCTAGGCCGGATTCAGGGTAGGACGAGGAATGGATTTACTAAATCTTCTAAAGCGGCCTGGAGAAGAGATACGTAAGGAGCGAAAAAGGAGGGGTTTAACACAGAGTTTGCTAGCTAAAAAAGCAAAAGTAAGTCAAGCATTGATAGCGAGAATTGAAAAGCAACAGGTAGATCCACGTCTTTCAACATTAAGAAAAATAGTTGAAGCATTAATAGAGGAAGAACAACAGAGGGGGACAAGGGCTATAGACATAGCTGTACGTGACGTCATCGTCGTAAATCATGATGATACTATTGAAAAGGCCGTTAAACTAATGCGTAGATATGGCATATCGCAGCTACCTGTACTAAGGAACGGAACCCCTATAGGAGCAGTAGAGGAATTAGAGCTCCTGAAGGCGTTTTCAAAGGAGAAAGATGTCGAGAGTTTTTACAAGAAAAAAGTCGTAGAAGCAATTTCTTCAGTATACCCCATGGTAGAACCGGATGCGAGCATAGCGGATGTTATAGACTACCTTTTGAAAGGGCATAATGCTGTCTTAGTTACCAGAAACGGGCAATTAGAGGGCATAATAACCAAGATTGACGTCCTGATGAAAAGTAAAAATATAATAGCATCAGTGTAGCATCAAAAATAAATGAAAACGCTACTCTGGAGAAGGAAAAAAGAAGAGGAAATTGAGAAAAGACTTTCGGAATTAAAAGAGAGGAACGAGCTTCTAGAGAGAAGACTTGACGAAACGATTGAAAAATTAGAAAAAGTAGAAAAGGGAGCACGACTCTTAACGGAAGCGGTCTATAAGATAATTACTTATCTGAAAGACTTTGAATGGCCAAAGGAAGAAGTAAGACAGGTGACAGTAGATAAACCCACAGAAACAATCAGAAAGAAGGAACCTCCGGCAGAAGAATATCTTACTGAAACTGAGAAAAAACTTGTGGACGAGATCAAGAAGAAAGGAACACTGACAGTAGGCGAATGCTATGCGCATATTGGAAGATCAAAGGAGCACGTAAGCAGAATGTTAAAACGACTTGTTGAGAAAGGAATCTTAATCAGAGAGAGAAAAGGAAAAATTTTCTACTATAGGCTTGCTGAAGAATGATTATCCATTATTCATTTTTGAGGAGAATTGTTGCAGCCTGGTAAATGTACTCTCTTCCCCTCTTCCTTCTGACTAGAAGCCCCTTGTCGTGCAGCCTCATGAGATAGGTGGCAACCGTACTTAGTTGAATGGGTTTGCCGATTCTTTCCTCATACCTATTCTTAATATCTTTAGAACTGAAGTCCATATTTCTAAATTCCCTTATAACTTTCAAAATATTGTTTAATGTTTCCCCCTGTTTGCGTAAAACTTCAAAGACTTGTTCATCGTCAAGGTTTTTCATAATTTTTTCCGAAGACAGATAAGAAACAGCCTCTTGAGAAAGCATCAATGGAAGAAGCTTTGAAAGCACTGTTGCGTATTTGTCGAGACCACTGCCCTCCAGCCTAAGAGATATAAGTGTATCTGAACCATCTGAAAAACGGATCTCAAGTTTTTTTCCGCTATCTCTGTTAATCACAGCTGTCTAAGGATTTTTGGCATAACTCTGGCAAATAAGTGTTAACAAGCAGTTTTTCCAGTGGAAATTGATAAGCCTAAAATGCAGCGCTTTTGACTAAAGAACTAAAATTCACAGATTTTCCTCTACAAAAAGGAGAAAAACGCGAAAATCTTTCTATTCCAGTAGAAGAGGAGGGGTGTGACTAAATATATGAAAAGGATGGAGAATGTAGTTAGAAAAAAGGAAAAGGAGGAAAAAGAAAGAGTAATAGGATCTGTTTTTAACGAAAAGGAGGTTAAAAGCATTTTTACAGAAAAAAAGAGTAAGACAGGGGCATACACCCCTCTGTTTCCTTTGGAGGAAAACCTAGCAGGAAAGGTGTGGAGGAAAGAAAGTTTATCTTTTACTAAAGGATGATGGGTGAAAACCTTTTATTTATTGACTGCTAATGCCAAATAGTGTGGAGAATAATTTATATAAATTTTTAATTATCTTTAAGAAAAAGTAATGTGGAGTAGAAATTAGGGGGTGTGAGTAGCTCACTCATTCCTTATTATTTTTCTGTATTTTTTTCTCTAAACAATTCTCCAATTCATTTTTCTTTAGAAAGAAGTCTTCAGCTCTCCAATGGAGGCTGCGAAGGGAAGTACTGAAATACTGAATAAGGTATTCAACAATATGTTTTTGAAGAGTCACATTTTCCGCAATAGAGATGCCTTAAGGCATGATTATATTCCAGACCATCTTCCTCACCGTGAAAACGAGATAAAGTATATCGGTGAAGTTGTTGCCCCTCTCCTCCTCCATAATAAGGCTTCTAACCTATTTGTATATGGAAAACCTGGAACAGGGAAAACAGCTGTTGTAAGATTTGTTTTAAACATTCTTTCTAAAAAAGCCACTGAGCTGAGAGCAAATATAAGATGCGTGATGGTTAATTCAAGGATAGAGGGTTCCGAATACAGGATCCTTGCGTCAATATCTCGCCAGATAGGGCTTTCTGTGCCTTTCACAGGGTTAGCGACTGCAGAAGTTTTTAGAAGGGTAGTCAATTACGTAAAGGGTAATAACCTCTATCTTCTTATTGCTTTAGACGAGGTTGACGTGATAGTTAAAAAAGAAGGTGAAAACTTGCTTTACGAGCTTTCAAGGATTAATGAAAACTTTACTTCCCACAGGGTTTCCTTTATAGGGATTTCTAATGAAATAACGTTCAAACAGATTCTCGATCCAAGAATATTGAGCGCTTTAAGCGAGGAAGAGCTCGTCTTCAAACCATACACTTCAGACGAGCTTTTTGACATCCTTACCGAGAGAGCTAGAGAAGCGTTTTTTGAGACTGTTTGCGACCCATTGGTAATCAAATATATTGCTGCACTCTCTGCTTCTGAGCACGGAGATGCAAGAAGAGCTCTTGACCTACTTAGAGTAGCAGCCGAGACGGCGGAGAGAGATAGTAAATCAGTGATAACAACAGAGTGTGTTCAAGAAGCCCTTAGGAAGATCGAAAGGGACCAAGTTAACGAAGTTATCAAAACGCTTCCAATTCAGAGTAAAATCCTGCTGGTTTCCATTTTAAGAAATCTTAGGGATCAGAGTGCTCAGCACACTAGTGGAGAAATATACGCTGAGTATAGGAACTTGGTTGCAAACATTGGTTTAGAGCCCTTGACTGACAGAAGGCTTTCTTCCCTGCTTAACGAGCTGGAATCTGCAGGTATAATCTCTTCAAAACTGGTCAACATGGGCAGGTACGGGAGAACTAAAAAATACAGCCTTTCAGTGCCTCAAAACCATGTTTTTGAAGCCCTTAGGGAGGACACTCTTCTAAACGGTCTTTTATGAGCAGTGAAACCATTTGCATGAGTTTTGATTCAAGTCTACAGAAAACATAATAAGCAATTGCAGGGATAATGCTTATCGCGCCGTGGTGGCGGAGTGGCTAACGCGCCGGGCTCGAGACCCGGTTCCCCTTAACGGGGAGCGCAGGTTCAAAAGGCATAGGCCGGAAACTCCTGCCCACGGCGCTTGCTTTTACTCGTTATTCTGGAGCAACGGGTAGAATAGATGCTACCGCTCCAATAGAACATAATTAAGAATAGGTCATACGATGCTGCTTGCTATGCTAGTGCCCTCGCTACTGTGAAAATTTTGATTCAGTTGACTACTTAATCGCTTGGGTATTCAGGCGGCTGAGATATCCTAGAGTCCCTGCCCCTCTAACAGTCTATTCACATGCCTGTAGTAGTCTTTTCTCCATAGTTTTGCTGCGGCTGCCTCATCGATGATAACTATCGTGTCAGGGTGCATTTGCAGTATTGAAGCAGTTATTTGGGATGTTATCGGGCCCTCTACTGTAGCTGCTATAGCATCTGCTTTTCCCTCGCCGTTAGCTAAAAGTATTATTTTT
>CAZWPT010000023.1:0-7751 GCA_964635675.1 uncultured Nitrososphaerota archaeon | reverse complement strand
GTTGACTCTTCTGCTTCTAGCCGGGGTTGTAATCCTGATGTTGAAGATAGACTGGGAGGAAGTCTTCTTCAAATACGTGGAGAAGCGGGGGAAAGCAGAGTCAAAATAGTTTAAATAAGGGGTTTGAAGCCACTAGTGATTAATGGAGGAGTTTGAAAAAGAATACTGGCTTGAGGTTGAGCTTCAACACCCTAAGGGGTGGGTGTTAGCAGCGGAGTCAGGAGGCATGTTAGACGGTTACTTCAGGATAGACTCAAAAACCGCGGCTAAGCTTGAGGTTAAGTGGGAGAAGCAGGCTTCTGAAAGGAAGCCGAGGACGAAAGTGCAGCCGATGATTGTGATAAACAAGTTTATAGAAGACTATATGACTCGGGCTAAGAGAAGGGGGAAGGCGGAAGTATACGAGCGGGGAAGCGCAAGAATATGTGAGCACAACGCGTATTTCGCGAGGTGGCGGGACATTGGCGACATAGTTACTATCTCATGGGTGTGTGAAAACGAGGGCAAGGTTTTCCTCCTCAACTACTATCTTGAGCCGGGTGAGAAATGGGAGGATGTTGCAAGCTGGCTGGTCCCTAGGTTCGTATGCCACACTCCGGAGAAATTCTGGAGGTACCGTCTTATCGGCGTGGAGTTCAACGTGCCAAAGGGCTATTCTCTTCAAACCAGGAAACTGCTACTGGGCAAGCCGATAGTGGTTTTCAAAACCAGGGACAAGACTCTGCTCATCCACTGGTCTACTTTTGCCAGGGAAACCCTGGCTAAGTACAGGAACCTTGCTGAATGGGCGAAGAAAGAGGTTCCGAAGGAAGTGCACACCGTCATGAAGGGTTTAAACTACGATAGGTTTAAGCTTGACGAGGAGACTGGGAAAATGGTGGTGGAAGAAACGGGACGGGAATTCCTCGGCGGCAAGAAGACTGTTAAAACGTCAAGGGTCTGGTATGACTCGGATTCGAACAGGATATTCTTGACAGGCTACTCCGGCCCCCAGGAGAGTATCAGCGATCTCGAGGAGCTTGAGAAAAGCATAAGGTTTAAGCCTGACTAGGTGGAAGCGATGCCGCTTTTTGGGAAGAAGAGGGAGCCGCCGAGGGTTTCCCCGGGAAGACTATACAGGAGCATACCGATCGTAAACCCGCGGGTGAAGCATGAGGAGGATGCTGAGGGTATTGTCACAATCCTGATCCCGGTGCCGACTGGCGATCCTAAAAACCCTGAGAGAACAGCAAGGATAAAGCTCGACGCGATAGGGAGCAAGGTTTGGAAGAGGATAGACGGTAAAACCCCGCTTAACGAAATTGTGCAGTGGATGAAGAACGAGTTCATGCTGACTGAGAGAGAGGCGGAGGTCTCGCTATCCATGTTCATGAAGAGCCTTGTCGACAAGAAGCTTGTGGCGCTTGCCCTCCCGCCGCCGACACCCGGGACACCGGAGGTTCAGGAGGAGATTGAAAGAATAAGGTTTGAAATAGAGGAGCTTGAAAAAGCCTATAAAAAGAAGAAGGTTGATGAGAAAACATTCAGAGAGCTTAAGGAAAAATACGAGCAGGCCATCAAGGAGCTCGAGGAGAAAGAGGCTGCTGAAACCCGGGGAAAGTCTTGACGGGTAAAGCAGGGTTCATTATCGAGTTAAAAAATTGTTGGGAGTGCTTGTTAAAAATCACGCTTGTACGCATAGCATTCTATCCTACTCCTGATACTGCCGGAGAAATCATTCGAGACAACAAGTAGGTCTATGTCGCTGTTCTCCCTCGCCGTCCCCCGGGTGGCAGAAGCGTATGCCGCTAGAGGAGACAGCCCGAGGGAGCGTGAAAGCAAAGGCTAAATGCGAGGCATTCGCATCCTTTTTACCGAGGTCGCCTACTACCTGGGGCAGGGCAATCAGAGCTTTACTAGCTTCCTATTTCATCTAAACAAGTTTTTCGTATTAACAAGCTTAGCCGTGGCTGGCAGGAAGAAGATGGTTTTGAAAGTGGGCGATAATGCTCCGGATTTCACTCTCCAATCGGATGAAGGTAAGAAAGTATCTATGAAGGATTACCGGGAAGAAAAGTTGTTCTTTACTTTTATCCGAAAGGCTGCACTCCGGGATGCGCTCAAGAGGCGAGAAGATTCAGGGATTTGGCTGAAGAGTTTAGCAGAGAGAATGCTGTTATCATCGGCGTAAGTAAGAATAGTGTAGAATCCCATGAGAAGTTTAAAAAGGATAATGATTTACCGTTCCCCCTTTTAAGCGATCCTGAAGCAAAGGTAGTTAAGAAATACCGAGTATGGAAAAGAAAACTCTTTACGGCGGGTCTATCATGGGTATAGAGAGAACTACGTTTCTCATAGACGAAGAAGGAAAAATAGTGAGAATCTATAAGAACATAAGCCCGAGGAACATGCGCAAACATGCTTACTGTATTTAAAAAGCCTAAGCCGTGGGTATAAACAAAATTAACAGAATCAAATGCAATTCTAAGAGTATTCTTGACATACTCTGGCCATAATCTGACGCACTACTCTTGATGAATAATATAAGCTTAAAAGACTATTTAAGGAACTAAATATGGTGGAGAAGCCTACCGATGAGGATTGGAGCGTTATTAATTGTAAGCATCTTGATTTTGAGCCCTCTTTCCAGCTACACTTTCTTGGTTAAAGGGCTCGAGGGGGAAGCCATTTTTGTCACAGCCTCTTATTATCCTTGGTACCATCCGGTTGACGGAAAGTGGGGTGATGGAATAACTGGAACCCCACTACTAGGCTTATACGAGTCTGATGACTGGGATATCATCAGCCGTCACATCGAGTGGGCAACTAAATACGGGATATCTGGCTTCTTTGTCGAGTGGACGGGGCTCAAGGCGCCAGGCTTCGACAATTCGCTGAAGGTCATGCTTCAGCATCCGGAAAGCTCCAAGGTCAAGTTCTCTCTGACGTACGCTGTAAGCGCAGCCCTAGGGACTATTTGGGAGCAAAGAGCACAGGGGAAACAGCCCGACGAGATCGATTGGACCGTAAACTGCAGCGACCCTGACGTTGAAGCCAGGTTTCTCAAGGATATAGATTACGCGGCTAAAAATTACTTCTGGAGGGAAAACTTCCTTAAGGTCAAGGGCAGACCGGTTTTCTATTTGTGGGCCTCCGCAACTATGAAGGGCGATGCGGTAGGCTTGCTTCAGAAAGCACGAAAAATGGTGGCTGAGAATTACGGCATGAACGTTTACTTCATCGGAGAGGAGATCTGCTGGAGCTCTTCTCCAGAATTGGAAAGGGTGAAGGCGTTTGATGCACTTATGCCCTACATGATGATTAACGGGTCTGTGCCTCCTTCCGAATCCTACCCGCTTGAGAAGTCCCTAAGCAGCATAATCTCACAATACGAGGGGTGGAGCAACGTGTGCAGAGACTTAGGAATAGGTTTCATACCCGGGGTCTTTCCAGGATATGACGACAAGAACAGAACCGAATACTATGTGAAGAAAGATGGCAAAGTCGACACTATGGCGCCCATCGTGATCAGGAGCGTTGAAAGCTTCAGGGACTTCTGCTGCGAAGCCAGAAAACTAGTCGACCCAAATGTTGGGTTGATTAACATAGCTTCGTGGAACGAATGGTTTGAGGGAAACACGGTTGAACCGTCGAAACAATACGGGTTCGAGTATCTGGAGGTGATTAAGGAAACTCTGTCTGATTACAGACAAGGTTACGGGGAATCTAGAAACCAGATAAAATTCGTCTTCAACAAGGTTGTGAGACCATGCGACATATTTCCAGGTTCAACGGACGAGAGATATATTGCTGTCGCTTTCAACCACGTAGAGTTTCTAGATAAGGACAGGGGGTTTATCACAAGGATCGACATCGGCAGTGATGAAGCTAGAAGATACTTGGGAGCCGGGTGGTCTGGAAACGAGAAGAACTGGGGTGTCGTGGAGAACTTCGTCTGGGCCGGAGACATCTATAAGTATGCTACTGTTCACACTAGGATACCGAAAAACTCTGTTTATATGAGAATTCACGCTCTCCCGATCCGGGACGGGGTTTCTATAACTGTTTTTATCGATGGTAACACGATCTCAAAAATAGATATGAAGCCCGATTGGAACACGTATGAAGTATTAATCAGCATGAACACTATCACGCTCAGCTTGAACCAAACGTTAATCACGATTAACTCGAGCATAACCATCTCGGGAGATATAACTCCCGCATGCTCTGTTCCAGTAACGTTAGAGTATAGAACCCAGGGAGGCGGGTGGAAAACTCTTGCCACCGTGAAAACCAGCCCAAATGGAAGTTACTCTTACACTTGGACACCTGCATCATTAGGCACCTATGAGATAGTTGCCTCATGCGGATGGGGAGCAAACCACACGGGAGCAGTCTCCACTATTGCTACCCTAACGGTTACTAAGATCAGGCGCAGTATACTTCTATCTGTTTCAGAACCCTCTGCAACCATAGGGTCCTCGGTCAAGATAATAGGCTTTCTTAAGCCGTCAGAAGCTGGTGGCAGTGTCACGCTAACTCTGGTTAAGCCGGATTCAGCAACAATGACCGTGACGGTTACAACCGCAAGCGACGGGTCCTTCGCATATTCCCTAGTGGCTGACAAAGTGGGCTTATGGTCTATCCGCGCAGTGCAGGATGGAAACTCTACCCATGAGGCTGCGGAAAGCACCATCTCATTTACGGTGGCAAAGAAGAGGAGCTCCATCTCTTGCGATGCCTCCAAGCAGAGGATAACCCTCGGCGATACGATTGTTATATCGGGTGCGGTGAGCCCAGGCATTCCGGATGAAACAATAACCCTCTTCTTAACGATGCCAAACGGCCAATCGTACTCAGTCCCAGTGAAAACATCGGCTGACGGGGTCTTCAGCTACAGTTTTAAACCCGAGGAGAAAGGCGGTTGGAATGCTGAAGCCAGATGGACTGGAAACGAGGCCTACAGCGAGGCCGTGAGCCCGATAATCAGCTTCACTGTTGAGGAGCCTTTTCCCGTTGCATACACCATCATAGGCATAATAATTACAATAGGCTTGGCCGGCTGGCTATTCGCCACGAAATTCAAGAGGAAAACGAATCGCTAGCCTAGCAAGCGGCTAAATGATGATAATATAACCCTTATAATACTTTACAATCATGCTTGTAAGATTCGTGGCAGAGAAACAGAGCTTTGCTACACGCTTCAGCTATTGTATTCTTCAAGACTTCCATAAAAAGTCATATATTTTTCTATAGAGTTGCAGAGCGCATCAACATTCTCTGGAGGAACATCAGGGTAGATGCCTGCCGTCAACATTAGGCCTCCTTTCTCCGAGCCTAGTTCAATTATACTGTTTCTAATATGATCATCTATTTCGCGTGCTGTTCCAAAGGGCAGAAGATACTGTCTATCAATATCCAGGTCGATGCAGATCCTGCCTTTAATCCTCCTCTTTATGTTTTGCAAGCCGTTAACCCTGTCCTGAAGGTTTAGCACGGACACGCCTGACTCAATCAAGTCTTCCACAACCTCCATCACGTGCCCGTCGGTATGCAGGTAAACCCTTGCTCCAGCCTCCCTTATCCTCCGGAACATTCTGCGATAGGGTGGGAACACTAGTTTCCTGAATTTCTCCCTGCTTATCGGCATCCTGTCCTGAAGGCCCAGATCGTCCCCGAAACTAACCATGTCAACACCAAGTTTAAGCACTCTTTCAATCAGCTCAAGATTATACTCCGTCAGCCTTTCAATCAGCTCGTGGAGCTGAGGAGGCTCGGTGAAAAAATCCTTCATAAGGTTTGCGAAGCCTCTCAGGTAGTATAGCCTCATGAAGAAGAAGCCGTGTGGAAAACCGACAATCGCAAGATCACCCCTCTCCTTAGCGGATTTAACTGAGGCTTCAATGTCTTCCCATGGCCGCGGCGGATCATGGATGCCGGCTATGCCTTTCTCCACATCCGGGATAACCATTTTATCGAGGCTGCTCCAGTCTTCAAGCGGGTGCTTCACAACCTGGCCCTCCAGCCCGTCGATTTTAAAAGTCCAAACACAGCCCCACTCGTCAACCACAGTGTTACCCCTCCTATGCATGCCGAAATCGTCGAAATCTATAGCCCCCTTCCGGAAACCCGGGAAAAGCCTTGGGTGCTTGAGCAGAACTTCCTCAAGACGCTCCCTATACTTGTGCCATGTCGCCTGAATAATGGCAACGTTCGACGGAACGAAGCCGCAGCCCCTTAAATCGATCACTTTCAACATGGAGTTTTTAAACGGCATTGCTCAGCCGGATTAGCAAATAGAGCTATAAAAGGATATCTAAAACGAGCGCTGGATCATTAATAGCTGGTTGTAGGATAGGTTTCTAGCCTGTTCTATACGTTGAAATCTCGCCCTTCGACTTGGCTGCTAGGCTTGCAGGTCATCAGCACGTCTCCCCTTATGAACGCTCTTTTCGCTTCTGAAAGATTGCTTGCCATACTCGGGTCCGCGACGATAATCGCCGGCTCGCTGCGAGATAAGTCTGGTCTCGGAGGCTTTTCAACCTTAGGCCTCTAACGATGCCCGTTTTTCAGAGTCCTGACTATTATTGGAGCCATCATGGCAGCGTCTGGTTCAACGCTTATCACCCTCCGTTGCCCAGGCCCTTCCAAACCTTGGCGAGGCTTTAATCCGTATTCCAGCAGACACTTAACCGTCAACCTCTACCCGCTTACGGGTGTCAACGGCTTTGTGAAAGTCAGCACGTTATCTAGGTTCACCATCCAGTTTTGGACAGCCCTAGTGTCAGGGACATTCTGCCTAGCAGGCTGAGTTCTCCACCAGAAAGAGGTTGAAACCAATACTCCCCCACCGCCCCCAGCCTAAACCCGTAGGTTTTCCAGGGTAATTAGGAACGCTTTTAAGGTAGAAACATGTAAAGATTTGTGAATGCGGCGCTGGAAACGCGGTGAAAAGGAAAAGCCCTTCAGCATTAACCGAGACTCTCTCGCCAAGTGGGCGGGCGAGTGCGTCGAATTAGTCAATGAGAAAGCGGGCGTGAAGCTCGACTATAGCCTAGAGTCTCTGAGAAGCCTAGATATTGCCGTCAGCAGGCTAAAGCCGGAAGACCAAGGGGAGCTTCAGAGCGATTTACTCGGAGCCTATATTGTTTTAACAGGAAGCTACTTGGGCGAGGTGATCGTTAGAAGCCTGAACGGGAAATGGGAGAAAACCAGTTCCCCCCTAGGCTGGGTGGTGAGGCTCGGCGACAGGGAGGTAGATGTTTTCCAAATCGCCTTCGAAAGCGTTTCCCAGCCAGACAGGTTCAACAGGTTCCACAGGGAGCTGAACCCAGGGGAGAAAAAGGTTGAGGAAAACCCTAGGGCTCGTTCAGAGCTTGAAGAACTCATAGTGAAAGGGTATACTTCAGAAATTGAGAAGCCTCAGGAGGAGCCTTTGCTGTGGGAAGACCCTGAAGAGGAGGAATACTGATCACTGGTTTCCACGCAGCAGTAAAAACCCTTAAAGCTTTTTAAACACTCTTTCTCACCTGTTAAGGCAAATGCCTTTGAGGCTTAACCCGAATAGCTCTCGACCATCTGCCACAGCCCCTTGTAATAGTTACTGCGGGAGACTTTAAGAAACCGCAGGATTACGTTTCTACAGTTAATGGGGCTCTACACGTATTGGAATACTTCTGCCAGGCTTGTGACGATTCTTAAACCGGAGTCTATGCGGGCTTCACCGGATTCTCGCCGGATAAGTATAGGGGTTATGCCCACTTCCTCAGCCC
>CAZWPT010000022.1:0-6948 GCA_964635675.1 uncultured Nitrososphaerota archaeon | reverse complement strand
GGCAATGACGCTGTCAGCATGCACTTTAAAGCTTCTGGAAGCGTTCAGCGTGAAGACGCTTCTGAAAGAACCGTCGGCGAGCGTTCTCACAACCCCCTTCCAGACCGTCACACCGTCCTCGTCTAAAACCTCTATCGCGACAAACTGGTTTGGAACAGGGTCGAAACCATAGGTGAGCCTACCCGTCACCACGACAGTATTGTTCGCCAACAGCTCAGCCCTGACGCTTAGCCTAGGCTTGAAAAACTCCAGTGTGAAGAGGGCGAGGAGAAAGAGGAGAGCGATGGAGAGCGAGACCAGGGTGACGTGCTTTAAACCAGTCTCTTCAACGGTTTTCCCACTGTTTGAGGCTGCACGCCTTCCAGGCACTAGTCCCCCACTGTTCCCCGGTTTTTTAAGAGGGCGGTGGCGGAGGAGTCTCCTCCTTAACCTCCTTGGCCTCTTCCTTCGTCTCCTTCTCTATCTCCTTCTCAATCTCTTCAATAGGCTTAGGCGGCGGAGTGGTTGCCAGAGTATAGCCTATCCAGCCTAGTATGAAGAGCACGAAGCCGACTGCGACGAAGGCTGTGAGCTGAAGAATTTCTTTCCACCATGCTGAGAGGAAGACGAGCCAGAAGTAAAGTATTACTCCGATTATCGAGCCCAGCAGCAGCACCGCTCCAATACTCTGATCCTTGTTCATCAGCCTGAAGAGAGTATTCTTCAAAAATATAAGTCTTACTATTGTTCAACTAGGCCCGCCACCGGGGCCCAGACTACGTGGCTCAGCTGGAAACCGGGAAAAAACAAATGGTTTAACGCTGTCTTAAGGCTACTCTGGTGGAAGCGGGAACCTACCGGCTCCGGGGCGCCTCCTGAAGGCTAAGTATCCTATTATCAGGCCTATCAACACCCCTGCAACCAGGCCCAGAATGCTTGTGAACTGGACTCGCGACTCAGCCTCAGCGAGCCTAGACCTTGTTTCAGACAGCTGTGACTCAAGGCTTGAAATCCTTGATTCAGCAACGCTAAGCTCAGCCTGCAGATCTCCAATATCCCTCTGCAACCCGGCTATAGCGTCCCTGTAATTCTTCAACTCCCCCTCCTTCTCCTCAAGCAGCTTCTGCAAAGCCTTCAGCTGGCTCATCATGTTGATTATGGCTTCAGGAGTCGTGGGCTCAGCCGTAACCAGGACCTTGGAGGATTCTGCTGAACTAGGCATGTAAGCTGGGTCTCCGACCCATTCAACACTGAACCTGTACTCACCGGTCTCGCTGGGCGCGAAGACGCAGGCCACAAACCCTCTTTGGCCGGTTTCAAATGTTCCTATGGTTCTCCAAACATTCGTCCTATTCACTATGTAAGAGATTGTTAGAAACCTGTTCACCAAGGATGGGGTACTGCTCGCGTAGATCAGCAAGGTACCGCCTACGCCGATAATCGAGGGGGCTACGATTATCTGCAGGGAGACGGGGCTCCTGACAACGATGCCGACAGTGTTGCTTAAACAGCCGTAGTACTGAGCATTACCCTCCCATACTGCCCTTATGCTCCAGTAGCCTGGAGCATCAGGCGTGAAAACATAGTTGAAAGCCCCGTAAAGCATTGGAACACTTACTGAGACCTCAGACCCGTTTGGACATGTAAACCTAAGCCTGACCGCAACATCTAGACCCGTACTAAGAATTCCTCTTACTGTAACGTTCTCACCCAGCTTGACGAGCTCAGTGCTAACCCTTATAATCATTGAAGAGCTTTCCTTTGGAGGCGGAGATGGGCGCGCGTTGAGGAACGGGCTTAGCAGCAGAAGTGAGAGAAGGCATGTTAAACAACTCTTGATACTCATTCTCCATCACCTTAAACTACTGTAAAAGCTATTTGACCGGCGTGCGCGCTCAGCTAAGGCTTCCCAGTTAACGGGCGTTCCGATACCCTGGTCCTTTTTCATCGGCTGATGAAAACAATGTTCAAAATATAAGTCTTATTGTTGTTTAACCGGCTTGCAAACCGCCGTAACCCCCTTCGCTAGCCAGACTGGCACGTGCTAGCCAACTACATGAAAACTTGTTTTCTCACTAATGATATCGGAATTCGCATAGACATCGAGCCTCCCCCTGGTTCCTTCCTTTAGAACGAAGATGCTTTCAAAACGCCCATCGTTAAAAGTTTTAACAGTGTCAATCCATATTGTGGCGCCATTCTCATCAGTCACCTGTATCGCGATGTACTTTCCTGGAACAGGGTTGAACCCATCCGTAAGCATTCCCGATATGACTACTGTTCCATTGGGAAAGCATTTAGCCTCTAGATTTAGCCTAGGCTTAAGATAATTAATTATCAGGAGGGCTGCTAGGGAGAGAACAAATATCGCCAGTAAAAATAAGGCGATCTCCTTTAAACCAATTTCTATTACTATTAGTTTCTCCCCTTCTTCCGTTTCTTCCTCAGACATAGGTACATCTCCCTCCTAAATAGTGTTTCAACATTCGGTTTTTATAACGCGTACTCATTCAAAATACTGCTAACCAGAGAATTATATAAGTCTTACCGTTTTCAACTACTGTGTAAGTTTCTTTCGAAAACACGGTTAAGGAAAACTTATTTAAGGAATGTAAAGCCATATAGGGAGTGATGAAGCTGAAGAGCATTAAAGTATTGTTACCCGTTTTTTGGAACTCAAGCTTCAACTCGTCAAGTATTGCTGGTAAGAATGATGCTGAAACAAGAATCAGCCTAAGGCCAATTCTACATTTTTTGATGACAATATCCTTAGTGTTCTCTTTCTGCCTTGCGGTTAACGAGTTGAGGATTGTTTTCTACGAAACCATTCATAGAAAGTCGGTTTTAAACACTATTGAATTCCGGTTTTTCTCCGCGGAGACGGATAGCGTTATCAACCTGATCCTCATGGTGTTCTTTGCATGTCTGTTCTTTTTTAAACCTATCAGGGGGAAAGCTCTGAAGCTTAAGATGCTTATGCCTCTAATATTTACCTTAGTATCCTGCCTGCTTTTTCTAGCCGGTTTCAGAACATTTTCCCTAGCCTTGTTGCTCTCTTCCCACCTGACATACTTGGTTTTAAACCGGGAGCTTAAGCAGTTTTTTGAAGTATTCATTCAATTTCTAATCGTGGTTGAAGCCCTCTCCCTATTAAGATGGTTAACCTACCCCGTGTTCCCCACCGAGATATATTCAGACCCATCCTGGTTTCTGCCAAGACTCGAATCCTTCATGTTTTTCTTTTTCGAATCCACTCTAGGTAACCTTATCATTCTATCATTCATTTTCTCCTTCACAGTCTTCATTCTACCTTACATCAGCCGCATTAGGATTAAGGATAAGGGGATTCGTGTAGAATTATCAAGGTTGGAGAAGCTGGTTGACAACAGCCGGGTCAGCCCGCCTAGCTTGAAACTACCCGATGGAAGAATCCTGCTGATATTCGCATTCCTCATCCTGCTCTACCTGTCTTACATTCCTTATTTCCAATCCTTAAACCCCCGTGGCAGGTTTGTGAGCGTCGACTTGGTTTTCTACACGGATTACCTTGACACGCTTAAAAGTCTAGGTTTGGGCAGCGAGGGCCTTAACTATCTTCTTGGTTCTAAGGGTGAAAGGGCGACAGCCATATTCCTAACCTACCTTGTAAGCATATTCTTATCGCTAAGCTCTGCAGAAGCTGTGAAAGCATCCCTTTTCATAGCTTCTTACCTCCTAGTTTTAGCAACATATTTCTCGTTGAAATCGGCGACTGGGAACAATTCTTTGGCGGGGTTCTCAGTGTTTTTCTCCATTTTCTCGATTCAAACAGTAGTGGGGCTCTACGCAGGGTATCTTGCAAACATGGTTGCAATACCCTTGCTCCTACTCATGACGCTATGCTTCTTTCATGCAATAGAGGGGGAGACGGAGTGTCTCATATTCGCCATACTTTTTTCAACCGTAGCGCTCTACTCTCATCCTTGGAGCTGGATGATATTCGTCTTAGCAATCTTACTGTTGCTCCCGTTAAACTTGATGCTCAGCACGCTCGGGGTGAGACGCAGATACAGTGGAAAAGAGGTGAGGATAATTATATTGTTCACTCTGATTAACCTGGCTCTGGATGTTAGCAAGCAACTATTGTTCAAATCTGCGGGGGGAATAAGTGCCGAATATGCGGTGTCAAGGAGTAGCCTTTCGATCTCCAACATCTTTCTTCTAAACAGGAATATGGATTTCATGAGGCAGGTTTTCGTCGGAGGCTACACGAGCAACGTTCTTGTATACATGCTGGCAGCCATTGGAATCGTTTACCTGCTTGCCTTCAATAATCCTTTTTTCGACAGTTTGTTTCTGCTTCTACCGGTTACAGCAGTCCCCTTCATCCTCTCCAACCCGACGGCTCAAAGCAGACTACTCTACCTCCTTCCTACGAACATTTATGCAACTGTTGGTCTATACAGGGTTTTAAAGCATTTGGAGAGAAGGAGAATGAGCCAGCGGGCTTTCGCAACACTGGTTCTACTATCGCTCGCGAACTACGGCTTCCGTTCAGTGGCGAACCTAGTTTAAGCAAACTAATGTTTAAAAGTCTGGCAGCTTTGGTTTAATCGCCTTAGCTTGAACTACACTAAGTCTTTTATTAATGAGAAAAAAGATATGTGTAAGCCAGTATTATTTAGCTCCACGTCTTTTAAGGATTAGGTAGGCAGCCAGAATCCCTATGAGTAAACCGACTATGAGCGCGAGTATACCGATGAGCATGACGCGTGACTCAGCCTCTGCAAGCCGAGACTGGGTTTCAGACAGCTGTGACTCTAGGCTTGAAATTCTGGATTGGGCGTTGCTCAAATCACTCTGCAAGCCCGCTATCTGACTATTTAGCATAGATATCGTGTCCCTGGAGGCCTTTAACTCCGCCTCCTTCTCCTCAAGCAGTTTCTGCAGGGCTTTCAACTGGTTCAGCGCATTAACAATGTCTTCAGCGGTCAAAGACTCTGCAATCACCAAAACTCCTGGCGATGTTGCAGAAGCAGGCATAAATATTGAGTCGCCAATCCATTCCACCTTAAACTTGTATTCCGCCACCTCGGTGGGAGTGAAGAGGCAAGCAACAATCCCGTCTGAACCAGTGTTGAAACTACCTATGGTAATCCAGTTTACAGTCTTATTCGTAGTGTATGAAATTACTAGGGACCTGTCAACTAAAGCCGGAGAGGTGTCGGCGTAGATTATAATAATGCTTCTCACGCTAGTGATTAAGGGAGCAACAAATATTCTGAGTGAAACAGCCCCCCTCGCAATCAGCGTTACCGTATTGCTTTCGCAACCATAGTACTCGTCATTACCCTTCCAAGATGCCTTGAAACTCCAAACCCCGGCGACATCAGGCTTAAAAACGTAGGCGAAGGCTCCCTTGGAGGCTGAGATACTCTTTGAAACACCAGTCCCGTTGGGACACTTTATCTCCAGATCGACCGTAACGTTTAAGGCGGGAGTCAGTAGCCCTGATATTGTTACGCTCTCGCCTAGAGTTATCGAAGTCTTATCTAGCGTTATGGTCATTGAAGAACTCTTCTTAACAGGCGGCGGTGGAGGCGGCGGTGGAGCAGTGACGACTTGGAAGGTTGTCGTAACTGGCTGTCCACCAGGTCCGGGTGTAGCATAGACAGTGTAAGTGCCATATGTCGCGGTGCTGGAGAGCCGGAAGCTTGAAGTGAAGCTGCCGTCACTCCCTGCTCTAACACTATCGATCCAAACGTTCACTCCATTCGGATCTTTAACCTGTATTGCAACCCATTCTCCAGCGGATGCTGTTCCACTTATTGTTACTGCCTCGCCTCTAAGGTACTCGGACTTATCTGTCGTCAGAGAAGTTACTAGGGGGGTTACAATACTTGTTTGAAACAACAGTAGGGTTAACGCTACGATCAGAAGTGCATACCGGTTAAGCCCAGATTTCCTCAAGTCTTTCACCACCATTTGGCTCATGTCACTGGAATTACGATTGATACTGGTTCTGCTACACTAACTCCGCCGGCAGCCGGCCAGTTTGAATACGTCAATACTGTTATCACGTAGTTTCCAGACGGGCCTGTAAGCGGTATTTGGAGGCCTGGAGTCGGCTCAGCCTGTTCGCCTGCAGCAAGAGAACCCCTATATCCACTTAAGCCCATTAGGCTTGGCGGAGTACCGTAAGTTAATCTGGCTACTACGAGGAATGGCTGGGCACCGTAGTCATAATAGCAATAATAATCATAGTAGTAAGGTACGGCTTCTTTCTCTATAACGATGTCAACAAAGATAAATTGGCCCCTGGTTGCTTGACTAATGGGATTCCCAGCCTCGTCTCTTATTGTTACGCTTACGATTCTAAAAGGCATTTGATCTGATGCAGACACGGTTCCGATTAGAGTCAGCAAGAGTAGGAGCATTGCTCCGCAGCATAGCAATGTAGAAATCAAAATCATCCTTCTATTATTGTTTTCAGACGTTTCCCCCTGCATCCACATTTTTCAACCAATTAGTGCACGCGAGCGCAATATTTAAGTTTTTTGGTAACGTTAACGCGGCAATACTTAAACCTTATGCTTATGCATATTTTTAAGTTTCTCCTGTGAGTGCACGCCGCGTATGCCCGACTCGCCTTTTTAGCGCGCGCTAATGCGGATGATGCGGTCACCAGTTGGCGAGGTTTTTCACGAGTTTTCTTGGCATGGGGATGCGTTGTTAAAGCATTTTCAAGGAAAACTTTATATCTCTCTTTCTTACTGTTATAAAACCTGAGGATGGTCAGTACGGTCCCTGAGCCGTCAGCAGTATTCTCCTACAGGGACCTTCTAGCCATTAGGCTGAAAGCCTATAGGAACGGGGGCTGGAGGAGGCTCAGGGGGGTTGAGAAGGCTTTGTTCAAAGCCAGTCTTGAGCTAGCCAGGCTTAGGGGAAGAATAGTGAACCCCTCGTTGATTAAAGCCGTTGAAAACATTG
>CAZWPT010000021.1:0-10119 GCA_964635675.1 uncultured Nitrososphaerota archaeon | reverse complement strand
GGAGGTTTCTGAACCAGTCTGCAAATTCGTATTGAACAAGCTTAATCCGAGGCTAGTGTTTGAGAGAAACTATGAACATATAAGACCACACGTTGAGAGCTGTGAAGAACACATATATTGGAAACAGGGTTGGAAATAACGTCGCTAAGCTTTATTCTCATCAGCTCGAGGGCGGAGGAGGCTCTAGTAGCCTCAGGGTTTCCCATTTAACCCTGCCTTTCTCGACAGCCTCCTTGATCTTACGCTGGACTCGTTAAACCAGCGCGCGCTATAAGAAATCTTTGGTAGTTTAAAGCTTCTTAATTCTGTATCTTCCTAGTTCAAGCACAGTTATAGAATTAACCAGTTCATTAACATTGATCTCCTTTAGAAACTCTTCGAAAACTCTTTTAATTTTGCTGGCTGTGAAATTGTAGGGTAGCCTGACAAGCAATAGCCCAAATCCTTTCTTTTTCATAAAGTCTTCGGCGAAACCAAGGTCTCTAGTGACAACTATGCACTCGTTTCTGTTAGCGTAATCGAAAACCTCCTCATCGGTTGCAGGGCCAAGAATATCCCTGACGCGAATAGCCTCATGACCATGCTTACTGAGAACCTCTGCTAAAGAATATGGTAAGTCAGCATCTATTAAAAACTTCATGCCTCTATCTTCAGTGGACGTACTTCTTCCCCGATTACAAATCTCGCAGCATACTCAATAGCAGCAATAATATCCTCCCTCTTAACATTGTATTCCCTCTCTATTTCCTCGTAGCTCATCCCGCTTATCAAGCTACCTAAGATAACCTCTACAGGAACCCTAGTCCCCTTAATCACGGGCTTGCCATGCATTATTTTTGGATCCACCACTATTCTTTCCATACGGTAGATTTAACCCGCCGACATCTTATAAAGCTTACCTAACGTCAAACGTACATGAGTCCAACTAGAGAAACCATGTAGAAACATTATGGAGATATTAAAAGCCAAAAAGATGATTCAAAACTATTCCTTGTCAGGGTCAACCTTAACTAGCGCGCACGCTAAACCCTTTACTCTTTGTCAGGGTCGGGTAGGTCCCAGTCAGGATCAACCTTGACTTGGCCGAGTGCCTTCTCAAGCATTATGCGCTGCTCAATCGATGCAACTAGTTTCCTAGTGAACACTGCCGCATCAGGATTGATTGAGACCGAGTCGATTCCAGCTCTCACGAGAAACTCTGTAAACTCAGGGTATACTGAAGGAGCCTGCCCACAGATGCTCACTGTCTTGCCGTCGCGATGTGCTATTTTAATTAAATATTTAATTGCTCTTTTAACAGCAAGGTCCCTCTCGTCGAAAATCTTAGCAACAGTCTCATTATCCCTGTCAGCGCCGAGAATAAGCATAGTAAGATCGTTACTGCCAATCGAATAACCATCTATATATTTATTGAACTTGTCAGCTATCAAAATATTTGAAGGTATCTCAGCCATGAGCCAGAGCTTGAAGTCGGGCCCACGCTCAAGCCCCTCCTCCTTCATGATTGCAACGACCTTCTCAATCTCACCTATCGTCCTGCAGAACGGGATCATAACCCAGAGGTTCTTCAACCCGTATTCTTCGCGAACCTTCTTAATAGCCCTGAGTTCAAGCCTGAAAGCAGGCAAATACTTAGGATCATAATACCTCGAGGCGCCTCTCCAGCCTAATAGCGCAGACGGCTCCTCCGGCTCATACTTCACCCCGCCCTCAAGGTCCCTGTACTCGCTCGATTTGAAGTCGACGAGCCTCACAACTACTGGTCGTGGGTAGAATGCTGCGCATACTTTTCTCATTCCCTCGGCAAGCTTGTCGACAAGCTTCTCTGGGTGGCCTGTTTCGATTAGGTGTAGCGGGTGCTCGCCTACTTCGGCTGCGTACGTGAATTCGAGCCTCATTAATCCGACGCCGTCAACAGGTAGCGAGGCGACTTTTTCAGCGAGTTCAGGCTCGCCTAGATTAACGTAAATCTTTGTTCCTGTGACTGGATAGGATTCCGCTACTGCCGCTACGGCAACCTTCTCCTCCTTCTTCTCAACCGCCTCAGCTAACGCTCCCCTGTATACGACTCCCAGCTTCGAGTCAACCGTTATTATCTCACCGTCCTTGATCGCCTCAGTCGCAGGCTTTCCTTTCGACGCGGTTCCAACGATGCATGGGATTCCGAGTTCACGTGAGACTATGGCCGCGTGCGCCGTCATGCCGCCTGCATCGCAAACTATTGCAGCCGCTTTACGCATGGCAGGTACCCACTCGGGCGCCGTCATGAATGTCACTAGTATTTCTCCTGGTTGGAATGTGTCTAATTTATCGACGCTTGTGATTATATGTGCTTTTCCTACTGCTAGTCCTGGTGATGCTGGTAGTCCTTGGCATATTACTTCTTTCTCCTTGGTGACCGCTATGGTTTCTGGTTTTTCCTCCTCGGGTTTTTTGAGTGCCCAGACTGTTTCTGGTCTTGCTTGGAGTATGTAGAGTTTGTTGTCTCTTTCGTCGAGTGCCCATTCTATGTCCATTGGTTTTCCGTAGTGGTTTTCGATTTCTATTGCGTATGCTGCTAGTTCTTTTATCTGTTCGTCTGTTAGTATTTGCTTGTCTTGGAGTTCTGGTGGGACTTCTTTCTCCTCTGTTCCTCCTCCTGGTTTTCTCGCTAGCATTACTTTTTTGGTTGATATGATTTTCTTTACGATTTGTAGGTCGGTTTTTCTGACGTAGTAGTCGTCGGGGGTGATTTTTCCTTGGACTACGTATTCTCCTAGGCCGTATCCTGCTTCTATCATTACTACGCTTCTGTCTCCGTTGCTTACGTCTAGTGTGAATATTACTCCTGAGGCTTTTGAGTAGACCATTAGCTGGACTGCTGCGGATAACGCGACTTTCATGTGGTCGAATCCTTTTTGCACTCTGTAGAATATTGCTCTGTCTGTGAAGAGGCTTGAGTAGCATTCTTTAACCTTGTCTACGACTTCTTCGGGTGTTGACACGTTTAGGTATGTTTCCTGTTGGCCTGCGAAGCTCGCATCCGGGAGGTCTTCGGCTGTTGCTGATGATCTTACTGCTACGAACGGGTTTTTCTGGTTTACTTCTTTCTCGAGCTGCGCGTAGTATTTTTTGATTTCCTCTTCTATTTCCGGTGGCATTTTCGCTTCGATGATTGTTTTCCTGATTCTTGCTCCTACGCTCTGCAGGGTTTTCGTGTCGTTGGGGTCTTTCAGCTCGCTTAGGATGTCTGCTATTTTCTTCTCAAGGTTGTTGTGTTTTATGAAGTACCTGTATGCTTCTGCTGTGGTTGCGAAGCCGTTTGGCACTGGTACGCCTGTTTTCCGGAGCATTTCTCCTAGGCTTGCTGATTTTCCTCCTACGAGGGGTACGTCTTCTATGCCTATTTCGTTGAACCAGAGCACGTATTTTTTGGATTTTTCTCCTTGGGTCATCTTCTAGGGGGTTGGTTTACGTGGTGGTATATATGCGTTTCCTGTTTTTCCAACTGGTTGTTTTCCAGCGTCTTTACGCCTGGGTTTTTAAACGAGTTTTAACGCTGGTTTTAAATTCGGGGTGGGGAGGGTTTATGCGTGGCTTCTAATCGCAACAGGCTGGTCTGGGGCTCTGAGGATTGTGAAGAAGCTTTATTGTTTTTTTAAAAGAAGGAAGTGGTTAGGGTTGTTATGGTGGTGGAGGCGGGGGTGGTGGTAGTGGTGCATGTCTCCTCCTAAGCATGATTATTGCGGTAGCTACGATGATTACGATTATTGTGGTGGCAATAGCCAAGTAGGTTTCAATTGGTAGGCCTTTTGCGATTGTGAGGGAGTAGTTTTGGGTTGCGGCGTTGCCCATGTTGTCCACAGCCTCAATAATCCAAGTGTGAGAGCCCTCTGATAGGCTTAGCGTCTTAGTGTAGGTGTTTCCGCTTTGGCTCATAGCACCCTGGGAAGCGCCGTCGACGATTAGCTTAACCTCCTTGACCCCTGAGCCAGCATCTTCGACCTTAACCGTGAAAGTTACCGATGTTGAGCCAACTGTTCCGGTTGGGGAAGCATCGCTTATCGTTGGAGGAGTGTTATCCGGCGGATGATACGTCAAATGATCAGACTCTGGAATCCGGCGGTAAAGCGACGACTCCCCTGCTACGTAGATGCCGACTGTTCGTCCAGGTGTCAGCCCTAAAAGGCTGAGAGGAATTTTTAATTCGAAGACATTATTGAAGTCCAAGAAGTTTGATGGACTCTCAAGCTGACTCCACCCTGTCCCAGTATGCTTCTCGTAAGATATCTCAGTGTGCTTTGACGGTCTAGCATCGAAGGTTGTATAGACTTTGAATTCTGCTCCACCATACTCTATGTCTCCAGTGTTATTGTTGTAATCCATGTCAAGGAAAACATTGAACCATCGGAACAAGTTTCCTTCACTGACCGTTGTTGTTGGCTTTCCCCTCGCGTCAAACCTGAAGTAGAGGTTCTCATCATCGTTCGCAACGTAAATGCTCGAGATTTCTAACTCAGGAGGGTTTATGGACCTAGATGGGAAAATCACCAGTGGGTTAATGGTGCTCCAGTCACCTGACTCCCCATCAACCGTAATTTCCTTCTTTGAAGAACCTATGACATAAGTTAGCTCCGTCCTTGGTATAGCCTCGACTACTGAAGAGTGTGACCGTATGTAGAAGTCAATTCCATACTGGGTGTACCATATGTCCTCCTGGTCGACCCAGATCTCCATGTAGCTTAGTCCAGGCGCTAGCCTCATGCTAGTCTTCAAGTCCTTAATGAACTCCCAAGAATTGCTATGCCACTTCAGCAGGGGTGCCTGACAGGAAGAGTTGTCGCCTCGTAACACGAAGTAGAAAAAGTAGTCCACTCCAAGCCCCTCATGAACTTGACCTGTCTGAGGGTTTCTATCAGTATCCATGTAGATTTCCATCCCACGCTCATAGTCCCTTGAGCTCGGCATGGCACCGTAGTACTCGATGTAAAAGTATAGCCTATTCCCCTCAGTCTTCATGTAGATTGCTTTAACATCCATCCAGTCAACGTAGTAGGCTCGAGACGGAGAGTAGATGAGAGTGTAGCCCTGGGGCTGACCGTGGAAGAATGGAAACGAAGTCAGTTGGAGGATGATTATCAAGGCTAAGGAGAGAAATATTCTTAAACCATTCATCCCAACTTTAAAATGTCAGCAAGTATTATTTAAAGATTGTTCGCATTAATATGCCCTACTAACGTTTCTAGGTTAAACTTGCTGGAGAGGAACCAAAATGCAGGCGTGCGATTCAAGTCTCCGGCAGTCTAATTATTCCCTCCACCTCATCAAAATCCTCGTCGAAAGAATAAATCTCATTAATGTTGCTTGTTTTCATCGCTTTGATTGCCAGGGCATCGTTTGGGTCAATCTTTAAGTCCTTGCTCAACTCAACTGCAGCGAAATAGTCTTCCTTAGACACGCCGTATATTTCAACGTTGTCCAGCATAAACAAGCCGGTGATGAGTTTAGCTAATTCATCCATGGTCATGCCGTGCTTGAGGATGTTAACGATCTCCGAAAGATGCACAACCGTGATTGCCACTTTTTCTTTCCCTTGAGATACGTTGCTAATTATCTTTTTGGCATACTCCTTCATATGCTTCTCTTTTGGGGAGAGATGCCTCTTCGGTTTGTAATAGGCTTAGATGAAAATGTTTGCGTCTAAGAACCTCATGAACGCGTCCCGTAAAGCCTTTTCTCAAACTCCTTCCAATTCTCAATGGCTTCGACGTTTAAATCAACCTTGTCAAAGTATTCGGTTAAATCAACTTTACGCTTCGGAATTATCTTCAGATACCCCTTCTCTTTGATAATGTATATCTCTCTACTCTCTCCCATTTCGGATTCGCGCCAGTCAGCGGGCAGAATAACGCGGCCCTGCGGATCCACCTTCTTAACTTCTACCTTACTTTCCATTTTTCACCATATTTACTATTCTTCCACCAAAATATAAATATTATTCCAGAATTTAAAAAAACATCCACAAAGGAGCTTGCTCGGGAGGGAAAGACCAGAACAATACGGATGTTTGTGGAAGAATCAAAGATGGAGAATTCACGGGGTCTTGGGAACAGACTTCTATGCTCCGTGATACTCGTAATGAGAATGATACAGGGGCGAGGGTAATGTCTGAGATTATGTTCAGACCGAAGGATGGGAAGAGAAGAGGACATTATTAGAAAACGGTCCCGAGGAAAAAGCCTCCATATAGAATGTGGACCCGACTTATAAATTTAACGTTACTTACCGTTATGTAACGTTATTATTAAGGTTTACTGCAGTAAGTGGAGAGGACAACCACAGGCGAATGAAATATTTTTCTCATAAGCGCGCCAATTAGAGTGGGCAAAGTCAATAGAGAACGAGCTTTTAGATATCAGCAGAAGTATTTTATTAGAGTTAATAGCCAAATTTACAACTTTACATCTTCAGTTCAAGCTTTGGGCCTTGGGTTGAAAGGAATTGAGCTAATTTTCCGATTATTACCTGCGTCTAGAAAATAGAACAGGGTGGATGCTCAGCGTGAGAGAGCTTACTGAAGATCTCATGCCTTTAGTTGATGGTTTTAGAAGCTTAATTAATGGAAATGTCGACTGAAGGAGGTTTCACATGCATGATCAATATCCTAGGCCTTAAATCTGAGTGATGGGTAAATAGATTATTGATCACTTAGCTATCTTTAAGAAAAACTTTTTAAGCAATCTTTAAATTTAGAAATATCGTGTCTGAGCTGAGCGACGCGAAAATCTTTGGCGGGATTGGTGCGGTCCTTTCGACCTTTGGAACATTCATTCCTTGGGTAGGGTTTGTCGTCTCGATAATAGGTTTCATACTTGAAGCTGTAGCGATATATAAGATATCTAGGGTACTTAATGATGAAGCTATATTTAAAAACTATCTGATATCGATCATTTTGGCGATCGTTGGAATATTTGTCGCCGTATTTCTAGGGATTGCTACGATCATAACTTCAGTCGTCACTGGAAGGATCTTCAGTGTTATCTTAAGCATAATGGTTGTTCTACTCATTCTTTGTATTACCCTCACCATATCTGCAGTGTTTTTGAAGAAGAGCTTCGACTTCATAGCCAAGAAGCTGAATATCTCCCTATTCTCGACGGCTGCACTACTCAACTTGATTGGAGCCGCAACAGTGATAATAATCATCGGGATCATAATAGTGTTTGTAGCGAATATAATTAAGATAGTTGCGTTCTTCAGCCTACCAGAGACTGTTCCGCCTCCACCACCCCCACCACCCATGTAGGGAGAAGGGTTACTGGTTTTTCTACTCGAAAGAAAATGTGGGCTAAATGCTGACCGCCACGGATTATAATCATCTGGAATAGTTTCCTCTCGGCTAAGCGCGTTCCAAAAACTTAAGTAGGACTATCTGGGTATGATTCGGAATGAGGAGGATTCGGAGAGTATTCCTCGTTCTTCTCGCTGTAAGCATGGTCATGCTGTTTTTCAGTGTAGGGGTGGGTCCTGCTTCTCGACTTGACAGCCAGACGCCGACTAGTTCTGCTATTTTAACGCTTTTGACTGGTCTTGAGTGTCCAAGGGGATTGTGGGTTAAAGATGGCAAGGTGTGGCTGACGGAGACGGCTGGCCGTAACACGGCTTTTGGGGGGAAGGTCTGTCTCGACCAGTATGATGTTGCGACGGGGCGTAAAACTGTGTTGGTGAATAATCCTAGGGCCTCTGATGCCGTGGTTGTTGCGAGCAACAACAGGATTTACCTTACCTCCTACGTTGAGCGTACTCCTGGGGAGAGTGGGATTGTCACTACTGTTGATCCTGTTACAAATACTGAGACCCTTCTGATTAATATAGAAATCGCTTCGAGAGATATGTTTATTGACGAGAATGATAATGTTTTTATTATTGGTTTAAGCGACCGGGTTGATGCTAAGAGTATTTACCTGCTCCCCTCTGGCAGCTACTTGACTCCTACTGTTCTGAAAACCGGGCTGGGCAGGACGTGGTGTATCTCGAAGCATGGGGAGTACGTGTATTTTTCAGACCTTACTTCGATCAAACGTTTCAAATATCCTGGAGGAACGGTGGAAACATTTATGGCAAAAAGCGTAATGTCGATGTCCTTCAGCTCAGACTACCTTTACTATGCTGACTATTTTAGGGGGAGTGTAGGCCGGATAAATATTCAAACCAAGGTTGACGAGGAGCTTGCTTCAGGTCTTCATAATCCAATTGCAGTCCGGTATGACGGGTCAAGTGGCGACTTGTATTTTCTGGAAGAAGGTACGGATGCTGGGAAGTATAAGGATGGCACGCTTAAAGTGATTCATCTAGGTCCTTCTTTGAAGAAAACAAGCTTGAAGATAAGCATCGATCCATCAGAAATATTTGAGGACGAGAGAGCGACTGTAACGGTTTCCGGCAGGTTGATCGAGGAGAACGGTGCAGGATTAAGCGGGAGATCTATCAGCATTCTTAGGGATGGCAATGTTGTTGGTAGCGTTACAACCGATCCGAATGGGTACTATAGTTATGAATGGAGATATGTCTATTTGGAGAAGGGGGATTATGAGATTACTGTGAGGTTTGGGGGTGATTCCACGTACGCGGCCTCGAGCGCAAGCACTACCTTAACTGTCGCGGTTCGCTACAGGGTTGAAGCCCTTAGTGAAAAGGGGGTTGCAAAAGGGTCGGGATGGTATAGGCCCGGGGCAACGGCAACAGTCTCCATAACCCCGACCACTATTGAGAAGGATTTCTTCATCAGCTACGTCTTCGAAGGATGGTTGGTTGAGGGGAAAATCGTTTCAACCTCACCGACTTATTCTTTCACTGTGGATAAGCCTGTTACGCTTGTTGCAGGCTGGAGGACTGAGATGAACCTCGTTAACATCGCTATGATAGCTGGAGTGATTCTGCTGATAATAGTTGTTTCAGTTATTCTGGCGACGAGGAGGAGGCGAGCACCGTTACCACCCCCGCCTCCACCACCCGTATAGGAGAGAACATAGGTTCTCATCGAAGGAAACACATAGGCAGGATGTATTAGTGCGGCTTGTTTGAAGGATGAAATAGCTTAACGTTCCCTGTCTTGTGGATGAACTTATCGTCGGCGACTGTGTTTAAGGTCTTAGAAACTTGGTTTCAAGGATGTTGGACGTGATGCATTCGCGTCTGAAGCTAGGATTTAAATAGTTGAATCATAAGTATAATACTCCCGATTCAACGATTTATCATAGGGAAGGGTTCAATTTTATTTTGTTCGAGAAAGAGCGATCATCAATTGTTGCCTAATCTCGTTAAACTTTGAAACGTCTTTCTCGTAGTCGGTTATAGTTCTAACGAGCTGGTTTGCTAGCTCCCTAGCCTCAGCAGGGTTTTGTCCCTCCAGCATCTTGAGCAGTTCGTAGTCCTGAACCCCTAGTCTTAAAACTTCAAGCCTTATGGAGCTCAAGGGGCCTTCTCTTCCAGGGTATATTATGAAAGCGTCGCCAGGAGGCAGGTTGTTAGGCTCCACGTTTTTAAACGGGTTTTCAGACCAATAGTTTAGCCCCCAGTGAAGATAGCCTGAAAGATTATACTTGAAGTTTATCCAGTGCAGGATTCTAACTTTTATTAACGGGTAGTCGATGAACCTGTTCGGATACTTTCCAGTAGGGGCCAGACAGGTGTAGAACCATACTTCTTCTCCAGCTGCTTTTCTCTCGTCATAAAAATTCTGGTTCTCGTCAAACTGATTCAGTAACGGGACCCAGACGTCTAAAGCCCCAGCAAGCTCTTCAGTAGCTTGGTTCGCCTCAATTATCCTTACTTTCGACGCCAGCTTCCTAACGTAGCCGGCGAGTATTCTATAGCTTTCCGAATTTACAGGAATAGGCTCGTCAGTTAAGTGCTGCACGTAGATATTAATCCACTCTTTTTCCTCCAGATGCTTCTGCAGTTGAGGAAGGAATTTAGAAAGGAAGCCATAGTACTCTCTTGAAGTCACATCCATGGAAGGCATCTTATAGGCCATGGATCCATCAATTCTGTAAACCACTGTTTCGTAAGAGTAAAACTCCTTTGCTTCCCATTCTTTCCTGTAGGCAAGATGCCCTCCTTCAATTCTTCCAACCACGC
>CAZWPT010000020.1:0-38369 GCA_964635675.1 uncultured Nitrososphaerota archaeon | reverse complement strand
TTGTTTAGAAGCTGAAAAAGGAAGAGAGTTTCCAAAGAAAGAACTAATAGGAGTCCAAAAGATAGAGATCGGGTAAAATACTATCTTCATCAAGCGGGGGAATCTTTTATGAGGCTTGTTCCGGTTTCCGGCGAAGAATTATTGAAAATCGCGCGCTATAGAGGGAGACATGAAGAAGATAGGGGAAATAAAGAGGATATTGGCCAAGCATAAGGAAGAGCTCAGGGAAAGGTTCAAGGTAAGGGAAATCGGGGTCTTCGGCTCTTATGTTAGGGGGAAGCAGAAGAAAGCAGGCAGCGACATCGACATTCTGGTTGAGTTCGAGGAGCCCATAGGGCTTTTCAAATTCATGGAACTGGAAGAATACTTGTCGAATCTGCTTGGAGCAAAAGTAGACCTCGTGTCGAAGAAGGCTTTGAAGCCGAGGATCGGCGAGTACATTTTAAAGGAAGTAGTGTACGTATGAGAAAGCGCGACTACCGTGATTATCTTAAGGATATTCTTGACTCCATAGACGATATTGAGAGCTTTATTGGAGGCATGAGTTTTGAGGAGTTCAAGAAGGATAAGAAGACAATAAACGCTGTGGTAAGAAGCATTGAAGTCATAGGAGAGGCTACAAAGAATATTCCAAGAACATTAAAAGATAAGCATAAGGAAATTCCATGGAAGAGGATGGCGGGAATGAGAGATAAGTTGATTTATGATACTTTGGAGTCGATGTGGAAATTTTATGGAAGACGGTGAAGGAAGATATTCCTCCTCTTAAAAAACCGCTTCAGGAGATTCTGACGCACTTAACAGAGTAGAATTTGATTTTAGAATCTGCCCATTATTCAGTTACGTTTTAAAGTGCGCGCTGAGGATTGTCTGTTCCGCTCGGGCTATCGCATTTCCCAGCAATGTTGTTATCAGCAGGACACTCGCTGTTCCTGCAGCAGGTTCCGCCTACCCTGCATTCTTGATTGCAGCAGATTCGCGCGCTATCCAAGTGACGGAAGGCCTAAGAAATGGCCTGAGATAACGAGGCGATGAACATTTCTGAAAAAGTTGAGATAGAGTTCGTTACGCTTGAATGTGGTCATAGCGTGTTGCAGACATAGGGGTTGGAGTATGCAGTAATTGCGGAAAATTCTGCTGCAGGGAATGCTTGCGATTAATAGATGACAAGCTACTTTGTCCAGAATTTTTTGCCAGAGTTGTTAAAAATTCGGTCTAGGCTATTTTCCTTCAAGTATTTTCAACATCTCGTTAACACTCACTATTCTTATTCCTTTGAATCCTCGTAATGATAACAGATGCTTGTCTCCTGAGACTATGTAGTCTGCCTTAGCGTCATATGCTGTTCTTAGTACCATGTCATCCTCAGGGTCTTCTTTCACGATTTTGAACCTTGACTTGATTCTCACTAATAATGCTGTTTCATAAAGAGCTTGCAGGAAAACCCTCAGGTCTTCCTCATTAACATATCTGGAGAATTTTTCACGACTCATTACCTTAACAAATTCTGAAATGATTTCTCTTGAAAGTATTAATGCGAAGCTCTTTCTCCTAGCCTTGAACCAGAGCTCCCTTGGCTTTCCCCTTGTGATCAGGCTTGACACAAGCACGTTTACGTCGAAAACAACCCTAAGCATCTGAGACACTTAAGAGCGTTTTGCCTTCCTGTATCTCTGTATTTCCTCCTCTATTTCTTCTTGAGTCAGTTCACCGTACTTCGCTATCTTCTTATCTATCCTCCTATACATTTCCCTAAGCTTCTTCTCAATATCGGGCACTTCGATCTTCTTCAGTATCACAGCATCTCTATAACCATATACCAGCATCTTGGTCTTAGGCGTTATGCCGAGCCTTCTCCTTATTTCCTGGGGTATGACAACCTGACCCTTGCTGCTCACAACAGTAACGTCAGCCTTCTCCCTAACCATGATTACCAAACTAAATTCTTACTTTCTTACTTAAATAGTTTTCGCTCAAAACAAAGCGCTCTGCTTGAATATTTTGAGAGCAAAATTTATGCCGAATAACCGCGCGCTACAAAAGGAGTGAATGCCATCTTAATGTACCGCTTCTATGATGAACCTCAGTTTCCAAATGCAAAAGCCCTCTTCGAGTATCTTAAAGAGCTCCATAAAAGCAATAAAGATATATTAAGGATCTACGTTAAAGGTGTTGAGTGGGCTGGAGACTAGCGTCATGACGGAATTTCATCTCGTGATAGAGGTTTCAAGCAAGGTTTCTAAGAGGGCTAGGAAGGAACTCAAGCAACTTAAAAGCGCATGGGTCGACTGGGACAATGTTCAGATGATGCAGCTGAGGGGCTTAAAGTACGTGTCGACCATCCTCTACACTAGTGAAGCTATTTTCGATGATCCGTTGAAGTATAGGTATGAGCCTTTTTCCGCTACCGGCATCGGCCTGCCGATAATATTCTTCACGCCGGTTTCTTCCCACCAGTATTTTTCAACCTCCTCGAGAGCCTAGATTTAGAAGTGTTTTCAAGCGGCGTGCGCGTATAAGATTTAAATAGCTTGGGAAGTCGCAACCCCTGTGCGAACCAAGGTTCTTTTCTCCGAGAGGCTGGATGATGGTTTCCTGGAGGCTTTAAGGATGGATATGCCCTTTGAAAACGAGGTTGTCGCGGTGAAGCTCCACATGGGTGAGCCGATGAACAGGAACCATTTGAAGGCTGAAGAGGTGAAGAGGTTTGTCGACCTTCTGAAAACGATGGGGTGCAAACCCTTCCTTTTCGACACAACCGTTTCCTACTCTGGCAAGAGGAACAGTGTTAAAGGCTATTTTGAAGTCGCTGCTTTAAACGGTTTCACAGAGGGCTCCATGGGCTGTCCAATAGTAATTGGGGACGAGGAGCATGAGGTTGTGAAAGGTAAGCTTGAATACCGGGTTGCGAAGAAGCTTTGCGGTGTTTCTGTCCTCGTCCTGACGCATGTTAAGGGTCATCCCTGCTCCGGCATAGGTGCTGCCATAAAGAATCTTGGCATGGGAGCCATGACTAAGAAAACAAAGTCGGAGATCCATGAGGGAGGCAAGCCTGTTTACGTTGGAGGCTGCGTGCTTTGCGGAGCCTGCGTCGAGAACTGTCCCGTCGGAGCAATGAAGCTTAACGAGGAAGAGAGGAGGCCTGAGCCTTCTTTGGCCGAATGCCAAGGGTACTCCAACTGCACGATAGTTTGCCCTCAAAAAGCTTTGAAGCCTATGGTCGCCACTTTTGATTTCCTCTTGGCGGAGGCCGCTAAAGCATCCGTCTCGAAATTCAGGAAAGTCTACTTCGTGAATTTTCTTCAGAGAATGGCGAGGCTGTGCGATTGTTTTGATGAGCCATTGGAGCCTGTTATCTCCGACATAGGGATTCTCGCGGGCAGCGATATTCTGGCTGTGGAGAAAGCTTCTTATGATTTAATTGTGAAAAAGGAAGGCAAGGATGTTTTCAGGGAGTTGAACAAAAAGTCTTTCGCTGAGCAGTTGAAGGCTGCCGAAGAGGTTTTCCAAGGTGAAGCTCCTCGTCGAATTTGAAGCTGAGGTGGCGTGCACTAAGGTTTGGTGAGCAACGGATATGAAGAGCCTTCGGTTTTTAAGGCTGTAAAACCATTAGAAAGGACGTTAAATCAAGGAGGTTTTCGAAAAATGGTTGAGTATAGCGATAAGTATCTGGCTCTCACGGGGGGTCGTTTCGGCAGGCCTAAGCGTGTTCCGCATTGGGAACACTGGTCTTGCCCGGATGCTGAAACCTACATTACCGGCATCGACTACTACGAGCATCCCCGCCTCTGCCGGTTGAGGATGGCTGAGCTCTACCCCCAGTTAGAGCTGCCGGTTCCTGAGAGAGACGAGCCTATTCCCCGCCCCGAGAGCCTGATGAAGGGTGGGAGCTCATACGTTGATGAACATGGGCGTCGGCGCGTCCGTTGGGGGCATTCACTCAGCAACCATTGGAACTGGGGGGAGCTCTTCAAGACGCCGGAGGATGTGTTCGCCTTCTCACCACTGAGACAGGGTGATTTCACTAACATTCCTGTAGTGGAGTCGCGCGACTACCGTGACGAGGAGAAACTTTACCGCGAATACCGTGCTCAATACCCGGCTGAGTGGGGTGACAAGGCGCCCGAGGGCTCCACGGCTTCAGTAGGCTTTTACAACACGATGTTCATGTGGCCGCTTCTCACGTTCGGCTGGAGGCTTTTTCTAAGAACCTGCTTGGATAAGCGGTTCGAAAGAATAATGGATGAGTTTGCAGAGATCAATAGGCGGGTCTTCAGGGTCTTCGCCAGGCTGCCCGTCAACTTCGTAGTCTGCCACGATGATATAGCTACTTCCCGCGGGCCCATTCTCTCCCCGGCTTGGATGCGAAAGCACGTGTTTCCACACTACAGAGAGTTCTGGGGAATCGTTAGAGACGCTGGGAAGACTGTTATCTTCATGTCGGACGGGTGTATAGACATTTTTGTCGACGACGTTTTTACATGCGGTGCTCAAGGAATAATAACTGAACCCTACACAAACATCCGTGCTGCAGCATGCAAGTATCCGAATGTCTTCCTGACTGGTGAGGGGGACTGCCGCATTCTCCTGCGTAGCGACCCGGTTGAGATAGAAGCCATGGTTCGGAGAATGTTGGAGACGGCTAAAATAGCGGGGGGCTATGCCTTCTGCGTTGGAAACCATATTCCCTGGAATACTCCTCCGCAAGCTGTTAAAATCTACTTAGACCTTTGCGCTGAGCTGGGTTATCTTGAATAGGCTTTTCATATTGGCACATGCTGCATACCGGCTGTATTAAACAGTGAGCCCGCGCTCCCAGTGAGTACATTAGGAGCCTCGTTTTGGGTAGAAGTATATTTCCTAGCTCGTGCACGATCTCTATGAGCCTTCCAGCCCCTTCAAGCCCCGGGCTATTCCTTGCATAGGCGTGCGCCGGAGCATTAGGAATGGCTTGTCTACTGGGGGGTGGAAGCTTGCGGTTCCCGTCTCAATAGAAGTACTCTGGCGGTTCCCTTCTCCAGGTTGACTCCTGTTGTCGGGTTGCCTCCTCCATCAGTCTGTCGAAATCCCTGCTTGCTCTTTCAATATCCTCCAGGTCAATATCGATCTTCAGTATTTCAATCAGTTTCTCAAGCATGGCGCAGATGCTTCTGGGATAAACACTGGTGGAAGGGGGGGCTTGCCCCCATAGGCTTATCGCGTCAATACCTCTTTTTTGACACGCGAGAACTAGGAGCGAGTGGATGCCTACTGGTGCAAGCTGCCGGCTACTCCCGTATGTCACGTATCCTATTCCATACTCTTCCAACTCGTCTTTCAACCGCTGGTCTCCAACCACTGCCTCCACCTGCTGCCCCCCTATTGTTGAAACCTCCGGAGCCACGACTCCGCCAATTATGTATATCCTCCTAACCTTGTAAAAGCCTGCTAAATCAATAATCGCCTCAACATACTCGTTAGGCCTGAAATTAGGCTCATCGCCTAGCAGGAATATTAAATCGTTTCCCCGAGTGTTCTTATAATAAAATAGTTCCGTGGAAGGCCATTCAATCTTTCTTATAATGCCTTCTTCAATCCATCCTAATGGCCTAGAGTTTTGAAGGATGTAGAAATTGTAGGGAATAATCTCGCCGAACCTCCTCGCTCCCAATTTCCTTATCAAGTAGCCTACGCTTCCGCTTGAAATTCTTCCAGCGTCAGCCCACCCCCTGAACCCGAGTACGAGTAGAGGCTCTTTAAGCTCGGGCTCCTCGTAAATATTGAATCTCCCCCTCATCCTATCTCTTAAGGTTTTGAACCCGTGGGAGGATTTAAACCTATTAAGCGCGCGACCAGCGCCGGGGGAGCTGCAGAATGACGCCGATGATGTGCAGTGGCAAACAGCCTATGAGGACGAACCGGCCGGAACTGACAAGAAGGAGTAGGGGAGCATGGCAACATCTTCGAGTAACCCTTTTTTTAAACCTACCTACACCGTTTTATCCACACTAGCCTTAAATTCCAAGAGTTCCCTACGTCCTCCTGCCACGCCTGTCGTTAGGTCTGTTTAACATCAACGGGTGTAAATCCATGGGGGCGTGTTTCTCAATTACAGAACGTTTTCAAGTCCTTCCAGGGAAATGGCTGGATAAAAACAGTCTTCCCTCGGATTTTTTTCATGATGGCTTCAGGCTGGCGGAAAAAGGTTATATAGGTTGCTTCGATAAGATGCTTTGAAGATGTCCATCGTTCAGACGTATAGGGGCAAGACCCTCGAGGAGCTGAATAGTCTTTCGATGAACGAGTTGATGAGGCTTCTCCCAGCTAGGATTAGGAGGAGCCTTAGAAGAGGGCTTAACCCTGAGACTCGGAAGCTTCTTGAAACGGTTAGGAGGGTTAAGGCTGAGATGGCTCGGACCGGGGTTCAGCCCAGGAGGATAAGGACGCACAGGAGGGATATGCCTATTCTCCCCGAGATGGTTGGGTTAACCATTGAGGTTCACAACGGTAAGGATTTCATACCTGTTGAAATCACTCTAGATAAGGTTGGTCACTACTTGGGCGAGTTCGCAATAACCAACAAGAGGGTTGTTCACGGTAAGCCTGGAGTCGGAGCTAGCAAGGCTTCTACTTACGTGCCTTTGAAGTAAGAAAAATAAAAGATTGGGGAAAGTATTGGGCCTACTGCTTCTTAGGCTGCTCCTTCCAAACGTATGTTATCCTGTCGTCAATAACTAGGTATTCTCCACTGTCCTTGACTGAGACCATGGGTTTCTTCAATATTGTAGCGATCTTTCTAAGTCCTTCAAGCGACTTAACGTGTGCAACATATCCTTCAGGAGTTCTCTCAAGCTTGTCCACGTTTACTGCTCTGCGTATGCTGGGCTCGGCTTCAGCCGCCTCCTTGCTCATTTTCTATCGCTAAAGCTACTTTAGCCTAGGATTTAAGCATTGCCCATAACGGGCAAAATATTTAATAGTTGGTACATATTCCTCTCCTGCTCCCGCGAGCCAAAAGGTGTCGGGTTTGCCAAGCTTCAAATACAGTCTGGTGGAGGTGGATAGGGCCCGTTCGGCTAAGGCCAGTCTCAGAGAGGTTAGGGTGTCTCCTAAACACTCGGTTGAGCTAGCCCGGTTTATAAAGGGTTTAAGGATGCCTGAGGCTAGGGAGAGGCTGGAGGCGGTTGCGGAGAAAAGGCTCCCCGTCCCCTTTAAAACGTATAGGAAGAAGGTTCCGCACAGGCGGGGGGTTTTAAAGACCGGCTCCGGGAGGTATCCTGTTAAGGCAGCCAGGTTCTTCCTGAGGCTGCTGTCGCAGCTTGAGGCTAATGCTGAGTTTAAAGGATTGTCTCCGGACAGGATGAGGATAACCGGTGTCGCTGTCCACCGCGGCAGGAAGCTGAAAAGGTATACGCCCAGGGCCTTTGGAAGGGCTACGCCGAGGTTTGAAACCCTTGTTCACGTTGAGGCCCTGGCTGTTGAGGAGGCTGGTTGAAATGTCGGCTAGGAGAAAAGTCATTTTCTACAGGAGGGTTCTCGAGTTCGGGAAGCTCCACCAGAGGATCGACGATTTCCTACGGGAGTACTTGAAGGAGGCTGGTTACAATGGTGTCAGGCTGATGAACGTCCCGATGGGCCTAGTGGTCACGGTATACACTAGTAAGCCGGGGGCCGTTATAGGCCCGGATGGGAGGAGCATAAGGGAGCTTCAGAACGCTCTCCAGAAAAACTTTGGGCTTGAGAATCCTCAGGTTAACGTGGCTGAGGTTGAGAACCCTGATCTTGAGCCTCAGCTGGTTGCGCAAATGATATGCAGGGCTCTGGAGCGGGGTGTTAAATACCGTAGGGCAGCCAGGGTTGCTCTACGAAGGATTGTTGCAGCCGGGGCCGTGGGGTGCGAGATAAGGATAGCCGGCAAGCTGGCGACTGACAGAAGCAGGTTTGAAAAGTTTACGTACGGCTATATGCCTGCAGCCGGGGACCCGGCTATGAAGCATGTTAAAATCGGGAAGGCGAGCGTGCTGCTGCCGCAGGGCCTGATAGGGGTCAAGGTTAAGATTCTACGTAAAGCATTCTTCCCGGACGAGGTTCAGATAATAGAGGCTCAGAAGGGGGCTGTTGAGGTTGGCGAGGCTAAAGGCGAGTGAAATAAGGTCGATGACTAGAGAGGAGAGGCTTAAGAGGCTCCGGGAGCTTAGGAGCGAGCTTATGATGGCGAGGATGAGGGCTGCCTCAGGGCTGGAGGAGAACACTAAGACGGTTAGAGAGCTGAAGCGCGCGATCGCGAGAATACTGACTGTCGAGAAGGAGGAGGGTGGCAGGTGAGGACTCCGAGTAACCTTGTGCACCATGAGCTGAACGGTCTGCAGGTTAGGGTTGTGAATCCGAGCAGCGGCTCCACTGTTGCTTCAGGCAGGGTTGTCTGTGAGACGAAGAACACTTTCACCATACTGTCTGAGAAAGGCAGGCGTCTAAAAATACCTAAGCATGGTAACAGGTTTATTTTCAAACTTGACGCCGTGGAAGTAGCTGTTAACGGGGGCTCGATTGCTTTCAGGCCTGAGGACAGGACTGGGAGGGTTGACCCGTGAGCTTTCTTAAGGATCTTAACATTTCTCCCCCGGAGGCCGAGTGCGGCGACAAGAAGTGTCCGTTCCACGGCGAAGTGAGGATTAGGGGGAGTGTTTTCGAGGGGGTTGTCGTCTCAGACAGGATGAGGAACACTGTGATCGTTATGAGAGAATACCTGCAGTATGTTCCGAAGTATAAGCGTTACATGAGGAAGAGGAGCAGAATACCTTCTCACAACCCTCCCTGCGTCTCCGCCAGGACGGGGGATAGAGTTATAATAGGTGAAAGCAGGCCTTTAAGCAAGACGGTGCACTTCGTCGTGCTGGGGAAGGTGAAGTAGCGTGGCTGTGAAGAAATCCAGGGCGGTTTCCGCGAGAGGCATCTTAGAGTATAGGCTGAGGGGCTCCAGGGGTCTCCCGGTCGGAGCAAACCTTGTCTGCGCGGACAACTCTGGCGCTAAGCTCCTCAGGATTGTTCAGGTGGCTAAGTCCGGGGGACGGCTTAGGCGTCTGCCTTCAGCCAAGGTCGGCGACCTAGTTACGGTTTCTGTTAAAAAGGGTACTCCCGACCTTAAGAACAAGCTTATGAAAGCGATAATAGTTAGGCAGCGTTTCCCCATAAGGAGGAGGGATGGTTTAAGAGTTGTTTTCGAGGATAATGCGGCTGTGCTTATGACGCCTGAAGGAGACTTGAAGGGTACTGAGGTTAAGGGACCGGTTGCCAAGGAGGCTGTGGACCTGTGGCCTAAGCTTTCAGCGCTAGCTTCGTCGGTGGTGTAGGTGGGAGAATGAACGAGAGACATTTAGCATACAGGGCTTCCTCCGTCCATCTGAGCCGTGAACTCAGGGGCAAGTATGGTTTCAGAAGCCTGCCTGTTAGAGCCGGGGACAGGGTCATGATAATCAGGGGGGACTATAAGGGTGTTGAGGGTGATGTGAACAGGGTTGACAGGGTAAGGGGCCGTGTTTACGTTTCAGGAGTATACCGTGAGAATGCTCGCGGCGAGCAGCGCTTAATACCCATACCGTTAAGCTCCGTGATACTTGTTAAGATTGAGGATAAGGACAAGTGGAGGCAGCGCTTGATAGAGAGGAAGCGTGGGGCCGTTAAGGAGGCTTCGCAAAATGGCTCGTAAAGGCGGTTCCAAGAGTCTAAAGAGGTATGCTGCACCACCCGTGATGCAGGTTTCAAGCGTTAAGGAGAGGAAGTTCATCACTCGGCCCCAGCCTGGTCCGCACAGTCTCAAAATGTCCCTGCCGTTACAGGTTCTCGTCAGAGATGTTTTGAAAATGGCTGAGACAGGTAGGGAGGCGAAACACGTGATAAGCCACTCAACGGTTCTCGTAGACGGGGTTGTTAGGACTTCCCACAGGTTTCCAGTAGGCCTGATGGATGTCGTAAGCATGGAGGAACTTGGCAAACACTACCGGGTTCTAGTCGACAAAAAGGGTAGGCTAATCCCGGTTGAAATATCGCCGGAGGAGGCTTCCATGAAGATATGCAGGATAAACCGGAAATACTTTTACAAGGGTAGGCTGAGGCTCACTACCGAGGATGGGAGAACCTTTGAAACAGAAGACTCGTCTCTGAACGTAGGGGGCTCGCTCCTAGTTAGGGTTCCGGAGGGCGCTATCCTGGACAAGGCGCCTCTCTCCGAGGGGAGCCTCGCATACGTGTTCATGGGTAAGCATACTGGCACCATGGGTACTGTTAGAAGAGTCTCGGGGTCGAGCCTAGTTAGGGAGAGCATTGTTACGCTGGGGCTTGAAGACGGGAGTGAGGTAAGCACGGTCAGGGACTACGTTATTATCGTTGGGAGGGATAAGCCTTGGCTGAAACTATTCTAGACGAGGAGAAAGCACAGGAGAATACTATGAGAAGAATAATGATCGAGAAGGTTGTGGTTAACATTTCCCCCGGGAAGCCGGGTGAGCCCCTTGAGAAGGCTAAGCAGGTTTTGACGCTTTTAACCGGCATGAAGCCGGCTGAAAGAAGGGCTAGGAAAACAATAAAGGAGTTCGGCGTCAGGAGGCGTGAAGCCATAGCTGCAATAGTGACTCTAAGAGGCAGGAGGGCTGAGGAGTTCCTCGAGAAGGCTTTCAGCGCTGTCGGCAGGAAAGTTAAGGCGTCCAGCTTTCAGAACGGGGTTTTCAGCTTCGGCGTGAAGGAGCATATTCAGTTTCCAGGGGTTAAGTATGATCCTAAGATCGGTGTACTGGGAATGGATGTCTGCGTTAAGCTTTGCAGGCCAGGGTTCCGCGTGACGTATAGGAGGCGCCGGAGGAGCAAGGTGGGCAGGGCTCACAGGATAACAAGGGAGGAGACGATTAACTTTATGAGGGAGCGTTTCGGGCTGGAGGTTGTCTGAAAATGGCTCGGCAAACCCCCAGGAAGAGGACGTTCGGCAAGGGTTCTAGGCCATGCGTGAGGTGCGGCGCATACGGGCCGGTAATCAGGCAGTACGGCCTGAACTATTGTAGACACTGCTTCAGGGAGGTTGCTCCACTACTGGGCTTCAGGAAGTATAATTAGGGTGTTGCGCGAATGACTCTTAATGATCCCCTGGCCAACGCGTTGACGGCTCTTCAAAACGCTGACTTGCGCAGGAAGAGGGAGTGCGTAATCTCTCCTGCTTCAAACCTCATCGGCCACGTGCTTAAGATTCTTCAGCAATCAGGCTACATAGGCGAGTTCGAGTTTATAGATGATGGTAAAGCAGGCTTCTTCAGGGTTCAGCTCGTCGGGAGGATTAACAAGTGTAGGGCGATTAAGCCCAGGTTTCCAGCATCCTACCGTGATATTGAGAGGTTTGAGAAAATGTTTCTCCCGGCTTACAGCGTTGGGCTTCTAATCGTTTCAACACCCCAGGGCTTAATGACCCACTCGGAGGCTAAGATCAGGAAGGTTGGAGGAAGGCTGGTCGCGTATGTCTACTAGCGCTCTTGAGCCTGCTACGCATGCGGCGACCGTGGAAATACCTGACGGCGTGAAAATCAGCCTGCAGTATTCAACCGTGACGGTTGAGGGGCCTCTTGGAAAGCTTTCCAGAGACTTTTCACACACCGGTTTGAAGCTTGCCCTAGAGGGAAACTTTCTGAAGGTTTTCAGCGTGAACAAGGGTAGAAGGTTTAAGGCGAGGGTTGGGACCGTCGCGAAGCTTGTTAGGAACATGATTGAAGGCGTTCTCCACGGTTACGTCGCCAAGTTGAAAATCGTCTATTCCCACTTCCCAGTCACGGTTAAGTATGACAAGCATACGGGAACGGTTTCCATACATAATTTCATGGGTGAGAAGTCGCCCAGGCTCTTCAAAATACCTTTTCCAAACGTTGACATTCAGGTTTCGGGTCAAGACATAACTGTCATGGGGCTCGACAAGAACGAGGTTACTCAGGTTGCAGCCATGTTCGAATTAGCGACCAAGATTAAGGATAAGGATCCAAGGATCTACGTCGACGGCATATACGTTGTTGAGAAAGGATTATGGAGGAAGTGAAGATGACTCCTGAAGCTAGGAAGCTGCTCTCCGCCAGGAGGAGGCGGAAGGGAACAAAGCCTGGGTTCGTCAGGCAGGAGAGCTGGCGCTACATTAGGCTTAGTGAAAACTGGCGTAGGCCGAGGGGGAAGGATAGTAAGATGAGGCTAAGCGTCAAGGGCTGGCCTAAGACTGTCAGCATCGGCTACGGCACGCCGAAGCCTGCTAGGGGCCTCCATCCTTCAGGCCTAAAGCCAGTCCTCGTCTCCTCGAAGCACGACTTGGAGAAGGCGGGTTCACCGGAGGGTAAGATACTGGTCTTCTCCTCCAGGCTCGGCAGGAGGCTGAGGGAGGCTCTCGCCAAGGAGGCTTCTTCCAGAGGCTTCGTCATAGCGAACTACGAGAGGAAGGTTATTGAGAAGGCTGAGGAGGGTTAGGGGTTGAGCATTAAGACTGTTAGGAGACTGGCTGCTGACATCATGAAGGTCGGGGAGTCGAGAATCTGGATAGACCCGGCGAGGATTGGAGAGGTTGAGGATGCTGTCACAAGGGCTGACGTCAGGAGGCTTATTAAAAGCGGCGTGATAAGGGAGAGGCCTCCCTCAACCCCGAGCCGGGGGAGGGTTAGGAAGAGAAGCGGGGGAAGAGGCCCTGGAAGCAGGAAGGGCGCTAAGGGCGCCAGGATGACTGTGACATGGGTTGAGAAAGTCAGGGCTCAGAGAAGGCTTCTCAAGCAGCTTAGGGACAAGGGGGTTGTTTCCAGGAGGCTCTACAGGAGGCTCTACCTGATGGTTAAGGGGGGAGCGTTCTCCAGCAGGAGGGTTTTAATGAACTATGTTGCTTCGCTGAAGGAGAGGGGTGAGGCGGCTTAATGGCTAGGTCAGCATCCTACAGGGTTAAGTTTAAGCGTCGCAGGAAGGGTCTTACAGACTACTATCTGAGAACCAGGCTCCTCAGGTCAGGCCTGCCAAGGGTCGTCGTAAGGGTTTCGAACAAGCATGTGCGCGTGACGGTTGTTTCAAGCAGGCCTACGGGGGACGTTGTGGTTGCTTCAGCGTTTTCCCAGGAGCTTAAAGGATTCGGATGGTCCTTCAGCTTCAACAATACTCCGGCAGCCTATCTTACAGCATACTTAGCAGGGTTAAGATGTTTGAAGAAAAATGTTTCAGAGGGTATTCTAGACGCTGGGCTCAGTAAGCCGACTAAGGGTGGAAGGGTCTATGCTGCTTGCAGCGGGCTTCTGGACGCGGGCTTCAAGGTTAGGGTTGACCCGTCGATGCTCCCGGATAAGAGTAGGATAACAGGCGGGCACATAGCCAGCTTTTTCAAAGAATCTGGGGGGCAAGGTTTTTCAAGGTATGTTGAAGCTGGCCTGAAGGTGGAGGAGATGCCGAGAATACTGGAGGAGGTTAAAAACAGGATTAGGGAGGCTGTTGGAAATGGCTGAGGAGGAGGCGGGGGAGCCTGAGGAGGCAGTCAGAGAGATCACCGTAGAAACCCCTTTAATAAGGATGATTAAAGAAGGCAGGGTTTCATCGGTTGAAGACGTTTTCAACATGGGTCTGAAGATAAGGGAGCCTGAGGCGATAGACCTTCTGCTGCGCAAGATAAGGGAGGAAGTAATATCGATGAGCCCAGTTCAGAAGCAGAGCGACGCTGGCGAGAAGACCCGTTTCAGAGCACTCGTGGTCGTCGGGGATGAAGACGGTCACGTCGGCATAGGCTCAGCCAAGGCTAAGCAGGTTAGGGATGCGATTGAGAAGGCTGCGAGGAAGGCTAGGCTGAACATAATACCTGTGCCAAGGGGGTGCGGCTCATGGGAGTGTAAATGCGGGGAGCCCCATTCAATACCCTCTAAAACATTCGGGAAGACTGGAAGCGTCTACGTCGCCCTCTTCCCCGGGCCCAAGGGCCTCGGCCTGGTTGTAGGGGATGCTGCGAAGCCTCTTTTCAGGCTCGCCGGAATAAGGGACGTATGGTCTAAGACTAAGGGCTCAACCTCCACCAGCCACTCGTTCGTAGCTGCCGCCTACTCTGCTTTGAAAAGGCTTTACACGACTAGTTTCTTAGCGTCGGAGGCTGCTCGCGTTGAAGGCTGAGGAAAACCTTCCTCCGCTTGCAGTCGTCGTCAGAGTAAGGGGGTCCGTCAACGTTACCAGGGATGTTTCAGCTACGCTGAGGAAGCTCAGGCTTCTCAGGGTTAACTCGTCGACGCTCGTCAGGCTAACCCCCCCGGTTGAAGGCATGTTGAGGAGGGTGAAGGAACATGTTTTCTGGGGCAGGGTGGATAAAAACACGCTTCGCCTGCTGCTCTTGAAAAGAGGAAGGCTTCCGGGAGACAGGCGTTTAAGCGACGAGAATGTTTCAAAATACACTAGATTCCGGACGCTGGATGAGCTGGTTGAAGCAGTCTGGCTTAGCAGCTCTCCGGCTGAAGCCATCAAGCCTGTTAAACCTGTTTTCCGGCTAACCCCGCCTAAGGGCGGGTTTAAGAGGAGTGTTAAGAAGCCTGTTAAGAAGGGCGGGATACTGGGAGACTGGGGCGATAGAGTAGGCTGGATGCTGAGACGAATGGTCTAGCTGAACCCGATACGGCTGGCGGCTTTTAAAGCTGTCGCGGATTGATGGATGACGGTGGAAAACCGGTTTAAGGCTTGCGCTGGCCAAACGGTAAGGGTTAAAAAGTCCAGAATACTCCTCTCGCCGAGAAATTGCCGACCAGGTTGAGAAAAGCTAGGAAGATGCGGGGCAGCAGGACCCACGGCTGGGGCCAGATAGGCCAGCACCGTAAATCAGGGTCGAGGGGCGGCGTTGGCAGGGCTGGCAGCATGGGGCACAAGTTTCTACTGTTCTACAAGGAGGAGAAGGATAAGGGTTTCATAAGGAGGGTTCCAAAGGCTGAGGGGAAAAGGATAAACGTCGGGGAACTGGATGAACTCTACAGGAGGACGCGTGGGCAGGCCGCGGAGGGTGGGGAAACACTGGATCTCGCTGCACTCGGCTATTCTAAGCTTCTGGGTTCAGGGAGTGTTTCCACGGCCTACGTGGTTAGGGTTGCCTCCTGCAGCGAGAAGGCGAGGATGAAGGTGGAGGCTAAGGGCGGCAGGATTGTTAAGCCTGGTGAACCCTGATGGGCTTCTTGGAAGCCATGGAGAGTATTGAGCCATACGTTCCTCAGATAGAGGCCCCGACTAGAAAGGTCAGCTTCACTACAAGGCTGGTGTGGACAGGGATTGTGCTAGCGCTCTACCTGGTTATGGGCTATGTTCCTCTCTACGGGGTTGGAGGCCAGGGGGCTGACCCTTGGGCGTCCTACAGGATTATTATAGGGGGGCAGCAGGGCTCTCTCCTACACCTCGGCATCGGCCCCCTCGTGACAGGCAGCCTCGTAGTGCAGCTTCTAGCGGGCTCAGGCTTGATCCAGTATGACCCGGGCTCAGAGTACGACAGGAGGATGCTGCAGGTCGCTACGAAGCTGGCTACCCTTCTGCTTATCCTTTTCTCAGCTGGCTCGACTGTTTTCAGCGGGTCGCTGGGGGCGTTGAGTTTGAAGGCTGAAATCATAGCTATGGTGCAGCTCTCAATAGCCTCGATCCTACTATTATTCATGGATGAGACGCTTCAAAAGGGCTGGGGCCTGGGCAGTGGGATAAGCCTCTTCATACTTGCCGGCGTAGCTAAGGAGATATGGCTGGGCTGTTTAAACCCGCTCCCGGCGCCCGACGGCTACATGTGGGGAGTGCTGCTCTTCTTCTTCCAGAAGGCTTTCACTCTTAAAAGCCCTCTGGCCGACTTCTTCTACAGGGGTGCCCCGACGGTTCCCACGCTTTTCCAGCTGATTGTAACAGTTGTCTTCATACTCGTGCTCATCTACCTTGAAAACGTTAGGATTAACGTTCCTATTTCCCACGGGCGTTTCAGAGGCTTCTCCAGAGGCTTCCCCATCAGGCTGCTTTATGTTTCGAATATTCCAGTCATTCTCGCGGCGGCAATATTCTCAAACATACAGCTGATGGCTAATGTTGCGAGCGGAACCTGGCTCGCCAACACTCCGGTGGCTGACTTCATAGGCAGGGTTGAAGTGGTTAACAACACGTATGTTCCTGTTTCAGGCTTAGCCTGGATCGTGAATCCTCCGCGAGGCATCACGCATGTTGCTGAAGAGCCTATTCACGCAGTAGGCTACATACTGCTGCTCGCCCTCTTAAGCCTGGGCCTGTCGATGGTTTGGCTCTCTGTTTCAGGCATGGATGCTAAATCGGTTTCCTCTCAGCTGGTTGACTCAGACGTTTTTCTAAGGGGCTTCAGGTCCACCCCGGGGGTGATCGAGAGTAAAATAGCCCCGTACATAAACACTGTCGCGCTGCTGGGGGGTTTGATTATTGGGCTTATCGCGGGCGTTGGGGATGTGCTCGCCGTCATAGGTGGGGGCATGGGTGTCCTGCTTGCAGTGGACATAGTGCAGCAGTACTACCAGTTAATCATGGAGGAGACTATTGAAACTCACCCCGGCCTGCTTAGGGTGCTGGGAAAGTAGCCAGAAACATTTATTTAACGACGGTTTTTTCAGTGATTAAGCATGGCGCGTAATGTTGAGCATCCGGCTGCGAATGGTTTAAACCCGTGTACAGTGAGGGGTGAGAAGGTTGTCCGCTAGCGGGGTCGCCACGGTTACGCTGGTTACAGCAGTCTCCTCGCTCCTGGGTCACTTGGTTTTGAAATTCGTCCTCCACCCTGAGAGAATGAGGTTGAAGACTGAGGAGTTGAAAGCATACAGGTTGGAGCGTGATGCCGCAACCAAGCTTAAGGACCAGAAGCTTCTTAAAAAGCTCGACAAGCAGAAGGTCTACATGTCTAAGGTTGAGCAGGAGGTCTCCTCATTCCAGCTTAAAACAATGCTTGTTAACATGGGCATCATGTTTTCAGCATTCTACTTTCTATGGTTCACCATACCTATGGGGGATGTGGCTGGCCGCTTCTCAGCATCGCTCTACGGCGGAAACGAGGAGATACAGTTAAGCTACGGCCTCTGGTACTTCATATCTCTCTCCTTCTTCATACAGGTCTTCCGGAAGGCGTTTCGAGTAGGCGGCTGAGGTGGTTTGGTTGAAGAGGCCGAGAAACCCGATAATAATAATAACGGGCCTGCACGGGGTTGGGAAATCAACTTTCGCAACCCCGCTTGCAAGAGAGTTCAATCTTAAATATGTTTCAACGGGCTCAGTTTTCCGTTCGATAGCTGAGAAGAAGGGGTTGACGCTCGCCCAGCTCTCAGAGCTCTGCAAGAAATCCTCCGAGTTCGACAGGGAGATAGACAGTGTTACTCTCTCACTGCTTGACTCCGGCGGGGTTGTTCTAGACAGTCTTCTCGCAGGATGGTTCGCCAAGGGTGTTGAATCCTTCAAAATATATTTGAAGGCGCCTTTCGAAGAAAGGTGTAGGAGGATCGCCGCCAGGGAGAAAAGGCCTTTTGAAGAAGTAGTTTCTGAAACACTTGCCAGGGAGGACTCGGAGAGGAAAAGGTTCGTTGAATACTACGGGTTTAACATTGACGATCTGAGCATCTACGACATTGTTGTCGACACTGGGAGCCTCTCCCAGGAATCGGTCGGTAGAATACTTAAGTTAGCCGTCTCAGCCTACTTAAAGGAGAAATGGTGATGGAGAATGCCTAGGGAAGTGTTGCGACCAGGAAGGATTTGCGTGATAACCCGCGGCAGAGACAAGGGGAAGAAATGCGTCGTAGTCGGCAGCGTTGACGATACGAGTGTTCTCGTAACCGGTCCGAAGGAGTTGAACGGCGTTAAGAGGGGTAGGAAGAACATCCTCCACCTAATGCCTCTCGCTGAAAACGTTAGAATAAGGGTTAACTCTAAGGATGAGACTGTTCTAGCAGCCCTGGAGAAAAGCGGCTTGAAAGAATTCATGAGGGAGATAATGAGGGTTGAGGACGCTGGTTGACTTCGTAAGGTTCAGGACGCTGGTTAAGGAGGAGTGTGAAACCGACGAGAAGCACGGTGAGCACCCGGATAAGAGGAGCGTCTCGAGACTCCTGCAGCTGGGGGTTGTGAACCTGGATAAGCCGCCAGGGCCCTCGAGCCACGACGTTTCTTCAACAGTTAAAAGGATTCTTAACGCTGAGAAGGCTGGGCACGCCGGGACCCTTGAAGCAATGGGGAGATCCCGGTGTCTCCGGCGTTCTACCCGTGTGTCTTAACGACGCTACTAAAACAATAGAATACCTTCATCTGATGAGTAAAGAGTATGTTGGAGTGTGCGATGTCCACAAGGATTTCGACGAGAAGGCTCTGCGAAGATGGGTTGAGAAGATGACTGGCCCAATATACCAGCGGCCACCGGTTAAATCATCCGTTAAAAGATCGCTACGGCGGAGAATTGTTCTAAAGTTTACAGTCGAGGATGTTTCAGAGAGAAGGTTTGTATTCAGGGTTGCCACTGAACCCGGCACGTACATCAGGAAGCTTCTTCACGATCTTGGCCTGCTCCTTGGAACGGGTGCCCACATGGTTGAGCTTAGAAGAGTTAGGGACGGTTTTCTCGACGAGGATTCTTCAACAACCCTCCTCGAGCTCTACGCAGCCTGGCAGCTCTACTCTAAGAAGGGCGACGAGACGCTTATCAGGAGGTTCGTTAAGCCTGTTGAAGAAGCTTTCAAAGGATTTCCATCAGTCTACATTAAGGACAGCGCGGTCGCGGCTGTTGCACACGGCGCCCCCCTAGCCTCTCGGGGTGTTTCTAAAATAGACCATCCGCTTTCCAAGGGCGACGTAGTATGCATAAAAACCCTGAAGGGAGAGTGCGTAGGCTTCGGGACTCTCACCATGAGTTCAGACGAGGTGCTGCAGGCTAAGAGCGGGATAGTTGTTTCAGTGGAGAGGGTTGTGATGGATAGGGGCCTCTACCCCAAGATGTGGGGCGGCTAAGAAGGCTGTTAACCCGTCAGCCTCCTATCGTGTGTTCAGCACCCCTAGCAAAAAACTAAAACTTAAAAACATGCCTCTGCAAACACTCTTCAAATGCCGAGGTGCCCGAACCTGGCTAAGGGGCAAGCCTGGAGCACACGCCGGTTAAAGCGGTTTCAGCGAGCTTGTGGCCCTCATGGGCCTTAGGGGTTCAAATCCCCTCCTCGGCGTTTTAAATATTTATGTTTATTCGAGTAATGCGCTGGATTAAAAACTTGGCTATATTGTCCTTATTAATGCCTCTGTTAGCCCTGTTGTAGCGTAATCGTGAGAGGACAGGCTGCAACGATGACGGTGTTGGGCGAAGGATGAATCCCGGGTGTTAAGTATGCCGGAAGAAGGCTTTTATGCACGCGGGTCAAACGATGCGTTCAGAGGGCAGAAGCCCGTTGGACTAGTTGAGCAGGCTTTCAGGCTTCAACCAGCCGGGGATTAAACCACTATCTCCCCGTGCACCGGCAGTCGTCCCACCGGGTTTTTAAACATCCCCACTCGGTTTTTGAAAAATAATGTTTATAACCAGCCTTATCCAGAGCCCTTTAGGCCTGCTCATGAGCAACAGGGAGTTTAGGGAGATAGTGCGGATCGCCGGTGTGGATTGCGACGGCAAGAGAAAGGTATTGGACGGTCTATCGCTGGTTAAAGGCATAGGCTGGTCCACGGCTAGAGCGCTGTGCATAGTGCTTAACATACATATGGACACTAGGCTGGGCTACTTGTCTGAGGAGGAGGTGGCTAGGATAGAGGCTGCGCTAAACAATCCTGGGTCGCTGAACATGCCTGTTTGGATGCTCAATAGGAGGAGAGACCCCTTGACCGGTGAGGATAAGCACCTGTTAACGTCTGACCTGGAGCTTACTCAGAAGATGGATGTTGAGAGGATGATGAGGATTAAGTCTTGGAAGGGTGTTAGGCATTCCCTCGGCTTAAAGGTTAGGGGGCAGAGGACTAGGACGACCGGAAGGACAGGCGGCCCAATAGGTTTTTCAAAGGCTGCCTTGAAGCAGGCTGAGAGCGGCAAGCAGTGATGAGCATTGGGCGACCCGCGTAAGATTAGAAGCAAAATCCTGCACCCGAAGCATCCCTGGGTTAAGGAGCGTCTAGCGGAGGAGCTTATCCTAGTCGGGGAGTATGGTTTGAGGAACAAGAGGGAGCTTTGGAGGGCTGCTTCCCTACTTAGGGGGGTGAGGGCTTCAGCCCGCTCCTACCTAAGCCTGACCGGTGAGGAGAGGGTTAAGAGAGAGTCTGAGCTTATTTCGAGGCTTCACAGGCTCGGCTTAGTGAGCAAGGATGCGAAGCTTGACGACGTTCTCTCCCTGACTGTTTCAAACATTCTTGAAAGGAGGCTTCAAACAATCGTCTACAGGAAGGGGTTTGCGAAGACTATTCACGGCGCTAGGCAGGCGATAGTGCACGGCAGGATCATGATAGGGAGCCAGGTTGTAAGATCCCCCGGCTACTTCGTCACCAGGGACGAGGAGCCTCTCATAAGGGTTAAGAGGGTCGAGGAGACTGGGGCAGCTTAGCCTGGTTTCCCAGTATTGTTCGCAACAGGAGGGCTCGGGTTTAACACTTATCCGTGCCCGCTGAAGTATTGAGAAATCTATCCACCTGGGGAAGGCTGAGCCTCCAACCCATCCGTGTGCCGTGTTCATCCAGGCTTAGAATCTTCTTCCTCTTCTACCGCCGGGCTTCCTTGTCCCGTCGGTGGGAATAGGGGTGACGTCTTCAATAGCTATTATCCTTAGCCCGGCTCTCGTCAAAGCCCTTATGGCTGCCTGAGCCCCCTGCCCAGGTGTCCTGGACTTTATTCCGCCCGGAGCCCTAACCCTAACCTTTATACTCGTTATCCCAAGCTTCTTCAAGGCTCCAGCAACAGTGTTCGCAGCCACCATGGCCCCGTATGGACTCCCCCCTAAACGATCTGCCTTAACATGCTGGCCTGCCGCGGATATTGCTAGGGTTGAGGAGCCGCTTGGGTCAGTAGCGTGAACTATAGTATTGTTGCTGGACGAGTATATTCGTACGACCGCGTATCTACCCTGCTCAGTGCTCACGCGGCCATTCTGCGTAGGGAGGTTAATAAGCGTTCTCCAGACGGCTTCGGAGCCGGTTAGGCCCCTGGCTGTGGAAACGCTAACCCTTAAATACCTTCTCGGGAAAATAGCACGTTAATATTGGATGTAAAGATACTTAGGCTGAGCGACGACTATCTGGAGGCTAGGCTGGAAGGCTGTTCAGAGGCGCTTTTAAACGCGATTAGAAGGGCTATTCTCGAAGAGGTTCCAACGCTGGCGATACACGAGGTCTTCATCTTCGAAAACTCCAGCCAGATGTTCGACGAGGTTCTTTCAAACAGGCTTGGCCAAATACCTTTGAGAACCCCGCCTGGGAAATACCTGCCGATGGATTCTCAAGAATGTCTGCAGGGCTCTAGCGAGAGGTGCTTCACCTCGCTGAGCATAGATGTTTCCGCCGGCGACTCCCCGTTGACGGTTTACTCTAAGCATCTCGTCTGCAGGGATGAGGAGGTCTACCCTGTGTACGGCAATATTCCTATAACCAAGCTCCCCCGGGGTGGAAAGCTTAGGCTTGAGGCAATAGCTAGGCTTGGAAGGGGTAAGATGCATGCTAAATGGCAGCCAGCCTCCTTGGCAACATACAGCTTCACGGATTCCCCGGATACGTTCGTTTTCAGGCTTGAATCAACGGGTTCTCTTCCTGCAATAGAGGTCTTCAGGCAGGCTCTGGATATCCTGAGAGATAAGTTTAAAACGCTTCTGGATTCTCTCACGCTTCCTGAGGTTGAAGAGAAGCGTGGCGGCGAGGAGGGTGTTGCTTTCGGTGAGGAAGGCGGCAAGTGACTCTAGGTTCTGGAGGAGTGTTGAGACGCTTTTATCCAGACCCGGGAGCAGGATGGCTGAGGTTAACGTGGGTAAGATTGCGCGTTTAACCCAGCAGGGCGACCGTGTGGTGGTGCCTGGGAAAGTCTTGGGGAAGGGGGAGATTAACCATAGCGTCACGGTTGCCGCCCTGTTCTTCTCCTCAGCCGCGCTCGATAAGCTTAGGTCAGCCGGATGCAGGGTTATGCGGCTTGACGAGTTCGTCAAGGTTGAGCAGAAGGGCTCAGGGGTGAAACTAATTGTCTGAGAGGATCCTTGTCGTGGACGCGACTGACCAGGTTCTAGGGAGGATGTGCTCAATCATAGCTAGGAGGCTCCTAGAGGGATACAGGGTTTACGTGGTTAACGCTGAGAAGACAAGGATCTCTGGGAGGAGGGACAGCTTCATCAGGGAGTACGAGGCCTTCCTGGAGGTGAAGAGCGTTAGGAACCCTAAGCATACGCCGAGGCATCCGAGGAGCCCGGTGACATACGTTAGGAGCGTTGTTAAAAGCATGCTTCCAACGGATAAGCCGAAGGGGATGGAGGCGTTTAGAAGGCTCAGGGTTTACTGCGGCTGGCCGAGCAGTGTTAAGGGTACGGCTGTGAGGTTTAAGGATGCTGACGCATCCAGGCTTGGGAGAAGATCATTCACTCTTTCAGACTTGAAGGATTTTTTCAACGTTCCGGAGGCTGATTAGGTTTGCCGACTCCTAGGAAACTGCCTTTGGTTGTAACGGGTTCCGTCAAGAGCTCGGTTGCTAGGGCTGTTGTTAAGCAGGGTTCCGGGCGCGTCACGATAAACGGCTACTCTGCTGAAAACTGGCTTTACGACCCATACAGGATGCTCGCCCTAACGCCTTTGAAGCTTCTCCCCGAGCAGTTTAAGGATGTTGACGTCGAGGTTAAGGTTGAAGGCGGGGGTCACGCTTCGCAGGCTAGGGCGGTTATGCAGGCCTTAGCCAGGGGTATTACTCAGTGGACGAGGAGCACGAGCGTTAGAAACGTTTTCAGAGCGTTCGACAGGCATCTTCTCTCAGGAGACCCGCGGAGGAAGGAGCCTAAGAAGTTTGGAGGACCCGGCGCGAGACGGAGGTTCCAGAAGTCCTACAGGTAGGTGATTATGGGTTGATGTTCCCAGTTAGGTGTTTCACGTGCGGCAAAGTAATAGGCCACTTGTGGGAGGATTACCAGAGGAGGGTTGCTTCAGGCGAGGATCCGAAGCAGGTGCTCGATTCTCTCAACGTCACAAGAATCTGCTGCAGGCGAATGTTTATTTCCCATGTTGATTATATTGACGAGCTGCTTTCATACTCTAGAGGAATATCTCTGGGGGAGGACTATAGGCAATGAGCACCGGTGAGAAAAGCGGCGAGGGACTGCTGATCCTTAGGACGGAATATATTGCTGCAGGCGTCCACATAGGGACCAAGGTCTGCACCGTATGCATGAGGCGCTTCGTCAGGTTCACTAGGCCTGACGGGCTGAACCTGATTGAGATCGCTCAGACCGATGAGAAAATCAGGGTTGCCGCCAAGGGGCTTTCAAGGTATGAGCCTGGTGACGTGATAGTTGTCTCAGGCAAGGAGTACGGGCGGATGCCTGTGCTTAAAATGTGCGAGTACACTGGCTTCAAGCCTATTGTCGAAAGGTTTCCCCCCGGGATCTTCTCAAACCCGAAGTATGAGGGCTATATTTCCCCGAAGATAATTCTTGTCTCAGACCCTAAGGTTGACGAGAAGGCTATTCGCGAAGCAACGCTAATCGGAATACCGGTTATAGGCATATGTGACACGGACGACTCCTGCTCCTACATAGACCTAATAATACCTGCAAACAATAAGGGGCGCAGCTCCCTAGCCCTAGTATTCTGGCTTCTGACCAGAGAGATTCTTAGAAACAGGGGTGTCCTCTCCCCGACTGAAAGCATGAGCGAGAACTTCCATGCTTTCGAGACCCAGATCGAGGAGGCTGCGGAGACAGTCTAGCATGGCTAGGGTTAGAAAGCCAGCGTACGCCGGAAGCTGGTACGAGGGCACTAGGGAGCGCCTTCTCGAGCAGCTTCAGAGCCTCTTCAAGGGTATGCTCGGCTACGGGAGTCTTCCGGTTTTAGGCGAGTATGACCCTAAGCTGCTCGGGCTGATGGTTCCGCACGCCGGCTACGTGTACTCAGGCATGGCTGCCACATGGGCCTACGGAGAGGCTGCTAAACATGGCCCGAGGGAAACAGTGGTTGTGATGGGGCCGGACCACCATATGGCTTCAACGGGCTTCGCCACCATGAGCGAGGGAGTGTGGCGTACTCCGCTGGGGGATGTTGAGGTCGACAGGCAGACGGTGAGCCTGCTGCTCAGCTCAGCGCCTTTCGTCGAGGATAATTTTCACGCGCACGCTTTCGAGCACTCTGTTGAAATACAGCTACCGTTCCTCCAGCTCGTCTACGGAGGCTCCTTCAAGCTCGTTCCAATAATAATACATGATTTCAACCTTGACAGGAACATTAGGCTTGGGAAGGCTTTGTCTAGGGCTCTTGAGGGAAAGAAGGCTATTGTTATCGCCAGCTCAGACATGAGCCATTATGTTCCAGCGGGTGAGGCGGGGGAGAACGATATGAAGACGGTTAGGGCGATAGAGTCGCTGGATGAGAGGCTGATCCACTCCGTCGCCGTCAACTATGAGTCGCTATGCGGCCTAGGGCCAGTTGTAGCCCTAGTCTCCTACGCGAAGGAAAACGGATGCTCAAAAGCAAGCTTGTTAAAATATTATAATAGTGGAGAGGTTTCAGGCGACTATGGCGGAGTGGTCGGGTATTCCTCAATAGCCTTCTACAAGTGACGGGGTTTGAAAGTAGTTTGCAGGGCTCCTGCAAAAGTAATAATTTCCGGCGAGCACTCCGTAGTATACGGACACCCCGCCCTAGTGGCTGCGGTTAACGTTTACTCGAAGGTTTCTGTTGAGGCTTTCGACGAAATCGGTGCCCACGAGGTTTTCTCGGATAAGTATGGGGTTGCGAAGATGATAGGGAGGGCTTTCTCCGGACCCAGCCAGCTGAAGCCTTTCGCGAGAATCATAGATGTTTTCAAGGATTCTGAAGGGTTTAAAGGCAGGCTCAGGGTTCGCATAAGCTCTGAGATTCCCCCAGCCTCTGGAATGGGTTCTTCAGCATCATTATCCGTCGCGCTGGCTAACGCCCTGCTTAAACTGGTTTACGATAAGCCTAGTGACGAGAAGGTGTTCAGCCTCGCCATGGAGGGGGAGAGGGTTGCCCACGTTAACCCGAGCGGCGTGGATGTGGCTGCAGCGCTCTGGGGCGGTCTAATCCTGTTCGTTAAAGACAAGGGGGTTGAACGGCTTGAGGCTGGGCAGGGAGTATTCCTGCTAGCAGACTCAGGCTTGGAGCGGAATACGAAGGACATGATTATGAAGGTGGCTTCGCTCAAAGATAGGGAGCCGGATCTATTCAACATAATAATGGCTTCCGTAAGCAACGTCACGGTCAGGATAAGCCGCCTCCTTCAGACTGATATTGCTGAGGCAGGCAGGCTCATGACTCTGAACCATCTCCTCCTATCCCTAATGGGTGTTTCAAACAGTAGGCTGGACTCCCTGGTGTGGGCGAGCATATCTGCCGGCGCGTACGGCGCTAAGCTTACCGGTGGGGGTGGTGGTGGATGTGTTCTAACTCTCGTCGACGAGAAATCCCTGGGCGCTGTTGAGGAGGCTCTGCACAATCTGAATGCTCCCACAACGGTTTTAAGAATGGTTGAGAAAGGAGTTTACTCGGAGGAATTAGAATAGAAAACTGTTTTTCGAATCGTAAACCACTTCTGAGGATTCGCTTTCCGTTCGAAATGAATGGGGCTTCGGACACCGGCAGTATGCGGTAACCAGTATTAATCAGGCCAGGACTCAGCATCACGTCCCACACGCATGCGTCACGATTCTGGTTTATGAAGATGGGGGAGGCGGCGGTGGAGGTGGTTTAGGCTTTCTTCCTAGCTTAAGTGCAACGAGAACCACTATGGCTAAAACCACTATGATGATAATGCCCAAGATCAGGAACACCTGAGTGTAATTCTCGTCGTAGATGGCTGTGAGCGTTAAAACAGTCTGTTCACCCGTCATCTGAACAACCACCTCACTATCCTTGGATTCAACTGCTCCAGTCCAACGGTTAAACCAATACTTGCCTCCAAGCATTCCTATGAAGCCCTTCATCGGCTCCTCAACCGGGGCCTTCACCCTCACCATGTCACCCTCCTCGTATGTTCCTGACCCGTTGACCCCCAACCCTATGTTGGAGCCCACAGTAAGAGTATACGTCTTAATCTGTTCCTGCTTAACAATCTGTACGCGTATTACTTTCACAGCAGTGTTCACACCGTCAGTAGCCTTGATCTGTATCTCGTAACTGCCCTCTGGGAAATCGCTGCCCACAAGCTTTATACTTTTACTATCTAAGCATATACTGTTATTGGTTATCCTGCTTGCAAGCGATCTCCAAACCTCATCCCCCTCCCTCCGTATCAGGACAGTGTACCAGAGAGTATCGCCGTCAGCGTCAGTCCCTCTCCAGGCCAGGGTGTAGTTGCGGCCGATCCCGAGCTTCTTACCTTCAGGAGGATAAAGAATCTCTAGAACAGGCGTGTTGGCTGAAACACTCCTAGCGAACCAGATTCTTCCCTCAGAATCAGCCAGCTCTATTCTTCCCAAGTCGTCAGCCCAGTCTACTAGCCTCACGAATGGAACCGCATCCCCAAGCACGCTCCCCCCGGGATCAACAAAGTAGTAGAAAGATATGTTGTACGGTATTCTCTTAAAGACCCGTCCGTCCCTAAGGTAAAGCGTCAGGGAGAAGTTTCCAGTTACACCAGGCTCAGGATCCTCCCAGCTCCAACTATGGTTGTAAACCTTCTGGAAAGGCCTCCCCACCACGGTCCCGTTTCTGAAGATTATCATTGAGATTAAAAGACCCTCCGGCGGGTCGCTCGTATGAATGTTGCCAACAGTCTTCCAGGAGGCCCAAGACCAGTAATCAGACCTATTGCCTCTTCCCGCATAATCCATTATATCGTAAGCGACCCATGAGCCATTCAGCCGGGTTAAAGCGCCCATCCCGTAGTTCCAGTACATCATGGCGGGGAGGCTTTCCCAGGTGTTCCGCTCCTTGAACACCTTTACTACTCCCCCGTTAAACTCGTCGAAATAGACAGACTCTTCAGGGACACCGATGATATGTCCTCCATATATGTCTGGGAAACGGAAAGTGTGTGAAAGCTCATGTGCAACCACGGGGAAGTACATGTACCTTCCCGGATCTACTGCCTCATCAAAGTCCACGAATGCTGTAAGATAGCCCTGATCCCAAGAAGGGTATTCAACACCGTTAGACACAGCGTGATACACTACTCCAAGGTATTTTCCTAAACTTCCTCTTGGAACTATGGCGATAACCCTGTCATACCCCTCGTCTGCAGCCTCCTCAGCCAACTTGTCGGCGCTCCTCCATCCAACATAGTCCCTGTAGATACGGTCTGAACTTATGACGTCTACGCAGAAATTGTCTTTGAAAATCCCGCCGAAGTAAACACTATATGGTCTGGCTCGTCCTGCCGGGTTAAGATTCGAATACTCGGAGATACGTTCCGTGGAAAACCCGTAGTAACTATGCTCGCTAATCATCACTTCGAAAAGCAATACTTTGATCGTGTAGCAATAGGGAAAAGGCTCTTGCATGCAGGTGAAGGACCCGGAAGCGGTTAGCACGCTTCCCTCGCTCCACCTTATTCTCCCAGATGGATCAATAATATTAACACTAATGTTGTTCCATTCATTAATCCAGAAGACGAACGGCCGGGGTAGGAATCCTGTAGTCATGTTCTCCATCAGATAGACTCTACGCGGCTCGTCTGTAGGCCTAAGCGTGATAGTCCCGCAGTAGACCAGATGCCCATTCTCCTCCCTGAGAGGTACATCGTACCGGCTCATCCACATTCTCTTAGGACCAAGGTCAAGCCTATAAGCCACTTGGATCGGAGAGTTCCATTCAAGGGTGTAGTCGAAGCTGAATATGGTTTGCTTAAGCGCTATTAGTGTCGACCCGTGCTGCGTTAGAGGCTTAAGATTGAATACCTTCAACCTAGGCAGGCTGTAGTAGAAAACCAGGTAGAAAGCATCCGTCCTCGCAACACCAGATTGAGACCTGCCCCTCATCGTTACAAGGTGATATCTTCGAGCACCCCCTGGTCCAGCAAGGCTCATCCAGTTTCCGGTGCTCCCCACGTAGAAGCTCATTGGGAGAGCAACCTCACCGTCGAGAAACAGGTTTTCTAAGACTAGGCTCTCAGGGGCCTCGACAATATTGTCTGCAATCCGCATGACAACGCCCTGAGGAAGCCCCTCCTGCTCAAGCCTTATCATCTCGCTGTCACCACTCAGCTTCTTAAGCCTTAACACATAGTTGTCGCTTTTGCTGACGCCGCCTAGGCCAAGGGCTAATGGCGTCAGGTCGATCTCAACAGTGTTCACAGCGCCTACGTCAACATCCATATTGTAGTTTATCCTTTCAACAGGGGGCTGTGTTTCAGACGGCTGTATCGTTATCGCATATCTTTTTGAGCAATATGTAGTCCCGTCCGGGATTGTTTCCCTGACATCAACCATGAAGTAGAATGTTCCCTCCTCACGGGGGATGCCGGATAACGTGAGTGTTCTAGACTCCACGCCGGGTGGTGGGGATGCTCCCAGCCCAGTTGGGGGCGAACCCTCTCTTATTTTCCAAGTCATATTATCCGGATGAGAAGATCCTGTTGTTGAAAAAACCACAGAGTATTGCTCACCCACCTTGCCATCCGGCAACTTGAGGTAAGTCTGGCCTCCATGGGTCACTGTGCCGACGGGCGAAGGATATGAGACGATATCTATGTTACTGCACTGCGCGCTCGCTACTGTTGTTAAATATGCTGAGGCGATAAGGCAGACCAGTAAAAGCGAAATCTTCAAGTTTACCACACTCCAGATTTTCTCTCTAAAAGCTCTATTTAAACATTCATTTTTGAAAAGAAGATGATTACGGTGAACGTGTTTCACACGTTTTTAATCGGATACCTCCCGCTGCTGAAGACAATAATTGGGGGAAAACATTTTACTTCCAGCCTCCTCTTCCTAGAGCTGGACAACACAGTTAAAAACTCTTGAAGAATCTTAAAACCGTGGCAACAGAGAGCAGGAAGGCTGAGCACATCCGGATAGCCCTTGAGAGAGACGTGTCCTCAAGGGTCACCGCCGGGTTCGAGGATGTTGAGCTCATCCACAACGCTGTGTGCGAGATGGATCTTGGCGAAATCGATACTGGCGTGACGGTGATGGGTAAGAGGCTTAGGCTGCCGCTCATAATAGAGGCTTTAACCGGTGGGACTAGGGAGGCTAAAAGGATAAACATGGGTCTGGCTGAGGTCGCTGAATCCGAGGGGATTGGAATCGGCGTTGGAAGCGTCAGGGCTGCTATGGAGGATCCTAGCTTGGCTGACACCTACTCGGTGGTCAGGGAAAGGGCTTCGAGAACGCTGGTGATTTCAAACATAGGTGCTGTCCAGGTTGCTAAACACGGTTCAGAGTATGCTTTGAAAACAATGGAGGTTGTTGGAGCCGACGCTTTAGCCATTCATTTCAACAAGCTTCAGGAGCTGATAATGCCTGAGGGGGAAACATGTTTCAAAGGATACGGGCCTCATATAATTGAGCTGTCTAGAAGGCTCGGTGAAAAGTTGTGTTTGAAGGAGACTGGCGCAGGCTTCAGCTGCGAGGCTGCGAGGCTCGCAGAATCCTGGGGTGTTGAATGGGTTGACGTTGCTGGCGCCGGTGGGACCAGCTGGTACGCTGTGGAGTATTACCGTTCAAAGGGTAGGGGGAGTAAGGCTTCCCTACTGGGTAAGTCTCTCTGGGACTGGGGTGTCCCGACGGCCGTCAGCATTGTTGAATCAAAGATGTGTGGGAAAAGCCTTAGGGTGATCGCGAGCGGGGGCGTCAGGACTGGTGTTGACGCTGCTAAGGCTATGGCGCTTGGAGCAAGCTGCGTGGGCATGGCTAGGCCTTTCCTAGTCTCCTTCTCGAAGGGTGGTGTAGAGGAGGCTAGAAGGCTGGTTAAATCGTTCGAGCTCGCCTTAAGATTCACGATGTTGCTCGTCGGCGCCAGGAGTGTTGAAGAGCTCGGTTCAGTGCCGCTGGTGGTAACGGGTAGGACTGCTGAATGGCTTGAGCAGAGAGGGCTTTTGAAAAAGCTTCTAAACGGGAGGAGGAGCATATGAGCGAGGAGCTCGTCAGCATGATCGAGAGGCTTGCACTGGAGAACGCTTTAGCCTTTAACGGCGTAGCGAAGACTGAGGCGGTATTAGGAAAACTCCTCGGGATGAATCCTGACTTAAGGAGCAAGGTTAGAGAACTCATTCCTGTTATTAAAGAGATCACCGAAAGGGTTAACAGACTTACCGTGGCTGAGCAGGCTGAGATTCTCAAGAGGCTCGGGGGCATCCTGCGCGTCGAGAAGCCTTCGAAGCAGGAGCTCCCGCTTCTTCCCGAGGCAAGGGATTTTCCTCAAGTGGTATTAAGGTTCGCCCCAAATCCTGACGGTCCCCTGACACTGGGGAATGCGAGGCCCGCAGTTCTCTGCGACTATTACGCTAGAAGGATGAACGGGAAGTTGATTCTGAGGTTTGAAGACACGTCGCCGTCAGTAAAGCCCCCGTTGAGCGAAGCGTACGACTGGATTATTGAAGACTTGGAGTGGCTCGGCATACATCCTGATGAGACATATTACCAGTCGGACAGGCTTCAAACATACTACGATTATGCTGAAAGTTTTCTCGAGAAAGGGTTTGCATACGTCTGCCTCTGCAAGCCTGAGGAGTTCAGGCTTTTTGAAAAAAGGGGTGAGCCCTGCCCACACAGGGATCAGGACCCTGGCTTAAGCATGACCCTCTGGAATGATATGCTTAACGGAGGCCTGAAGCCGGGCGAGGCTGTCGTAAGAGTAAAGACGGATATGAAGCATCCTAATCCTGCTGTGAGGGACTGGCCCGCATTAAGGATAGATGTTGCGAAGCATCCCAGGGTGTCGGGCTTCAGGGTCTGGCCGCTCTACAACTGGTCGTGCGCCGTCGACGATTATGAGATGAGGGTTTCCCACGTGATAAGGGGTAAGGAGCATTTGACCAACGAGGTCCGCCAATCCTATGTTTTCAAATACTTGAACTCTCCGCCACCGGTTTCAATACATATAGGCAGGGTTAGGCTTGAGGGCAGCGTCTTGAGCAAGTCTAAGATAATGAGGGGTCTGGCGGAGGGTTCTTACATTGGTCTTGACGATCCTAGGCTGGGCACGCTTAAGGCTCTTAGGAGAAGAGGCTTCAAGCCCGAGGTGATCAGGAGGGTTGTGCTTGAAATGGGTTTGAACATAGCTGAGTCAACCGTTAAATGGGAGAACCTTTACGCTTACAACAGGGAGGCTGTCGACTGGGAGGCTGAGCGATACTATTTCGTTAAAGACCCTGTAACGATGATTGTTAGAAGCATCCCGCAGCAGGTTGAGGCAAGGCTTTTCAGGCACCCGAGCAGGCCTGAGCTTGGCTCCAGAATTATTGTTTTAAAGCCTTTAAACGGGGAGGCTGGGCTGATCGTCTCCTCCGGGGACGTTGAGAACCTGGCTCCCGGTTCAAGGCTCAGGCTAATATCGCTCTTCAACGTTGAGGTTGAGGATGCTGACCCGCATAGTAGGACTGTTAAAGCCGTTTTCAAGGGCCTAGAGGTTCCTGAGAAATCCTCCGGGGTAAAGCTGATCCAGTGGGTTCTCCCGGGTGACGCTGTGAAAACAGTGGTCCTGATGCCTGACGCCAGGGTCGCAGAGGGCCTAGGCGAATCCCCCTTAACACTTCTTGATCCAGGCAGGGTTATCCAGCTTGTTCGATTCGGCTTCTGCAGGGTGGAGGCTGTTTCTAAAGACGTGGTCAACCTGGTTTTCTCACACCCTTGAAAGCGCATCAAGTTTTTATACCCCTCTATCCCCGTCTGTGGAAGGGTAGAGGTGCTTAACGGAAATGGTTAGGGTTACAACGGCTGACTACGAGCCGGGTAAGGAGCTCGTCGAGGAAGCGTTAGAACTGCTTAGGATCGCCTCCAAGACTGGTAGGGTTAAAAGAGGCACCAATGAAACCACGAAAGCCCTTGAAAGAGGGGTGGCTAAACTAGCGTACGTGGCTGACAACACTGACCCGGTTGAGGTCGTTCTCCACATACCCTTGCTGAGCAGGGACAGGAAAATCCCTTACATAGTCGTCCCTGATAAGAAGCAGCTCGGCGAGGCCGCTGGGCTCTCCAACGTTTCAGCCGCGGCCGTGGCGATAATAGACCCGGGTGAGGCTGCTCTCATGCTTGAAAGCGTCGCTAAGAAGATAGAGTCTGCGAGGGCTAAGGCTGGGGGAAGCGGTTGAGCGAGGAAGCCACTCCTGCAGAGGTTGTCGAGCTGGTAGCAAGGTCCGGTGCTTCAGGCGAGGTTACTCAAGTCAGGGTGAGGATTCTCACGGGAAGGGACAAGGGCAGGGTTATTCTCAGGAACGTGCGCGGCCCGGTTAGGGTTGGAGACATACTTATGCTGAGGGAGACTGAGAGGGAAGCCAGAAGGTTCTCGGGGTGATGAGCCACGCCCACAGCCTTCAAATGCAGCTTCTGCGACAAGACGTTCCTGATCGGGGAGGGAGTTCTTTACGTTAAGAGGGACGGAAGCATCCTGAGGTTCTGCAGCTCCAAGTGCCTGAGAAACTCTGTTAAGCTGGGCAGGAACCCTAGGAAGGTCAAGTGGACTGCTGGGAAAACTCGGCCCGGAGGATTGCCTCAATGAGGCTCGTGATCTTCGGCCCGCCTGGCTCAGGCAAGGGCACGTATGCTTCAAGGCTTGCGCCGAGGCTTGGAGTACCGCATATTTCAACCGGGGACATTTTGAGGGATGAGGTGAAGAGCGGCTCCGAGCTTGGGAGAAACATATCGAGCTATGTTTCAAGCGGGAAGCTGGTTCCAGACGAGGTTGTGAACATGGTTATGGCGAAAAGGCTTTCTCAGGAGGACTGTAGGAAGGGTTTCATACTTGACGGCTACCCGAGGACGCTGCAGCAGGCCTGTTTCCTGGAAAAGGTTTCGAAAATAGACCTCGTTATAAACCTGAACGTTCCGGATGAAGTGATAGTCAGACGCTTGTCTTCAAGGCTCGTCTGCAGGAAATGCGGCGCAATATACAATAGGATAACGCTGCCGCCGAAGGTTGACGGTGTCTGCGACAAGTGTGGCGGCGAGCTTTATCAGAGGGATGACGATAAGCCTGAGGTCGTAAGGGAAAGAATAAGGATATATAAGAGTGAGGCTGCTCCGCTGCTTGAACACTACCGTAGGGCTGGAGTAGCTATAATAGATTTCTTCTACGAGCCCGATGAGGCCGGTGGAGACGTTCCGCCAGACGTTGCCGCGGAAAGGATTCTTAAGGCTCTTAAAGGCTCGTGATGATTCGCCGAGGCTTCGAGGGGCTGCGCCGACGCGAGGCCTTTAAACGTGCAAGACGGGGACACGTTTCTCTCCGAAGGCTAATCCCCGTGTTTTTCAAGCCTGTTAGCGCTTTTTCAACCCTCAGACTACTGGCCAGCCTGTTTAATCCCGGGGGATAGAGATTAATACTTCCACGCCCCAGCGACCCTGAAGGTGCTGTGTTAAAAAATGGGTGTTAGAGAGCCCATCGTGGTCGTCCTCGGGCATGTCGACAGCGGTAAGACGTCTCTGCTGGACAAGATACGCGGCACCTTCGTCGCCATGAGGGAGGCCGGCGGCATAACTCAGCACGTCGGGGCAAGCCTAATACCGGCTGAAGTCATAGTTAGAGTGGCTAAGACGCTTAACATAAGGCTGGAGGAGAGGCTAAGGGTCCCAGGAATACTTTTCATCGACACACCTGGGCACGAGGCCTTCGTAAACCTCAGGAGGAGAGGCGGGTCTATCGCTGACTTCGCCATCCTCGTGATAGATCTTGTTAAAGGGGTTGAGCCCCAGACCGTGGAGTCCCTAGATATTCTTAGGGCTAGGAAGACCCCGTTTCTCATCGCGGCGAACAAGGTTGATCTTCTCCCTGGTTGGAAGCCCCAGGGTGTTTTAAGCGTGCTTCAATCACTCTCCAAGCAGGATGAGAGGGTTAAGCGGAGTCTCGACGAGCATCTCTACAGGATAATCGGGGATCTTTCAGCAATGGGCTTCAGGTCAGACAGGTTCGACCGGTTGACTGACTTCAGGAGGAATGTTGCGATAGTGCCTGTGAGCGCAGTAACGGGGGAAGGGGTCTCCGAGCTTATAGCGGTCTTAATCGGGCTTGTCCAACAGTTTCTGATAAGCGGGCTTGAGTGCAGCGAGGGTCCTGCGAAGGGTGTTGTGCTGGAGGTTGTTGAGGAGACGGGAATGGGCACTACTGTGAACGCTGTCATCTTCGACGGCGTGCTGAGGAGCGGCGACACGATTGTGCTCATGGGCCTGAGCAAGCCGATCGTTACAAAGGTCAGGGCTCTTCTCATGCCTAAGCCTCTTGACGAGATGAGGGATCCGAGGGACAGGTTCAACCAGGTTGAAGAAGTCAGGCCATCCGCGGGGGTTAAGATTGTTGCGCCAAACCTGGAGGATGCTCTACCCGGCTCTCCTTTAACAGTCGCCTCCGGGAGCATTGAGGAGGCTGTTAGAGGAGTCATGTCTGAAGTGGAGTCGATAAGGATTAGGAGTGGCGAGGAGGGCGTCGTGGTTAAAGCGGACACGCTTGGCTCTCTTGAAGCCATGGTGGGGGAGCTTGAGAAGAAGAGTGTTCCAGTCAGGCTTGGAGACCTGGGCCCTGTTTCCGAGAGGGACGTTATTGAAGCATCCATCTCTTCGAAGGACCCGACTCTCAGGGTCCTGCTGGCGTTCAACGTCAGAGTGATGCCTGAAGCGGCTGAGGAGGCTAGGAGGAGGAATGTTCCGGTTTTCCACGGCAGGATCATCTTCAGGCTGATTGAAGAGTTTCTAGAGTGGCGTAGGCAGGAGAAGCAGAGGGAGGCAAGCATGCAGCTAGAGCAGCTAATACTCCCAGCCAGGATTAGAATCCTGCCGGCGTACGTCTTCCGAAGGAGTAAGCCTGCGATAGTCGGCGTTAAGGTTGAGGCGGGCGGCATAAAGCCGGGCTACCCCCTGATCAACGCTAAAGGCGAGAAAATAGGGGTTATCGATCAGATTCAGAAGGAGGGTAAGAGTGTTCCTAAGGCTGAGGCTGGGGAGGAGGTTGCAATCTCCATACCTGAGGGGATAGTTGGCAGGAACCTGAGGGAGGACGATGTTCTCCTTGTCGACGTGCCGAGTAGGGACGCCTCGCTGATAAACAAGGTTTTCAAAGAGCAGTTGGAGCCCCACTATCTTCAGGCGTTGGAGGAGGTCTCTAGGCTTAAGAAGAGGGAGAACCCGTTCTACGGCTTGTAGTTTAAAACACGCCTGAAAGGGCTACGTTTTCTTCCGCGTGTTTTTGAACGTTGCAGAGGCTTCTCGACGCTAGGTAATGTTTTAATACTGGTTTAACAGCCATACTGCTGCATGCCGCCTGAATTCAAGCTGTGCATCTCCGACCCTAAGAGTGGTAAAACCGAGTCGGTTAAGCTGGAGGGAAGTAGCGCTATCCCTCTGCTCGGCTTAAAGATAGGAAGCGTTGTAGACGGCTCTATCGCCGGTAAGCCAGGAGTCAAGCTGATGATAACCGGGGGGTCGGATAGGTCCGGCATACCGATGGTCCCCTCTGTCCAAGGCGGTGTTAAAAAAGAGATCTGGGTTAAGAGGAAGACCGTTGTCGGTGAAACAAGGAGGAAAATGCTGGTGAGGGGTAACCAGGTTTCTGAAGAGATTTACCAGGTTAACATGAAGATTATCACTGGAGACGCTTGAAGACTAGCGCGCGCACTCGCCATTTAAAGATTATAAATAGGCTTGCCCCATCTACGGCGGGTTAGGAATATGTCGCAGCCAGCCGAGTCCGCGAGAATGATGGTCGCCCATGGTCCAGGTAAAGAAATAGATAATTATAAACGTATTCAACCATGTCTAAATTTAGGGACTCTGGGTCACGTAGACCATGGGAAGACTACTCTCGTCCAAGCCATCACCGGTGTCTGGACCGCTAAACACAGTGATGAGTTGAAAAGGGGTATAACGATAAAGCTTGGCTACGCTAACTTCAGTGTTTTCCAATGCCCGAAGTGTCCGCCGCCGTACAACTTCGTGACAACCCCCAGATGCTCATGCGGCTCCGAGGCTGTCTTCCAGAGGAAGATAAGCTTCGTGGACTCGCCTGGCCACGAGATATTGATGACTACGATGCTGAGTGGTGCCGCCGTCATGGATGCCGCAATACTGGTGATCGGCGCGGATGAGGTTTGCCCTCAGCCCCAGACCTATGAGCATCTACTCGCGGCGGAGATAATGGGGATTAAGAGGCTGATCGTCGTCCAGAATAAGATCGACATAGTTTCCAGGGAGAGGGCCTTGAAAAACCTGGAGGAGATTAAGAGTTTCCTCTCTGAAACAAGGTTTGCCGACGCCACCATAGTGCCGGTTTCCGCGCAGCACAAGGTTAACGTGGACGTTTTGCTCTACGTTATTCAGAAAGAGGTTCCAACACCGGTTTTCGACCTAAGCTCCCCGGCTAGGATGATAGTGATAAGGTCTTTCGACGTTAACAGGCCTGGTACTCCAGTTAGAGAGATGAGGGGTGGAATACTGGGAGGCTCAATCATCAGGGGGGAGATAAGGGTTGGGGATGAGATTGAGATTCTGCCTGGCCTAAGGGTTAAGAAGGATGATGCTGTTGAAACCATACCGCTTATTGCTGAAGTGGTTTCAGTGGGCTTCGACAATGTTTTTGTAGAAAGCGTCAGGAGCGGGGGTCTCGTCGGAATTGGGACAACCCTCGACCCTTCCCTGGCTAAGAACGACCTGCTCGTGGGAAACCTTGCCGGGAAGCCCGGTACGCTCCCGCCAGTTACGAGAAGCATTACCCTTGAATACAGCATGTTTGAAAGGGTTGTCGGCGTCAGGGGTCTTGTGAAGACGGAGCCCATCCGGGCTGGGGAGGTTTTGAACGTTAATGTCGGCTCAGCGTTGACGCAGGCAGTCGTGAAGGATGTTAAGGATAACAGGATCAACCTAAGCCTCAAGATGCCTGTCTGCGCTGAGAAGGGTCAGAGGGTTGCTGTGAGCAGGCTTGTCGAGAGGCGTTGGAGGCTTATCGGCCACGGTGTGCTTGTTGATTGATAGTGCTCCTGGATTCCAGCGCGCTGCTGGCTCCCTTCGAAACCGGGGTCGACTTCGTAAACGGGATAGCTGGTTTAACTCAGGGCAGGGTGCTGTTTCTAGTGCCTTTCGAAACAATCGTTGAGCTTAGGAGGCTTACCGGGGGTAGGCCTAAGCTGGCTGGCATGGCTAGGCTAGCCCTATCCGTTGCAAGCGGCTTCAGAACCCTGCTTCCAACCGGAATGGGCTGCGACGACGCGCTTGTCTACCTTGCAAAAACTTATAAAGCGGCTGTGGCAACAGGCGACAGGACGTTAAGCAGGAGGCTTAGGACCTTGCGTATACCTGTTTTCTATCCTTCCGGAGGGGGAAGGATAATTGGGAAAGGATGGTTCGAAAAGGGGTGATGAGGGTTATTCAAGATAATCGAGCTTGAAGACGTGGTTAAGGTCCCCCCCTCCAGGCTCGGGGAGCCTGTGACGGAGATTTTCAGAAACGTTCTTAAAGACAGGTATGAGGGTATGGTTGTAGAAGGAATCGGCTACATAATTCTCCTCGTGGACTACGAGTTCAACCCGGTGGGCCAGATTTCCCCCGGAGACGGTCACAGTTACCACAGGGTTAAGGCGAAGGTGCTCTCCTATTACCCCGAGGTCAACGAGGTTGTTGAGGGGAGGGTTGTCGAGGTGGAGGAGTTCGGGGTTTTCGTGAGGCTTGTTACGACCGACGCCTTGATGCATGTGAGCCAGATAACCGACGACTACATGGATTACAATAGTTCTCAGGGGATACTTGTAGGGAGGCAGACTAAGAGAATAATTCAGAAGAACGACTGGGTTAGGGCAAGGGTGGCTGCAGTATCGATAGGCAGGGGAGCAATGACTGACAAGATCGGCTTGACTGCTAGGCAGCCCTTCCTAGGGAAGAGCGAGTGGATTGAGGAGGACATTAAGAAGCTGGCTGGGGAGAAGCCTAAGCAGGAGGCTAAGGCTTAATGCCTCTCAAGGAGGCTCGTGGAGAAATCTCCCCGGTAACTCTCTTTTTTCTCGTTTCACGTAAGGCTTGGAGGCAAGCGTTCCGGATGATGCGACAGCGTACGCTAACATGCTGGGGAGAAAACCAAGAAACTTGTTTACATCTTCCTTGGCTTCGGCA
>CAZWPT010000019.1:0-2300 GCA_964635675.1 uncultured Nitrososphaerota archaeon | reverse complement strand
TTCCGCAGACGGCTTACCTAGAGAAGTGGAGACAGTAGACTGGAAGGACCAGCAGGTCCTCGGGTTTTTCATCAACGAGTTTGAAGAGCTTGAGAAAGAGTATGCTAGGCAACTCTTAACTCATTTAAACACCTATACTGGAATGACTTACGCTGAGGATCCTGCAGTGGCCTTCGTTGAAATAGTGAACGAGCAGGGGCTTATTCATTCTTGGCTTGGCGGCGTTGTCGACACGCTTCCAAACGTCTTTAAAAACAGGCTTCAGGAGAAATGGAACGCCTATTTGGGCTCGAAATACGTGTCTGACGAGGAGTTTAGAAAGGCATGGGGCGTTGAAACAGGCCCAGGGGCTCAGGCCGAGGTTCTCAGAAACGGCTGCTTCGAACACTGGGATGAGGCTCCGCATGTATGAGGGGAACACAGCATTGTTAACATGGAGACTAAACGATTTAGCTGGTGTGAAAACAGCCGTGGAGCCTATAACCTGCGGCACGAACTGGGGTTCGGCTCCAACTCTAGTGGAAGGGGTTAGGGCAACACTAAGGATTAAAACAGGCAGGGAGATAGAAGTATGGGCATTAGACGGCATAGGAAAAAGGATTAAGCAGGTCCAGGTTTCTAGCGAGGGACAGTATAAAGTTTTTTCAATTGGGCCTGATTTTCAGACTATCTGGTATGAGATAGCTCAATCTGAAACCGGTTAACGATACTTAATAGAGAGGCCGCGGGCAGTAGAGTGATAAGTTCTTATGCCACTTGCCAAACAAATAGTATTATGACACTGGAGGTGAAGAGGCTTAGCACCGGGGTTGAGGGACTGGACTCCCTGCTTCAAGGCGGAATACCGGAGGGGTTCTTCGTCGCCGTCACCGGAGAACCCGGATGTGGAAAAACAATACTCTCCATACATTTCATCAACAAGGGTGTTGAAGAGGGAGACAAGTGCATCTATGTCACAACTGAGGAGAGCAGGGAGTCGATAGTTAGGCAGGCATCACAGTTTAAAATGGATTTCCAGAAGAGGATTGAAGAGGGCAAGGTGATAATAATCGACGCCTTAATGGGTAGAGCAGACAAGTGGAGCCTGCAGAGCCTAGACATGGAAGCCCTCGTATCTAAGATAATAGAGGCTAAGAAGGAGCTTGGATACGGTAGGGCTAGGGTCGTCATCGACAGTCTTTCAGCATTCTGGCTGGACAAGCCCGCAATGGCTAGGAGGTACAGCTACTATGTTAAGAAGGTTCTCTCCAAGTGGAACTTCACGATACTTGCCGTTAGCCAGTATGCGATAACCACTGCTGAGAGCTTCGGCTTCGGCGTAGAACACATAGCAGACGGGATAATAAGGTTCAGGAGGCTTTTGAGAGGCGGAGAGTTGAAAAGATTCATCGTTATTGAGAAGATGAGGCAGACAGACCACAGCAGGTATCTCCATGAGATCGATATTAAACCCGGTGTAGGCCTGGTGGTTCTGGGTATGGTTGAGAGAAGGGTTGAAGACTATAAGCTTCCCTCCGAAGTCATGAGGAAAATAGTTGAGGCGAGAAAAGAGGCTGAGAAGGAACTATGAGCCCCGGGATTCCGTTGAAGCACTATGGAAAGCCTGAAGTGAGAAGAGAACTGGCTGATTATTGCAAGGGGCGTTGGATCGCCATCCACTGTGAAACAATTGGAGAAAACGGTATGCGCATGATGATCAGGTATGAAAAAGGAAGGCCACTAACCATAGGCTCCGATTCAGAAGTAGCATTGTTAATCGACCGCTACAAGCAGTACAGGCCGAGAGCCTTCTACGCAACAGCCCACATATATTCCAAGCTTAAAACCAGGGAGGACATTCTGGATAGGAGTAACATTGTCTATTCATCTCCTGTGTGGGACATAGATTCCAAGGATGGGGACTGGAGGAAAGTGGTTGGCAAAGCCCGGGAAATAGTTAGCCTGCTAGATAAGCTGGGAGTGGCTAAATCCGTCTTCATCAAGTGGAGCGGCCGGGGTGCTCACGTTCACGTCAACCCTTTCTGCTTCACCACCGATATTAGGAGAAGAATAGAGCCGATTGACATAGCATACTCAGTAACCTGTTTCATCGCCAATAGGCTGGAGCCTACAGAGGGGCTTGTTGTCGAGAGTCGGATAGACATCCAGAGGGTTTTCACGACACCCTTATCCCTGCACAGGATTCTAGACCGTGTAGCGGTATGCATACCCCCTGAGAAACTGGAGGAGTTTGACATAAGCTGGACGAACCCGGAGAATTATGTTCACTTTCCCGAGTCCTGGAGACGCTTTTCAGAAGG
>CAZWPT010000018.1:0-12552 GCA_964635675.1 uncultured Nitrososphaerota archaeon | reverse complement strand
GTCCAAAGTAAGACGTCGCCCCACATTATTGGTGTTTTCCCTTTCCCTTTAACAAGTTCGATGAGATGCTCATAATAGCCCTCGTAAAGCTTTGGCGCATCGCTGACACCGCTAAGCTGGTTCTCATCGCCCCCAATGTGAACATAACTAGAAGGCCAAAAATTAATCACCTCGTTTAAAAGACTGTAACCAAAGTTTCTTGCCTCCTTGCTGCTAAGGTCCAGTTGAAAAGTGTTGCCGTTTAAGCTATACTTTGAAAGGCTTGGAATGAAAAGTATGTTATTCATATGTCCTGAAAGTTCAAGCGAGGGGAAAACATCAATTCCAAGCTTTTTCCCATAGTCAATGATTTCTGAGAGCTCTTCTCTCGTAAATTTACCTCTGCTCGCACCTATCTCAGGATAGTTTTCCCATGGAAAAAGGTCTTCAAGATAAATCCCCAAGTAGTTATACTTGAGCAGGAAAAGAAATCTTAAAAGATCTTTGAAAACCTCAACTTTCGGAACCCCTCCCCTTGCTACATCTAAGTGGAAACCTCTAAACTGAAAGTTAAGAAACTCGCCAATTTCAATTTCCGGTAGGTAGCCGGGCCTCTGCCTTATTAATTGTAGAATAGAAGCATAGGCAACATTAAAGTCTCCTGAAACCTCAACCATTCCATTTTTCACTCTCACATAACTCGTAAACGAGCCTGGTAGAGTTGTATTAACGATCTTCCAGCTCCCCCCTGCAACGTTAAAGGCTTCTCCCAAAAAGCTAGGAAAATTGCTAAACCCGTTAAACTGAAACCACCTTCCACTGAAGTTCAAAAATTTTGGCTCAGGCACTATCTTTGGATATGAATAGTTTTCATTCATTGCTCTCACAAACGTTGAGGCGACGGGAAAGCTGAAAAGCGAAAGCTGTATCACAGCTATTAAAAATAGGGCACGCACGCTAATTTTCTCTTTCATTTCTAATTAGGCTGTGCGCGCTGCCTTTTTAAGATTATGAAAATCACGTATTCATCTACCCCGTATCTCGGTCTTTTCCATGGGGATCGACGAGGCTTAAAGGAACCGTAGGTTCGCCTTCAACCCTACTAAGAGCTTCTCAGCGCGCTACACTCCCTCTATGTGAAGCCACATCTTAACATTATGCTGCTTATAGATTTCATAAACCTCCTTAAAGAACTTGCCCCACTCCTTCATGAAACCGTTCATGAAATCGATACGGTAGGCGATACGTTGCTCTGGCGTTAGGTGCTCTTCTTGACAGGAGACTCCGGTTCTCCTAATATATTCCTCGGCTATCATCCTATCCTCAGGATTATCTTTTGAGAAGAATGTCTTCGTAAGCAATGTTTCCAACTCATCCTTAACCTCTTTAATCTCAAAGACTTCAACTGGCCAGAAGAACTTTAAACCCCTCCTCCAGGTTTTCGGATCGACCCTGATATTGTCGGGGTACTTTTTGATAACCGCATTCACCTTAGACATTAAGTATGAAACGTAGGGGTTCTTCTTCGCTTCCTCCACTTCTTTTTCACCATAAGCATAAGCCGAATTAATAATAGCCGGTATGTACTTTAACCCTTTTTTCTCCATAAGCCAACTCTCTCCGGCCAGTGTCATGTACATCTTCCTCAACTCCTCTCTAATCTTCCTCCGCATTTTAGGCTCGAGTTTAATCACCATCCAGTACTCAGTCATTCTTCATCAACCTTCATATTTCTCTCCACTTATAAAAATCTCTACTGTGTCTGGGTACTTCCTCATAAGCTCAACTAGGTGGTTAAGTAATTCTTCAGCCTCAGAGGTCTGGGGAGCGTGCAGGAAGCTGTAGATTAGCCTCCAACCGTTCTCTCTAGCAATTCTAAGATATTTGTCGGCTTGATCTATTTTACTAACGGTTTCATCGCCATGCTTACACTCCATAATGGCTATCTCTTCATTTAATGTTTCAACTTTGAAGTCGAAGAAACACTTCTCATATCCTAAATCATAGGAGCTTTCTTCTTCCAGAATCTTATATCCCAAATTTTCCAATAGGCTTTTCGTAAACAGCTTCGCAGCAACATGCTGAGGCTCCTTCAATACTTTATCCGGAAGAGGCTCGCTTAAGCCAACTACGCTTCTATGAATGCCCCTGCTGTCCCTGTACTCGACGACCATCAAGTCCCTCAGAGTATACTCGAAAGTTTGGCCACCCTCGCTCAGTTTAAACTTGAGCTCGCCGTAGTATTCAACCGGGTTTATCTCAGGCGCATACCGTTCCACCGCTAAGGCTAGCTTCGAGGATACTGTTTTACCGTCCCCACCCACGTCAACGCGGAACAGAATAGCCTCGCCGCTCGGCAGAGTAATCTCGAGAATCGGACCATACCCGCTGAGCTCCCTGAAGCGGGCTTCGCTCACCCTGAAAGCGGCGCCTCCGCTCATCCCCTTGACACCATGGAACTTCAGGGATTCACCGGAAAGCTCTGCTCTAACACTCCCGTCGAGGCTCACCGCGCTAAGACCGTTCTTCCTTACGATAATTAGGCCGAGCACGTCCTCTGCCTCCTTAATCTTGAACTCCGCGTCAGCGCTCCGGGTCCACGCTGAATCTACTCCACCATCCTGCTTAAGGTAAGCTACTCCAAGAACCGCGTCCCCGCTGCTCATTTCTCCGCTGAGCCTCGAATATTCTTCGCTGCTTATGATTCTCTTAAGCATCCCGCTTACGTCAAGGTATTTCTGGCCTAGCTCTATCTCTATAACGTGCTCCTCGTTGCTCAGGAGCAACACGGGTCTCAAGGGAAACCTCCTGTTTAGAACAATTATCCCGCCGTACCTGTCTAGGCCCTCCTCCTGCAGGAACAGGAGCCTAGCCACCTCGCCTCCAGCATCGTCCCACACGGTTTTCAACTCAACCCCGCCTATCATGGTTCTCCCTTCGCCGGAGAACAGCATCAGCCTCCCTCCCTGGGTTAGCCTGAGCTCAACCTGTTTTCCGTCAGCATCCGTAACCATAAACCTGATGAAGGCGAAGCCTCCATACTCGTCCAGCTCCCCAACCAGTCCTTCAACGACCCTGCTTTTCTCAGTATCCATCAAGTAGGCGTTTCCCCCAGTAGCCTTAACGAACCTCGACGGGTATTTCTCGAGAAAGTCCCCCGGGGTTGCAGTCTTAAGAATAACCAGGTATTCCTGGCCCTTCCTTATCCTGCCGGCAGTATCCTCGGAGGAGAAGCGGATAGTCTCCTGCCCGCTGCCGATCCTTCTGAAGCCGTCTATCAGGATGTTCTCGCCTTCGGAATCCTGTATGATGACACGGTAAACACTCTCGCGAATACCCTCCGGTAAAGATATCCTATCCTGTTCATGGGATGCTCCGATGAATATTGCGGCCCTGTCCTCCACGGCTCCGCTCCAGAAGCTTAACAGCTCAGGATGCTTAGAGACGCTGTTTAAGAAGGCGTCAGCAATCTCCCTGCCATAATCATCCCTAGCGCCGAGGTAAGTTTTGAAAAGCATGAGCCCATTCTCAGAATCGTCTCCAACCCTGGTTAAAACTCTTCCTACGCTTTCAAGCTCACCGTCACCCAGTTGAGCCAGCCCCCTTAGAACATTAACTATCTCTCCACCTTTCCCGTTACTAGTACCGTCCATCCAGTCTATCAGAAGCTTCCCAGGCTCACCCCCTTTCTTCCACGCTTCAAGCTCGCTAACCCTCTTCCATGCTTCAACCATTGTCTCCAGGATATGGCGAGACTTCTCCCCCCAGTCTTTTTCACCAACATACTCCCTGCTGATTCTGCTCAGAATGTCAAGTATTCTTGACCCAACGCTTTCAGGGACATCACCGTCGAGAGTAGCCTTGTCGACAATGTTTGAAACCCCTTTCGCAATATCCTCAGGCTCCCCTCCGTCCGGGAGGCTCCGGAATGCTTTTCCAACAGTCTCGCCGAATTCGTTGCTGAAACGGTCTGCCAGGATGAGCTTTGAAACATCAGGCAGGCTGAGTTTGCCCTTAACCCACACTCCGAGTTTTATCCCTGTTTCGGCGAGGTCCCATATCGCGGGGGTTATCCAAGCGTAGAGCCCCTGCCCAAACCTCTTCAACACCGTGGAGGCTGAGAGTTGCCCGGCTTGCCCCGCTGCGGTAAGCGTGTCCCTGGCTGTTGAAAACTCGTGGTAGATTGTTGCGTAGGTTGCTGCGTAGGATACTGCCTCAACCATCGCGCCTACGATTCTGCCCGCGGCGTAGCCCTGCTCAAACTCGCTCGCCTTCCTAAACCCTAAGGCTACCTTAAATTCTTCAAGTGAAACGTCGAGTATGAGCCTCAGCCCAAGGTCGCTGGCAACCTCCCCGGCTTTCTCCAAGAATGTTTGAGAAAGGTTGTTGCATGTGGCTGCAAAACCATTCTTATTCTGAAGCCTGTAGCCGTCAGCCATGCCGCGGTATATGAGTCCCATGCTCATCAGGTTCCCCAACGCCATGGTTGCGTTGAAGATCTCGCCCCTCTGGTTGTAGACTTGGCACGCCTTCATGAAACCTAGTGTAACTGCTATGACTGGCATGAGCTCCCTAGGGACCATCGCAACCATGCTGAGCATCATAATGTTTACCATTATCCTCTGGCTCCTATTGATGAGGCCAAGGGCGAAGCCGCGCCACCATTGCAGGGGAAACGGGAACGGGAGGCTTAGAACCCTCGGCATGAAGAGCTCGGCGACAAGCCTTTCACCCTTACGAAGCCTAACCCAGAAAGTCGTGTTCGAGAAGAGAAGCATGCTGAACTCCCTGCAACAGGCTTTCTCCACTCTCAGCGTAGCAGTCTCAGGCTTCCCCGGAGGAAGGGTTACGGGCTCGATGGTAACGGTATAGTCAATGTCCTGTGTCGCATAGTTTCTCAGCCAGAGGCCCCTTACCAACGAGCTTTCTAGAGGAGTCTCTTGGAGAGGATGGTAGACTAGGACAATCCTGTTGGCATAGAATTCTCTTTCCAAGGATGTTGCTTCACATACCGCATCCGCTGACGGCCACTCCTCCCTATATCCATCCTCATACCAGTAGCATCCCTCCCCTACCCTCCCGAAGCCCTCCTGCTGAATCCTCCAGTAGGTTGATGTGTCAACCCAGACAGGCTTCCTAACCACTCGCCTCGAAGCAAGAGTAACCTCGTAGCCCTCCGGAGCCTTTACTTCACCGCAGCCCGTGGCGTTGAGAATACTCCTGGCCTCGTCCTCCCTCACCAGCTTCTCCTCGAAAGCAGGCTCAACACTAGTCACCACGTATTTCACGGGTACTGTTGTCTGCAATCCTTGAACAGGGATAAGGGGTCCCACGAGAACATCCCCGTAAATGTTCAACGTAAGTTCCTTCGGGACAACCCTGAGCTCGAATCCCTCGTCAGCAATAGGTAGGAAGGAAGTGTATACTTTTACTCCCTCAGCCTCAAGAACAATGCCTTCGAAGCCGATTGTGAAGCTTCCCGGGATCTCGAAAGCAGAGTAGGGATGGTATATCTTGATGTGGGTGTAGCCCTCGTAGCCGGGGACGAATACTCTCCTCTTCTCAAAATGCTCAGGAACCCTCAGCGTATACTCTTCGAAATGTTCAGGCACGACGTAGGCTGGTGAAACAACCGTCGCAAAGCCTTCTGAAACATACTTGTTTCCAGAGGCGTCGAAGAATATTGCCCTAGCCTTTATGCTTGCAGCCTCTGACCTAAGCCTTAGCGTTACAATCCTGACTAGGCTTTCCCCTGCAGCGATGCTTCCAACACTCATACTCAGAGGCTCAACCTCGCCGGAGAACTCTAGAACAGTGTTCAGCGCTCCGCCTGCACCCTTATTCTCAAGCCTAACCGTCAGGTTAACATGCTTGAAAAACGGTGTTCCCTCCTCAAGGCTGACCTCAACCATTGGAGACTCTGGGCCGACAACGTTGACGATATAGGTGACCTCATCCGTCGGCGGCCAGCCGGGGAAGAAGGCGTTGCCATCCAGCTTAAGCGTTAAAAGGAAGGTGCCTGGGGAAATCGCCTTCAGCTTGAAGCTTCCAGAGGTATGCGTGTTGTTAAGCTTACGCTGAACACCGTCTAACGGCTCGAAGCCCTCTGGGCAGAGGAGGGTTAGAGTAGCGTTCAAAGGCTGCTCATCAGGATCAATGTAGAGAGGTGTGGCAGTGTAGCTTACCTCTAATATGTCGCCTGCTTCAACATTGCTGGATGAGAGGCTTGTCTCGACAAGCCAGCCCGTTAGCCAAACAGGGTCGTAAGCCGGAAAAAGCACTCTAAACTTCTCCTCATGCTCCGGGATGAGAACATCGATATCCTCATAGTGCCCAGGGACGGCGACAAGGAATGATGGCGTAACCCTTGAAAAATCTATCATTGTCCCAGGAGGTATTGTCGTCAGGTTCGCGTACCCAGGGAAGTATTTGAGAAGCCCGGGTGGGAATGATGGCTGTGGAGGCTCCCCAGCAATCCCAAACTCAGGGTATACTCCGAGGCTTAGGCTTGAGAGGACGCTACTAGTCTCGCCTGTCTCAAGATCCATGTAGGTTATGTTGTAGAGACCCTCTATCCTCCTCCTAACCCTGTACCACCGTGTCTCAGTAACGTTGTAGACGAGGCGCTGCTTCCCCCCTATCGCCCTAGAGTAGACGTGGAGCCATGCCGGGAGAGTTTGGAAAAGCGGAACGTCGATAGGAATATGGATTAGAACCTGCCCGAAGCCATTCCTCTCAACGTAAGCCTTATCATACCTTATGGGGAAGCTGTCGTTCCCAATTCTAACCGCGTCCGGAAGCCTAATGGTTTCCCCCAGGCTTGCAAAAGCATTACGAATATCGTCGTCATCAGCACCATGGCTTACAAAGGGCGCAGCGATGCGCCAAAGATTCTTAACATCGTCTATTGAAACACCCTCCGGCATTAGAAACTCCCTGTCGCTGAGAGGACCTTCAGGAGGAACTCCTAGTTCAATTTCTCTTATGATGGTGTCGAGCTCAACGGCTGCAGGCTGCTCCAGTGTTTCGCCGGGGTTGACGAGGATGCTCGCATTCTCGGTAATGAGAAGGATGAGGATCAAAAGGATGCTCGCTATTCTCCTCATCATTCTCCGGCTTCCTCCCCCCTTCGGGTCTTCCTAAGCCTGCTGAGTCCGAGGGTCACGAGGAGAGTGAAGACAGCTAGGGTGGCGAAGATTATGCCGGTAATCCTTAGCCAGTTGTTCTCACCCTTCAAAGCCTCCGCCTCACTCCTAACGGTGACCAGGGTTTCGTTCAGGGTCTGCACCTGATTCAATGCGTTGAGCCACCTTTCCTCCAAAACCTTGTTGAGAGCGTTAAGCTCAACCACGCTGTTGTTAAGCTCCATAACCCTCCAAGACAACTCTTGAACAAGGTTGGTTAGAGTCTCGTTGCTCTCCTCAAGCATTCCAACCCTTTTTCTAAGCTCCAAGTATGCTTTCCAGACTTCAACCTGAACGTTAATAGTTGCGCCGAAAGTCGCGCTCATGGTCTTAACGTTGACGGTAAGGTTCCCCGGCTCAGGCAGCCTCGCAACGTAAGCATTGTCTTCAAGAGTGATGGGACATGGGTCCCAGGTTAGACCATGCCTAATTATTCCCTCAACATTGACGACGGGCTGGCTTGAAGCAATGTTCAGCCTCACCTCTATGTCCTGCTCCCCAATCCTGATGGAGGATACGCCTATGCTGGCAATGCTGACGGCTTGAGCACCTTCAACTCTTATCATGAAGTTCCTCGGCCTACCGCTACCAACATCCCAGGCCTTGACTATCCTGCCCTCCTCCCTGTCTACAAGGAGGCTCCTATTGCTGACCGGGGGATCCTCATCCACGCCTATCCAGAGCTGAGTGGCATCGAGGGAGAAGCATGGATAGATGCAGACGTAGAACTCCCCGTTAACAGTCAGGTTGGGTAGAGGAATCCTGGCCCAGCTGAACGCGCCGTTCTCAAAGAACTGGAAGGTCGCGTACTGTCTCATGTAGACCGGGCTGAAATCCTGATCCCTGACCTCAAGGGCGAAAAGCATGTTTCCACCCCTTTCTAAAGCTAGGCCGTAGAAAACCACGCTGGTCATCCTCCAAGGCAAGGCTGGGGGAGTAAACCTTACCGCGGCGCCACTAGGGTAGAAGTCTGACCAAGCATAGTCAAAGTCTCCATCATCATAGGCAAGCTCAAACGGGGAAGCGTAAACATGAGTTGAGAAAAGGGTTGATAGTAAGGTTAGGGCTAAGACAAGACAGACATGCTTAACCATAGCTGTAATAATAAGGGTTAAGGTTTTAAATAAGTTTTTCGAATAGATACATATTCTCATCCTGCTAAAGCGCGCGCTTTATCCGGATACTCTTCTAGTCTTCTTCCTACCAGTCTTCCTTGGAGCGATCAAGCCAACCTTAGCACCAGGCGGAGCATTACGACTAACCGAAGTAGAGCCACCCACATGCTGATGCCTTCCCCCGCCGTGAGGATGATACACACTTATCATTGCTACTCCTCTTACTATTGGGTAGTGTCTTCCTTTGCTTTTCATGAGTTTGCGTTTTGTTCCTGCTTTGAGGAATGGTTTTTCTGTTCTTCCTCCTCCTGCTGTTACTCCGATTGTTCCGAGGGAGTTTGCGTCTACGACGAATGTTTTCGCCTTAGGGTTCTGCAGGATTGCTTCTCCATCTGTCTTCCCCACTAGGACTGCGTAGTTGCCTGAGGCTCTGAAGAGCGCGCCACCGTCTGAGGGTTTGCGCTCGATGTTTGCGAACATTAAGCCTTCGGGTGCTTCGCCGAGCGGGATTATGTTTCCCACTGCTAGTGGGCTTCCTGGTCCTATTGATATTCTCTGGCCGACGTACATTGATTCCACTGCAACCGTGTAGAAGGTTTTTCCGTTGTCGAGCCTGATTTCCGCTAGGGGTGCTCCTCTTCCTGGGTCGTGGTGTAGTGCGACGAGGGTTCCCTCGAGCCTTTCTCCTTTCGCTAGCGTCGGGTATTTGGCTGGTGCAACCCTTCTGTGGGTTGGAGCCATGAAGTTGGGTGATACGCCGCGCCTCCTTACTATTGGCCTCTTGCCCATTTAACCATCATCCTCCCTAAACTATTTTAAGCTTGCTTGCAAGATCCATCGCGCTGTATTCTTTACCCAGCTTAACCACGGCCTTCTTCTCGCCGGCTATGCTTCTTATAATGTTGACTTTCTCAACCTTAACGTTGAAAGTCTTTTCAACAGCCTCTTTAACACTGTTTTTATCAGCCTTGAGGTCAACTATGAAAATCAGCTTGTTCTCCCTCTCGATGAGCCTGAAGGACTTTTCCGTTGAAACCGGCCTGATTATGATGCTACTCTGCGACATACTTCCTCACCCTTTCAACAGTCTTCTCGAGGGCTGGGAGCGTCCATATGGTCAGCCTCCCGGGTACTCCGCCCGGGGCGAGATCCATTATTGAAAGCTTCTCCGGCGTTTTCACGTCCACCCCGGGTATTCCCGAAGCTGCCTTGACAACGCTGGTCTCATGGTTTGAAACGACTATCAGGGGGCCGACTCTCCTCCTGAGCCTCCTACCCCTCCACCTTGATTTTCCACACCTGACTCTCGGCCTGCCATAGATTCTTTCAAGCTCCTGATCCAAGCCTATTTTCTCGAGAAGCGTGACGACCTCGCGCGTCTTAGAAATGTTTTCAAACTCCTTCGTGAAGACTATGGGGATGCTTGCTGAGCCGGGCCTGTGACCCCTCTTCTCAACAACCTCCTTCTTGAAGACTGCTGACAGTGCTGAGGCGAAGGCCTTCCTATACTCCTTCCTGTTTATCTCCTTCCTAATCTTCTTTTCGACGCGCGGCGGGTGCGTAACCCTGCCTTTAACAGTCATCGGGGCGAGCCTCGCAACCCCCCTCTCCGTCCTCGGCACCCTAGCTATGCCGTAGCCGACTCCCCAGCTTTCAGCCGTGGTCCTCTTGCCAGCCATCGTGTCCCTGCCCTGCGGCTGGAGTCTTCTCGACTGAGCCGCCACAAAGGCTCTCCTCACAAGATGCTCCTCAACCTCAGTCTGGAGGATGAACCCCGGTATTGAGGCTTCACCATCCTCCTCACCGTTCTCGTTCAGAACCCTGACTCTAACCTGCTCCAGGCTCATCATGCTGCAACACTCCTCCTGATGTTTACGTGGGTTAAAACAGGCGGCTGCTTCGGCTTCGCACCATGCTTCCTGGCTGAAACCCTTATTTTAACAAGCCGCTTAGGCGTGCCGGGAACGCTCCCGTTCAGAATAACCGCCGGGCTCCTTAAGACGCCGTACTTGTGGAACCCTCCGGCGGGATTAATCTCGCCGGGGCTCTCGACAATCTTGAGGACCTGCAGGTTTCTAACAAGCCTCTGCATGTATCCCATTTGACCAGGCCTCGGCACCGTGTACATTACTCCCGCAGGCTTCCACGGGCCAAGCGTGGCAACACCCCTCCTCGTCTTGTTACTCTTCCTGTCGAGAATCTTAACCCGGAACCTTTTCACAACACCCTGGAAACCCTTCCCCTTGGTTACTGCGAAAACATCCACGTAAGCCCCCTCTTCAAGAACATCCTTCGCGTAAACCTCCCTGCCGAGCAGGGACATGGCGAAGCTGATCCTCTCGCCCACGCTCCCCCCGCCGACGCCTATTTCAAAAACCTCAGGCGTCTTCTTCCCTAGGCCGGCGAGGTGTGGCTGCGTCGCCGCTATGACCCTGACCTCCTTTGTCTTCTCAGCAATGCCCTCGGGGACACGGGGCTCCGCCGCCTCCTTACGGTTACCCAGCGAGTTTATCCTCCTCTTAAGATTCTCAGGAATGTTTCTCGCCCAACCCTCCCACACTACTTTGAGGCCTTGGGGACTGTTGCCATAGAGCCTTACTCCGACGATGCTCAACGGGGGTGTTTCAATAATCGTGATCGGCGTGAAAACCTCCTTCCCCCTGAAGGGCGAGGACTCGGAAGTGTCTATCGTGAAGCCGTGCGTCATACCCACCCGGTAGCCGGCGAAGCCTAGAAGCCTTGTTTCACCGTCAACCTCAGGCCAGAACCTTATCCGGGGGGTTAGCCGTTTAAACCGTGCTCTAGGGCGGAACGCGAGCGAACCGTGTCTCGGAGCACTTTGTTTCCTGTGACCCATCTCGGTAATCCCCTTTTAATCAGCGTGGTTGTCAAAGGAATGAGCAACCCGTTTTAACCTTTTCCCCCGCGGGAATGAAACCCGTTGGAGGCCTGTTTACCTTGGAAACACGCCCTATGCTTACCAGTATCCCCTTGCTAAAGAAGCCACCAGGGGTAGAGTTATGTATAGGGCTTCCTCAGTGCGCACTGTTTCAACACCCTGCTCGCCCACCGTGTTGACGAGGATGCTGAAAACATCCTCCGTCCTCAACCCTTCTCTAGCCAGTATCTCCCTAAGCCCCATTGAAGGCGAGCCGAATGCAACCATTATCCTCCCTCCCCTGGAGAAAAGCTTCCTAAGCTCGCCTATCCTCCTCCAAACGGGCTCGCCATACTTTGAAGTCCCTATTTTAACAGCGTCAACAATCTTCAGGAGTTCTCCAAGCGTCTTCCTGGGTGTTGAAACCCGGTAGCCCAGGTAGAACGGCGGCTCCCCGGGGCTGACTATGCTGGCGGAGAGCCTTGAAGGGTCTTCAACCCTGGCTAGGACAACACTGCCTACTCTAGCCTCAAGCGGCGGCTGGGGAGCTGGTGCCGTCAGAGGCTTCTCGAGCCCGGCTTCGAGAACAAGCCTGCCGCGCTCAGCCCTAACCACGGCGGCGAGCCTGAAGCCCCCGGGCTTAACCTGGCTAAGGGAAGCGGGCACGGTGTGCGAGGGTATTTTCAAAGGGGGGAGGAGGCCGGCGAACCTAAGCTCCTCCTGCTTCTTGAAGACGAGTCTCCTCAAGTACTGGGGGACAACCATGTAGTGGAGGAGCTTTGAGAAAACCCTCTGGTTGCTGAGCGACTCAGAATCGTGATCGTCGAGGTAGATAATGATCTCGTCGACCATGAATATTGCTGCAGCCCTTCCAACGAGGCCGGCTCTGAACGTTTTAACCCTCAGGTCCTCTGAGACACCTATGACGGATGCTGGAAGCAGTATTGAAACCTGCAACCCTCCTCTATGAGGCATGCTGCCCCGGGCCTATTATGGGTTTCTGAAGACTACTCGAGCTCAGACATTCTCTCTGAAAGGATTTCTGAAAGAGGCTTCCTCTCCTTCCCGTCTGCAACCATTATTCGGGACTCGTACCTAACCGGGATCCCCAGGTATCTTAGAAACCTGTAGAGGTCCCCGGCGTCAACAGGCCCGTCCACATAGCCCTTCTTAACAAGCGCGTAGAGCAGGAGCTTCGCCCTCTTGGTTTCCTCAGGGAAATCCTGCTCGGCGAGCGAAAGTATCTCCCTACCCTTCTCATCCAGGAGGCTTAAAACCGTTTTATCCACGTCGTCAACCGTTCTCTGAGGAGTGGTCTTCTCACTGCTCTTGGCAAGCCTGTTCATCAGGCGTTTCCTCTTCTCCTCCAGGATGCGCTCCAGCTCCTTGTCTTCAG
>CAZWPT010000017.1:0-2032 GCA_964635675.1 uncultured Nitrososphaerota archaeon | reverse complement strand
ACCTACTTGACGCTGCTCGACGAAAGGATAAGAGCGGCAGACATTATATGTTATGCGACGACGACTGAGCATTATGCGATATCTAGGCCAAACTTCTGCGGGTCTCAGCTGGTTCCCAACCTTTACAAGTATGCTGACGTGTCCGACGTCATAGCCGCGATAGCTCCTAAGCCTCTCCTAATAGAGAGCGGAGCCTCCGATACTTGTTTCTGGATTCATTCCGCCCTTAAAGCGCACGCCGTGATAAGGAGGGCTTACGAGGTCGCTGGGGAGCCTGAAAACCTCTGGATAGAGGTCTTCCCAGGGGAACACAGCTTCTCTGGTAGAATGGCCTTCAGCTTCTTCAAAAAATACCTTAAATCTGGAAACTAAGGCGAGTAGACCGTTAAAAACGGAGAGCAAATGCCGCTTGGAATACGCAGGATACAATTCTAACACTTAGTGAAGCCAAACATCCCTATGCGGACAAGGCTACTTAAAGCAAAATGTTATAAGTTTCCTTATTAACCATTCCCCACGGTTGTTCAAATGAATGTCTTTGAAGCCATAAGGACAAGGCGTAGCATACGGGTCTACGAGGAGAGGCCTGTTGAGGAAGAAAAACTTAAAATAATCTTGGAGGCAGCAAGGCTAGCGCCATCCGCTGGAAACAGGCAGCCATGGCGTTTCATCGTGATCACAGACCCCAAGGTTAAAGAAGAACTGGTTGAGGCGAAAAAGAAGATGATGCCGTCTCCACCACCAGGAGCTCCCCCCAGGCCTTTCAGAAGCCCGTTGGAATCGGCCCCGGTTTTAATAGTGGGTTGCGCTCTACCCGGTGAAAGCATTCCCGGAACAGACTTCTGGAAGATTGATGTAGCCATAGCCCTGCAAAACCTTGTCTTGGAAGCGTGGGAGCAGGGTCTAGGAACCTGTTGGATTGGAGTATTCCACGAGGAGGAGGAAGTCAAGAAGGTTTTAGGCCTTCCGAAGGAAGCTAGATTAGTCGCGATGATAGCTGTAGGCTATCCTGCTGAGAAAAAGGAGCCCGTGTCAAGCCGGAAACCCTTACAGGAGATTGTTAGATACAACCACTGGCAGCACAAGCTTTTTTAAAATCTTAAGGAATCAGGCTTATGACTTCTGTCGATCTTAAAACCTCCTCCCCCTGAAGATTAATGATTGAATCAAAGTTCTCCCGGGTAACGTTCGTCGTTGTCCCGACTCCGGTTACACACACTGCGCCAGCAGCCTGCCCCGCCATTAAGATCCTCTTTAAATCCTCAAGCGGGATTTCCGACAGGCCTCTAAACATCCTATTCTTAAGCAGTGTGAATATTATTCCTGCGCTGAACGCGTCCCCGGCGCCAGTTGGGTCAACCACTTCAACTTTAAAACCTTTCTGCCTTACGTATTTCCCATTCTTCAAAACAGCCAGCGCACCCTTTTCGCCGAGAGTTATGAAAGTAATGCCGTTAACCCTTTTACTCACCTCCCTCATCCCATAGGCTAAACTATCTGTCTTGAATATGTTCTTCAGCTCTATGTCGTTACAGTGGAAAAAGTCTGCGTAATCCAAATGCTCAACAATATAATCCCATTGCCTCCCGTATGGCTCCACCATGTCGACGAACGTTAAGCTACCGGTCTTCTTCGCAGTTTTAAGAACCTCCCCAAGCCTTTCGTCGAATTCGCCGCATAATCCGGACGCGGCGTAGAAAATCCGCGGTTTAACCTCAAGCACCTTCTTGGAGACGAAATCTGGGTCGAGATGCAGGCTTGCACCTAGGTCTAGGTGGAACCTCCTATCCTCGCCTTTAACCACAAGCGCAATGTTTTTCGTCGTCCCAGTTTCAGCCAGCTCCAGCAGGTGTGTAACAACCCCCTTCTCCTCTAAAACGCTTTTTATGAACCATCCGAAAACATCCCTGCCGATTGCCCCCACTATGCCGACAGAACCCTTTTCAAGACCCAGCTGGATCAAATCTATAGAAACGTTGCAGGGGTGGCCTCCAACAGTCAACTTAACGCTTTTCTTGGCAAAAACTATGTG